>CBDUMN010000001.1:0-98470 GCA_965368335.1 uncultured Rhodospirillales bacterium
CTTGAACTGCTCGGCAATCTCAATGACTTCATCATAAGCCTTAAGAAAAGCCTCTACGCACCTGGGGTCAAAGTGACTTCCAGAATTTTTCTCAATGTATGCTTTGGCCTTTTCCAGCGGCCAAGGCTCTTTATAAGGACGCGCCGAACAAAGGGCGTCGAACACATCGGCCACGGCGACAATTCGCCCGATCAGGGAAATATCTTCACCCGCCAAGCCTTTCGGGTAGCCCCCACCGTCCCATCGCTCGTGGTGCGTATGGGCAATTTCAGCCGCTACCTGCATAAGCTTCGAGGGACTATCCTGCAAGATGGCGTAGCCGATTGTCGTATGCGCCTTCATGATATCGAATTCATCGGCATCGAGCTTGCCGGGCTTGAGCAAAATTTTATCTGTAATGCCCACCTTCCCCACATCATGCATGGGCGAGGCCCGGTAGATCAAATCGCATTCATCTTCCGGCAACCCAAGAGCTTCGGCAATGAGCCGCGAATAATTCGCCATACGGATAATATGCTCACCCGTTTCCGGGTCGCGGAATTCAGCGGCTTTGGAGAGCCGCATAATAACTTCGTTTTCCCGTTGAACGATTTCCGTCGTGGCTTTCTGCACCTCGCCAGCCAACAAGGCGGCGCGGTCTTCAACCATCTTTTTACTGCGCCTTAAGGCCAGCAGATTGGTTACGCGAGCGGTAAATTCAGTGGTATCGACCGGCTTGGTCAGAAAATCCGTCGCCCCTCGATTGAGGGCTTCATAACGCACTTCCTTAAGGTCGGCCGTGGTCACCATGACGATGGGAATATCGCCGTTAGCCTCATCGGAACGGTATTGACCGATGAAATCCAGCCCGTCGAGTTCCGGCATCATATAATCGATAATGATCATATCCGGGCTTTCTTCGTGACACCACTCAAGCGCCTTCACCGGTTCGGTAAACGAAACGGGTTCGCAGCCATCCAGGCGAGCAACCAAATGCTGAAGCAAGAGAACGTTAGTTTGGTTGTCATCAATGATGACGATTTTCATAGCTATATTTAGCCTCTACTCTTTTTGGAAGGTTGCTCAGATTACGTTTGAGCATCCTCCACCCTCACCCAGACCATCCGGGCCCCATCCATGACACTCATCCTGTATCGGGAAAAGCATTCTGCCAAGCATAAAAACCCTTTCGCAGATATTTCAAGGGATACGTCCAGATAGAGATATCTCTTTGCCTATATCAACCGCCAAAGGCTGAAATTGGAGGCCTTCAAAAAATTGCCTTGGTCAATTCCCAAGGTTTCCGCGGGGAACCACAAGATCAAGTTATTTTTTAAAAAAAATGCCCCAATATCTTGTTGCAACACTTCTCGGGCTGAACTACATTTTGTGTCGGTTGCGACGCCTTACACACCAAATGCGGGGTTAAGGGAAGGCACCACTTCGGTGGGGCGGCGCGGCGATCCATCACATTCATATTTCTTGCGAAGGACCTCGGGGGACCAATATGCGCATTACCCGTCACTACACCACACAAGGGGCCAGCCCTTACGACTCCGTCAATTTCCGCTCGGGGACCAGCGAGATCAAAAATCCTGACGGATCAATCGTCTTTCAGGCAAAAGACGTGGAAATCCCCGATAGCTGGTCGCAGGTGGCCTGTGACGTGATCGCACAGAAATATTTCCGCAAGGCCGGAGTACCCGCCGCGCGCAAATCGGTCAAGGAAAAGGACATCCCAGAATGGCTTTGGCGTCAGGAGCCCGATAAAAAAGCCTTGAGCAAGCTGCCGGAAGAGGATCGTTACACGGGAGAGACGAGCGCTAAACAGGTCTTTGACCGTATGGCGGGCACCTGGACTTACTGGGGCTGGAAAGGCGGCTACTTCGATTCGGAAGAAGACGCTCACGCCTATTTCGACGAAATGCGCTACATGCTCTGCACCCAGATGGGCGCCCCCAACTCCCCGCAATGGTTCAACACCGGTCTGCACTGGGCCTACGGCATTGACGGTCCTTCCCAGGGTCATCACTACGTCGATTTCGAATCCGGCAAACTGGTCCGCTCCAAGTCCTCCTACGAACACCCCCAACCTCACGCCTGCTTCATCCAAAGCGTCGGCGACGACTTGGTTAATGACGGCGGCATCATGGACCTCTGGGTCCGCGAAGCCCGTTTGTTCAAATACGGCTCCGGCACCGGCACCAATTTCTCCAATCTGCGCGGCGCAGGCGAGTCCCTTTCTGGCGGCGGTCAGTCCTCAGGCCTGATGAGCTTCCTCAAAGTAGGCGACCGAGCAGCAGGCGCCATCAAATCGGGCGGCACAACCCGTCGAGCAGCCAAAATGGTTATCGTCGACGTCGATCACCCGGACATTGAAGAATTCGTCACCTGGAAAGTCACCGAAGAGCAAAAGGTGGCCGCTCTGGTCGCCGGTTCGCAACTCGCCAACCAGCACCTCAACGCCGTTATGTCCGCCTGCGCCGAAGACGGCTGCGATTGCGGCGATAAATGCGACGGCGAAGGCCGCTTCAACCCGCGCAAAAACAAAGCGCTGAAGAAAGCCATTATTGCCGCACGCAAAGTGATGATCCCCGAAAACTATATTCAGCGGGTCATCCAGTTCGCCAAGCAGGGCTTCACCGAAATCGAATTCCCCACTTACGACACCGATTGGGATTCGGAAGCCTACCTCACGGTCGCCGGTCAGAACTCCAACAACTCGGTTCGCGTCACCAACGCCTTCCTCAAGAAGGTTATTGCCGACGGAGACTGGGAACTGATCAGCCGCACGACCAACAAACCGGTCAAGAAGATCAAGGCCAAGGAACTGTGGGACCAGATCGGTTCCGCCGCTTGGTCCTGCGCCGATCCGGGCCTCCAGTTCGACACCACGGTCAACGACTGGCATACCTGCCCGGAATCCGGCCGCATCAACGCCTCCAACCCCTGCTCCGAGTACATGTTCCTTGACGACACGGCCTGTAATCTGGCGTCTTTGAACCTGATGACCTTCCTCGGCGAGGAAGAGCGCTTCGATATTCCGGCCTTTGAACACGCCGTGCGCCTCTGGACGGTGACTCTAGAAATTTCCGTTCTGATGGCCCAGTTCCCCTCGCCGGAAATTGCTCAACTTTCTTACGAATTCCGTACCCTGGGGCTAGGATACGCCAATATCGGCGGCCTGCTCATGGCTTCGGGCATTCCTTACGACAGCAAGGAAGGCCGCGCCTACTGTGGCGCCATCACCGCCCTGATGACCGGTGTCTCCTACGCCACCTCTGCCGAAATGGCAGGCCTGATGGGTGCTTTCCCCGGCTATGAAAAGAGCGCTGCCTCCATGCTCCGGGTAGTCCGCAACCACCGCAAAGCCGCCTATGGCGAAAAGAAAGGCTATGAGGCACTCGAAGTCGCTCCGGTGCCACTCGACAACGCCAATTGCCCGGACCCCGAACTGGTCCTAGCGGCCCGCGCAAGCTGGGACCGTGCGCTTGAACAAGGTGAAAACCACGGCTACCGTAACGCGCAGGTTTCGGTCATCGCTCCGACCGGCACCATCGGTTTGGTCATGGATTGCGACACCACCGGAATCGAGCCCGATTTCGCAACGGTGAAATTCAAAAAACTGGCCGGTGGCGGCTACTTCAAGATCATCAACCGGACCATTCCGGCGGCGCTGACCAAGCTCGGCTATACGGAAAGCCAAGTCGCCGACATCATCAACTATACGGTTGGCCGCGGCACCCTCGCCGGATCCCAAGGCATCGGTCATTCGGCGCTTAAAGCGAAAGGCTTCACCGACGAAGCCATCGATAAACTGGAAGCGGCGATCAAAGACGCCTTCGATATCAAGTTCGTTTTTAACAAGTGGACCCTCGGAGCCGATTTCTGCAAGGAAACGCTGGGCTTCACCGATGCACAGCTGAACGACATGTCGTTCGACATGCTTGCCGAGTTGGGCTTCAGCGCCGAAGAAATCGAAGCGGCCAACACCTTCGTTTGCGGTGCAGGCACCCTGGAAGGGGCGCCTTACCTCAAGGACGAGCATTTGCCGGTCTTCGATTGCGCCAACCCCTGCGGTCGCATCGGCAAGCGGTTCCTTTCGGTAGAAAGCCACATCCGCATGATGGCCGCCGCCCAGCCGTTTATCTCGGGCGCAATTTCCAAAACCGTCAACATGCCGAGCACAGCAACGGTTGAAGAATGCCAGGAAGCCTACATGCTCTCTTGGGAACTGGGCCTCAAAGCCAACGCACTTTACCGCGACGGCTCCAAGCTCTCCCAGCCATTGAGCGCACAAACCCTGGAAGAGGATGATCTGGCCGAAGACGTTGCCGAGAAACCGGCAGCCAAACAGGCGGAAATCATTGCCGAGAAAGTGGTCGAGAAGTTTATCGCCCAACGCCGCAAGCTTCCGCATCGCCGGAAAGGCTATACGCAGAAAGCTATTGTCGGCGGCCACAAGGTCTATCTCCGCACTGGTGAATTCGACGACGGCGGCCTGGGTGAAATCTTCATCGACATGCACAAAGAAGGTGCTGCCTTCCGGAGCCTGATGAACAACTTCGCCATCGCCATTTCCATCGGTCTTCAGTATGGCGTGCCACTGGAAGAGTACGTGGAAGCCTTCACCTTCACCCGCTTCGATCCGTCGGGTATCGTCGAAGGCAACGACACCATCAAGATGGCGACCTCCATCCTTGATTACCTGTTCCGCGAATTGGCGATTTCCTACCTGGGCCGTAACGATCTGGCCCACGTCCAGCCGGGCGACCTCGATCCGGGCAGCCTGGGTCGCGGCAACACAGAAGGCGACCTGCCGGAAGACCAGTACGTCTCACCAATCGAGCGTGTCGCTTCCCAAGGTTACCTCCGCGGCAACTTCCCGGTCTTCCAGATTGCCGGTGGCGACGGCCATGGCCGGGGCAGCGACGCAACGGTTGTTACGGCGGCCAATTCCGGCGGCTCGGGCGGCGGCAACGGCGGTGCTTTAGCTGCCGCAGCAGCCGAAACCACCGAGCTGGAGCCCAGTGTAGCAATCCCTGCGGAAACCAATGTTTTCGAGGCGACCGATACGAAGCTCGAACAAATCCGCGAAGCCAGAATGCGGGGCTATGAAGGCGACCCCTGCGAAGAATGCGGCAACATGACCTTGGTCCGCAACGGCACCTGCCTGAAATGCGTGACCTGCGGCGCCACGAGCGGCTGCTCCTAACACCGTTAGGAACACCCCTCACCAAAGGCGCTCCCGGCACCGACCAATAGCCCGAGCGCCCGCGCCGCAAAAAAGAACACCCTCACCGAATTTTCGGTGGGGGTGTTTTTTGATTTAACGCCGACACTTAACCAAAATCATGTCACACTGCGAGTAATTCTCACTATCCTTCTCGACAATGAAGCTGTATAAGTAACATCTAATATTTTTGTGCGACCAAAAAACTGCTGAGAAAAGCCGATGACCTTGAGAGAGCTGAGAGTTGGAGAGAACGGCAAAGTCGCCGGATTTGAAGATGGCGGCCGGAGCTATCGCCGCAAACTTCTCTCCATGGGATTGACCCCTGGCACTCCTTTCAGCGTTACCCGCGTTGCCCCCATGGGCGATCCGGTCGAAATCAAACTTCGCGGTTTTAAATTAAGCCTACGCAAAGACGAAGCTTCCGCCCTGCGCATCGAAAGAAGCTAAGTTCCTCCATGAACGAGCATTTCACCATCGGCGTGGTCGGCAATCCCAATGCCGGCAAAACCACCCTGTTCAACGCCCTGACCGGCGCTAAGCAGAAAGTGGGCAACTGGCCGGGTGTGACGGTGGAGCGCAAAGTCGGAACCTTTAGCCATAACGGCGCTCCCTTTACGGTTATCGATCTTCCCGGCACCTATTCGTTGGATGTCACCAACGAAGAAGTTTCCTTGGACGAAAAGATCGCCCGTGACTTCGTCCACGACAACGAAGCCGACCTGATCGTCAATATCGTCGATGCCTCCAACCTGGAACGCAATCTCTATCTGACCACCCAATTGATCGAAATGCGTAAACCGATGATCGTGGTGGTCAACATGATCGATACCGCCGAGTCCATGGGCATGAAAACCGACGCCCCGGCGATGGCCGAACGGTTAGGCTGCCCGGTCATTCCGGCTATCGCCGTGAAGGCCCACGGAGTCGATCAGCTCAAAGACATCATCCATCAAGCGGCTGAAAATCACCCCATCCCGACAGCGGCTTTCCGTTATTGCGAAACCCTGGAAGCGGGCATTTCAGCCCTTACCCCCATTGTTGAGGAAACAGCCGCGGCAGACGGCAGTGATCCACGCTGGCTTGCCGCAAGACTGATTGAAGGCGACGACCTGGCGCGCCGTATTGCAGACGAACAACTGGTGCCGGAAGACACCCTCGTCGCTTTGCGCGATCACCTCTCCGACGATGTGGATATCCTGCTGGCCGATGGCCGTTACGACTTCGCCCATGATGTTGTGCTCGATGTGGTCGCCCGTCCGGCCGAAATTTCACGCCACCGCTCGGACAAAATCGATCAAATCGTTTTAAACCGAGTGCTCGGCATCCCGGTTTTCCTGGCGGTCATGTATTTGATGTTCATGTTCACCATCAACGTAGGCGGCTCTTTCATCGACTTTTTCGATATCGCCTTCGGCGCCGTTTTCGTCGAGGGATTTGGGGCTGTTTTGAAATCCTTCGGCCTACCGGAACTGGCGACTTTGCTACTGGCCGATGGGATTGGCGGAGGCATCCAGGTGGTGGCGACCTTCATTCCGGTGATCGTCTTTCTCTATCTGTTTCTCTCGGTTCTTGAGGATTCTGGCTATATGGCCCGCGCCGCTTTCGTCATGGACCGGGCTATGCGCGCCATTGGCCTACCGGGCAAATCGTTCGTTCCGCTGATCGTCGGTTTCGGCTGCAACGTCCCGGCGATCATGGCAACGCGTACGCTTGAAAACCACCGCGACCGACTGATGACCATCGTTATGACGCCCTTCATGTCCTGCGGGGCGCGCCTTCCGGTCTACGCCCTATTCGCTGCCGCCTTCTTTCCCGTCGGCGGACAAAACATCGTTTTCGGCCTCTACCTGATCGGCATTGCGGTCGCCGTCATGACCGGGCTGATAATGAAGAATACGCTTCTCAAGGGCGACGCCACACCATTTATCATGGAACTCCCCCCCTATCATTTGCCAACAATCAAAGGCGTCTTGATGAGGGTTTGGGAACGCACCTTTACTTTCGCCACCGAAGCCGGAAAAATCATCGTTCCCATGGTTCTGGTGCTTAATGTACTAAATGCAATCGGAACCGACGGCAGTTTCGGCAACGAAAACAGCAATAAGTCTGTGTTGAGCGCCGTAGGTCGGACTATCGCACCGGTCTTTTCACCCATGGGGCTCGATGAGGAAAACTGGCCTGCCGCCGTCGGTATTTTCACCGGCGTCCTGGCAAAAGAAGCCGTCGTCGGCACACTGGATTCGCTCTATACCTCCCTCGCCGCTTCTGACAATCCGTCAATCGCAGAAGAGCAAGGTCCCTTCAGCCTTACCGGTCGTTTAGTTGAGGCTGTTGAGACTATTCCAGCCAACTTAGGCGAAGCCCTGGAAGCCTGGACCGACCCGCTCGGCATCGGCATCGGAGACGTCAGCAATCTCGAGCAGGCCGCCGAGACTCAAGAAGTCGCTTCGGGCACATTCGGCGCTATGGCCAGTCGCTTCGACGGCGCAGCGGGCGCTTTCGCCTACCTCCTGTTTATCTTGCTCTATTCCCCCTGCACGGCAGCTATGGCGGCGGTTTATCGGGAAAGCGACGGCATCTGGACCCTTTTTGTTACCGGCTGGAGCACAGGGCTCGCTTATATTTCGGCTACCGTCTTCTATCAGGCCGCTATTTTCTCCCGTACCCCAAGCGTTTCGGCCGTCTGGCTGGGCGGCATGGCGGGACTGATGGTCGCAACGATCATTTTCTTGCGCTGGTGGGGACATAGGGCCACCGTCCGAGCCTATGTAGCGGCGGAGGAAACGTCATGATCCTCTCCCAGGTGCGCGATTATTTGGCCGAACACAAGCAAGCCCCCCTGATGGATATGGCCTACCGTTTCGAAATGGAGCCCGAAGCCCTGCGCGGTATGCTCGAGATTCTCGAACGCAAAGGGCGGATTAGGCAGCTCCCTCTGGACCAAGCCTGCAGCGACGGCTGCGCAAAATGCGCCCCCCAGGCCAATCTGGTTTACGAGTGGGTTAGCTCCCCAAAAATGTAAAACTCAAGCAAATAAAAACCGCCCTGCAGGCCGGTCTGACAGGGCGGTTCATAAAAAAACAGAAGACTATTTATTTGCAGAAAAGCTCGATAGCAAGCGCGTGATAAACTGCTTAATATTTTCTCGAATTGCTCCCTCATTTGCAAACCTCAAACGCTGGATGGCAATGGGTGAGTCCCCAAAAGTCGCTGTATATGACGAATCAACAGCCTCATCGAATATAACTTTTGCGTCTGTTCGTTCAGTTACTGCGTATTTGACCTTGGACTTAACTGTCAGGTCCAGCCCAAAAAGAGGCTGATCCAGAGAGAAAAGTGATGCTGAAAGATTGAATTTTGCATCCTCCTTGGTTTTCGCAAGAAGACCACTTTTTTCCAGTGACCCTTGTAAAGCCCCTTGAAATCCTTCGTTACTCACTTCAGATGTCCAGAGTGGATTTGTATCTTCCCCTCCAGAAACTTTTTCAAGCACAATGGCCCCCTTTAAATCTGTCTTTGAAGCAGAGACCACTGCACTCTGGTCAACAACCATATTTTTGATCTCTGCGGGTGATGCGCAAGCGCCAAGCAATAACAACCCAACAATTGGAATAAATCTTAATTTGGACATTTCTCCCCCTCTAAAAACAGCCTTTCCAAGCAGATCATTGGCGACACAAGAATAACGGGCGCACAATCTAAGGCAATGCCTTTAATTCAAAAACAACTATCGATAAGGGGCTTCAAACGAAAATGCTAGTAGCTTGAATCTAAAGTTCGCCACATAAAGCCTTATCGACGCGAAGGCAAAATCTTTTGACGGAAGCCAGGATTTCGTCAAACACTTCTGTCATCGTGTCGAGGATAATTTATGCGCCGAACTTTAGATTCAGGTGACTAGTTGGAGTTAGATACTGCTCAACACAACGGCATGTAATTTATCTCTGCCACTAAACCCCAGGCTTGGTTTTAGCCCTTAAAGCGGCGATCTGCTTAGAATATTCGTCTAATACTTCGGCTTGTTCGGAAAGGTCGGCTTTGGCCGATAGGGCGAAGATCGTCTCGGTGAGTTCCATATGGGATTTGGACTCTTTAACCCTGACAAGAGTGCTGGCCGATTCCTCTTTCAGACTATGAATAGCCTCGCGCATCCCGGCCATAACGATCATCGCTTCGGAAAGGGTTTCGTCGGACACATGGACCAACCCCTCCAGCTCCTTGATCCTGTCCTGAAGGGCGTTGATTTCCTTTTCCTGCTTGCCGTGAGACTCGACGACGATTCCTAAGGTTTCATCGCACTCCATAACCTTTTTGCGCAAGGCCACAATTTCCTGCTCGGCGGCAATGAGCAGTTTGCGGAGATCGGTCCCACTGGCCATCTGTCACCTGTTCCCATTTTTTAGTCGTTCTTGATAACAACTTTGCCGAAATGTTTGCCGCTCTTCAAGTATCCCAATGCATCGGGCGCTTCTTCAAAGGAAAAAACTTTATCGATTACCGGCTTAATGGCGTTTTGTTCGAAGGCCCGCGCCATACGCTCAAAGCTGGCCCGTGAGCCGACCGTCACCCCCTGAATGCGAACGTTGCGCACTAAAACCAGCGGAAGCGGAAACTCTCCCATGGCCCCGGAAAGAACGCCGATTAAGCTGACCGTCCCGCCGGTACGCACCGCGCGCACGGATTTTTCCAATGTGTCGGCCCCGCCGACCTCGATCACATGGTCGACCCCTTCTCCTTCACAAAGAGGCTTGATGGCTTTGTGCCAATCGGGATTTTCCTTGTAATTGACGGTGGCATCCGCGCCCATCTGTTTGGCGCGCTCCAATTTTTCATTGCTCGACGAAGTAATGATTACCTTTGCTCCGGCCGCCTTGGCGATCTGAAGGGCGAAAAGCGACACTCCACCGGTTCCCTGAACCAAAACCGTCTCGCCTGACCGAAGGTTGCCCTGTTCGATCAAGGCGCTCCAGGCGGTCAAAGCGGCACAGGGCAAGCAGGAAGCTTCCTCATAGCTATAGGATTCGGGAATTTTAGCGATCCCCTGCTCATTGACGAACATATACTCAGTAAGCGCACCATTAAGCGGGCCGCCAAGAGCCCCAGCCAGCTTCTCACCATCCGGCTCACCATCGGCCCAGGTTTGGAAAAACATAGGGGCCACTCGATCACCGGGCTTGAAACGAGTCACGCCGGGCCCAACCTCGACCACCTCGCCAGCCCCATCGGAAAAGGGGATAAGCGGGGTTTTGATATGCGCGCCGTAAGCTCCATGGATAACAACAAGATCGCGGAAATTAAGCGACGATGCGCCGACCTTAACGCAAACCTCTCCCGGCTTGATTTCCTGGCGTTCCCGCTCAATCATCTGAAGGTTTTCGAGGCCGAATTTTTCAGTCAATTCCCAGGCGCGCATAGCTTTCCTTCCCATTGTCTATTGGATGATTTGTTGAGCGAAGCCTACAATCAATCCAGTATTTACCCAACGGCAAACATAACCTTTTACTTTTGGGAGCTATCATGGCCGGAACCATCGAAACCCGTTTGAAAGAACTGGGCATCAACCTGCCCCAGGCCGCCGCACCCGCCGCCAATTACGTGCCCTATGTGGTTAGCGGCAACATGGCTTACGTCTCAGGCCAGATAACCATGGAAAACGGCGAATTGAAGCATGTCGGGAGGGTCGGCGACACCATGGAAGCCGAAGAAGCTCAACTGGCGGCGCGGCTTTGCGGGCTCAACCTGATCGCCCAGGCCAAGGCGGCTTGCGATGGCGATCTCGACCGGGTTCGCCGCGTGGTCAAACTAGGCGGTTTCATCAATTGCACAGCCGATTTCAACGGTCATCCCCAGGTGATCAACGGCGCATCTGATTTAATGGTCGAGGTCTTCGGCGACAAAGGCCGCCACGCCCGTTTCGCCGTCGGCGCACCGTCTTTACCCTTAGGAGTGGCAGTCGAGATCGACGGTATTTTCGAGATTGAGTAGAGCTAAATTCGCAAAACCACCTTGATGCTCGGGCTATTTAATGACCTGCCAACCCGTTCCTTTCGACGCATAGACAGCAAATTTATCTGCCTCTCTAATAGATGCTTGTGTGCTGGTGCCTATAAATTTGGCCCGTTCCCCCTGGCCGACGATAACGATGTTGTCATAACCCAGCGCTTCAAGTTCAGCGGCCTCATCGGCTGCGGACTGTTGGCTATCATGTAGGCTTGCGTAAATTTTCTTGGCCATTTTATCTTCCTTCCCGTCAGATCGCTTTTACAAGGCTGTCATACAACGGATCGACGGCTTCCTTCTCGTCATCCATCAGGGCATCTTTTAGGTCGTCTACTGTTGAAAAACTTTCCAGGCGACCTTTCTGCATATCATCGAGGCCCGCCCCTTCAATCGCCTTGTCACGTTTGGCTGCGCTTAGTTTTCCGCTCGCATCAATCATTTTGGTCAGGATGAAGTCTACCTTGACCTTCCGCACAGCAATCGTGGTTTTTGCGCTTTCCCGCGCTGCACCCATTTGCTCCGCCGTAACAATCTGCTTCTCGGCCAAATCAGCACGCGCCTTGGCTTGATTTAACGCCTCGGTATTGGCTGGTTGAACAGCGAGGGCGTTGCCGATCTGAGCATTCTCTCCCAGGCGTTGAGCAGCAATGCCTGTTGCAAAAAACTGAGCCAACCCGACACTATTGCTTTGTCCTGCGGAAACTTCGGCCCCAAAGCTGGCAAAAACCGAATAGGTGTCGGTTTCGTTAAACCCCGTTTTGCCATCTCTATTTTCAGTTTTGCCTTGATACTTGCAGCTATCGGTCGAGGCGCAAGCTGCGCCCTTGCTATCGTTTCCATTAACAAGAAGCGGCATGAGCACTGCCTCCCGGCGTTTATAACCAACTATCAACTCTGGAATAGCGCCGCCTTCCGGCGTTGCTCCTATCTCGACACCGACATTGGTCTTAGTGCCGAACAGCAATGTATCGTTATGCTTCACACACCCCGTGAGTGCGGCGAAAATAACCAAAATGGATGCAGCTGCTAATCCCTGACGGCGCATATGCTTTCCCCTTCCCTGCTTTCTTCCTTGAGAATATCCAAAAACTCTTTCATTTGTTGGCGGTTCTTCGCCCTGAAAATGACCCGGCAGTCATGCGGGAGAAACATCTCTCGACGATCCTTTTGATAGCCGAGGCCCGCCCCATTGCCCGAGGTCGTTGTCTGGCTTCTTCCGTCCGAGTGAGCCCAAACCCCATAAGTTTCGATTTCAGAGATATGAACCGTTCCCTTGCAGTTACCCTTTTCCCGGCAGTCCTCATCTGATTTGAGAGGCGTATGGATGGCTGGCATAATCACTTTCACGTAGCCGAAATGATGCCGCACTAACTCCCCGTTCGCATTGTACGAGGTACATGCGCCAAACATTGAAATAGCGGTAAGGCTCAACCCCCACGCCAGAATGGATGCTGCGTTCTTTATGCAGAAGCCTCCCCAGACTTTGCGGTCATTTGCAGTTTTTCAACCTTACCATCCACCCTCAATAGATGCACTATTTTTAGTTAAGACTCCCTAGTTGCATATTGCAGTAATCATCTGCGCTCCCCCTTGCTCTGACCGCCGACACATCCCATGTTGTTGTCATGCCGGACGGACGTGACGCCATAGCCGTTAAGACGGTTTCCTCCATTTTAGATATTGAGGCTGAAGCCTGGGATGCCTGTGCGGGGCCTGCCAACCCATTTGTCAGCCATGCCTTCCTCAAGGCCCTTGAAGACAGCGGGTCGGTTGGAGCGGACGCGGGATGGCTTCCCCAACATTTGATCATCGAGGCACCCAATGGCGGGTTGGCCGCCTGCGCACCGCTCTATGTTAAAAGCCATTCCTACGGCGAATACGTTTTCGACTGGGCCTGGGCGGACGCCTTTCACCGGGCCGGAGGGCGCTACTACCCCAAACTCCTTTGCGCCGCCCCTTTCACCCCAGCCACCGGTCCACGCCTGCTCATCAATCCTGCTACTCAGGAACCAGAGATTTTAAAAAAAGCCCTGGCGGGCGCTATGGTGCAATTAGGCGAGCAACTCGGCGCTTCTTCGGTTCATCTGAACTTCCTCGAGAAAAACAACTGGGAAGCGCTCGGCGGGATGGGCTTTCTCCTGCGCACCGGGCATCAGTATCACTGGGAAAACCACGACTATCGGTCTTTCGACGATTTCCTTGCTCGCCTTAGTTCACGCAAGCGCAAGGCGATCAAGAAGGAGCGTCGCCAAACCGCGGCCCATGAGATCGCCCTCAAACCCCTCACCGGCAATGACATTGAAGAACGTCACTGGGACGCTTTTTTCCGTTTTTATATGGACACCTCTTCACGCAAATGGGGTGAGCCCTACCTCACCCGCGACTTTTTCTTCGCTGTGGGCGAAACCATGGCCGACAAGGCGGTTATGGTGGCCGCCGAACGAGACGGAAGGACCGTCGCCGCCGCTCTCAACTTTAAAGGCGCGGAAACGCTTTTTGGCCGCTACTGGGGCTGTACGGAGGATTTCAAATTCCTCCACTTCGAGGCCTGCTACTATCGGGCAATCGATTTCGCCATCGAAAACGGCCTGAAGCGCGTTGAAGCAGGAGCCCAGGGTGAACACAAAATCCAACGCGGCTACTTGCCAACCCACACTTACAGCGCTCATTGGATTTACGACCCCAATTTCAAACGCGCCGTTGACCGGTTTTTAACAGACGAGCGCCAAGCCGTGGATAGTGAAATCAACTACCTTATGACCACATCGCCATTCAAACAGGAGTAGCGCGACCTACTTTCCAATTATAGGTCAGAAACATGCATAAAACGATGGCCAGAGCAGCATGGATGGGCCAGGAAAGCGGCCATAGCAAAGCACCGCCACCAATTAAGAAAACCAGCCGTAGCAAGGGGCTAAGAGGCGCTTCCAAATGCCCCATCAAAGCCCCCGTCAGGGCGTAAAGACCGAGTAAGGCAAAACAGAAAATCCCTAAGACCTCAATCCACCCGCCACCGATCAAAGGCGTATAAGCGAAAAGCAGCGGCACAATATAGAGCCCCTTGGCCGTCCGCCAGGCGGAAAACCCAGTCGCCATAGGTCGCGTTTTGGCGATGGCGGCTGCGGTAAAAGCCGTCAAGCAAACAGGCGGGGTTACGTTGCTGTCTTGCGAAAGCCAGAAGACGATCAGATGCGCGGACAGCAAGGCGTAACTTAAGACGTCAGGGCTGATAAGCATTTCACGAAGCGTACCCGCCAGGTCGGGCGGCACAGCGGCATAGAGCGCCTGTGCGGCTTCTAACGTCATAGGAAGACCAATTTCCGCCATTCGATCTGGCGCGGCCAACATGAAGACCGCTTTGGCCTCTTGGCTGACAATCCCGGCGGCCAGTGCTTCCATCACCTGGGCATCGACGATTAAATTGTAAAGCGCCGGGGCCGACAGGGTACCGAGTACAATGTAAGCCGCAGTCACCGGCAGCCCCATACCGAGAACCAGGGAGGCCAAAGCGATCAATGTGATCGCAATCAGCAAACTATCTCCCGCCCACTGGGTGATCATCAGCGAGAAAGTATTTCCTACCCCTGCCGTGGCTATCACATTGACGACCAACCCGACAGAGCAGAGCAAGATGGCCGTCATCACCATATTGCGCGCGCCCAACGCCAAAGCTTCCATAATCGCTCTCGGCCCCATCTTATTGGGCGTAAACCATGTTGAAACGATCACCGCGAGAATTGACCCGCCAGCCGCATAGGTCGGCGTAAAGCCTTGAATGAGAAGACCGATCAACACGGCAACCGGCAAAAGAAACGGCAACCCGCCCTTCTTAAATACCTCTTTGGCGGTCGGAGCCTCCGCATCGACCACATGGATATGATGCTTGCGCGCCTCAACCCGGACGAAAAAAGCCACCGTAGCAAAGTAAAGAATGGCAGGAAGCACACTGACGGCGATGATGGTGGTGTAAGAAATTTGAGTGATGCTCGCCATAACGAAAGCGCCCGCTCCCATGATTGGCGGCATCAACTGCCCTCCCGTCGAAGCCGCCGCCTCAACGCCTGCGGCAAATCGTGGGGCGAAACCGGCTCTTTTCATCAATGGGATGGTAATCACCCCAGTCGATGCCGTATTGGCGACAGCCGAGCCTGAAATGGTGCCGGTCAGCCCCGAGGCGAAAACGGCGACAAGCCCGGCTCCTCCAACCATGCGCCCCGCCAGGGCCCGCGCCAAATCGATAATGAAGTCGCCAGCCCCCGAGCGGAGCAAAAAGGCTCCGAACAGAATAAACATGAAAACAAAACTGGAAGAGATGCGGGCAATGTTGCCGAAAAGACCATCATCACCGTAAACACTGCGAAACAGAATGGTTTCCGCCGAAAGCCCGCCAAAACGGAAAACGCCATCTATCAACGCCCCCCACCACCCGACATAGGTCAGCGACAAAACGATCAAAACGGGAATGATCCAACCGGTAGTACGCCGGGTAAACTCAATCGCCATCAGGATGAGAAGGGTTCCAAAAATCCATTCAGCTTCGGAAAGGCGCACCCCCCGGTCATAAATTGCGTCTTCCATGGCGATCATGTAAACGGCTGAAAAGGCCGCAAGGAGCCCCAGGGCAACATCAAACGCCAAAACAAACCGTCCGGCCTTAGCCGATTTCGTTTTAATGGACGGATAGACCAAGCCGCACATCAGCGCAAAACCGGCAAAATGCAGAGCATTTCGCCAAAGCCCGGATAAAACGCCGAATAGATTGAAGTAGAGATGGAGAAGAGAGACTGCGACGCCGATAATCAGTAGGGCGAGCCCGACCCAGCCCTCATCATTACGAATCGGAGCTTCCATTTCACCCAGCTCCTTTGTTTCTTCCGCTTTTGTGGCCTCGGCCATCTGGCCCCTCCCTGGCTATCGGCAAACGCCGGACGGAACCCTGCATCCGTTCATATTGGATGCAGGGCTCAATCCATCAAACCAGCTTATTTGGCCATCAAGTGTTCGGGAATTCCAATCCCCGCTTCCTTGTAATATTTGGCCGCTCCCGGATGGAGAGGCATGGGGAGGCCCGCTATGGCTTTATCCAGCGCCATAGCGTTTGTCGCTTTGTGGATAGCACGCAGGAACGGCAGATTTTCGTAAATCGTCTTGGTGATTTGATATACCGCATCCTCGTCCACATCGGCCCGAACCGCCAAGAAGTTGGGCTGAGCAATGGTGTTAACGTCTGACGTCTGGTTGGGATAGGTCCCGGCCTTAATGAGATAGGGCGTCCAGAGGTTGAGGCCGCCATCAGCCTGCTTGGCCTGTTCAGGCGTGAAGCTCAGAATTTTAATATCCTCTCCCATAGCCGCCTTGGCCTTGGTCACCGCTCCGGTCGGCACTCCTGCGGGGGTGCTCATGCCCACGACCTGACCGTTTTGCAGGGCATCTGCACTTGGGCCATAACCGACATGAACCAGCGAATAATCTTTTTCCGCATCAACGCCCAAATTGCCAAGAAGCTTGGTGTTGGAACCGATCGTGCCCGAGTTCTTTTTGCCCAAGGCCATGCTTTCGCCTTTCAGCCCCGCCATATCGGCGATTGTGCCGGTTTTGGCGTGCTTGGCGAGAATGGTGAACTGTTCGACATTCTGCCAAAGCATGGAGACGGCGCGCAGTTTGGTCTGCGGTCCATCCTGCGCAACCGGTCCTTTGCCGTTCCAAGCATAGTAGCCGTAGAGCCCCTGGAGAATAGCGAACTGGGCTTCGTTTTCACGCAGTAGCTTAACGTTTTCACCAGAACCAGCCGAATTGATGGCCGACATACCAATCTTTTGTTTAGGCTGGAGTTTCACCTTTACCAGCGTAGACAGCGCTACGCCAACCGGATAATAGGTGCCGCCCGTGCTGGCTGTCGCCAGAAGATAATTTCGGTCATCGGCAGCCTGAACTGATGTCATAGCAGAAGAAGCAACGGCAACAGCGACAGCGGCGCCCGTCAAAACACGCATAAACTTCATTTATCGACCTCCCTGGTCATATGACGTTTTGGTTTGCGAATGAGGGGCCGATTTGAAAACGGCATACCCCAAGGGTAGGCACTTTTTCACCACTTTAGGTAAGTCGTGATAAGTCCTTTTTCCCCTTAGATAATGTGGGGAGAAAGGGCCTTATAACAACCTATAAAATGCAATATTCGAAAGAGACGCCGGACGCTTTTAAGGCTTCATCAGTTCCGGCACCGAACCGCGTTTACTGCCGGAAAGGCGTTTCGGTTGCTCTTCGGGATATTCGAAGGCCAGTTTCTTTTTCTTCACGACAACGCGAACGAGGCCACCCTTGGCAAGCTTACCGAACAGCAGCTCTTCGGCCAGGGGTTTCTTGACTTTTTCCTGAATCAACCGGCTAAGCGGGCGCGCGCCAAAGAGCTTATCATAGCCCTTTTCAGCCAACCACTGACGAGCCGGATCGGAAAGCTCAATGGTCACGTCGCGGTCGGCCAGTTGCGCCTCCAGTTGGATAACGAACTTATCGACCACGCGGGAGACCACATCCGGCGCAAGGCTGGAGAAGGGAATGATCGCATCCAGACGATTCCTGAACTCGGGCGTAAACATCTTCTCGATGGCTTCCATGTCATCGCCCACACGCTCGCCCCGCTCAAAGCCCATAGGCGGCTTGGCGAGATCCGCAGCCCCTGCATTGGTGGTCATGATCAGGATAACGTTGCGGAAATCGACGCTCTTCCCGTTGTGATCGGTCAGCTTACCATGGTCCATCACCTGCAGAAGCACATTGAACAGGTCGGGGTGCGCTTTCTCGATCTCATCAAGCAACAACACCGCATGGGGCTGTTTGTCGATAGCGTCGGTCAGCAAACCGCCCTGGTCGAAGCCGACATACCCCGGCGGCGCGCCGATCAGACGCGACACGCTGTGGCGCTCCATATATTCCGACATATCGAAACGCACCAGCTCGACGCCCAAGGTCAGCGCCAACTGGCGGGCCACTTCGGTCTTGCCCACCCCGGTCGGGCCGGAGAATAGATAGCTGCCGATAGGCTTTTCAGGTTCGCGCAGACCGGCCCGCGACATCTTGATGGCGCTCGACAACGCGTCAATGGCCGTATCCTGGCCGAAAACCATGGTCTTGAGGTCGCGCTCCAGCATTTGAAGCGCCTTTTTATCATCGTTGGAGACAGACTTGGGCGGGATGCGCGCCATCATCGAAATAACGTTTTCCACATCCTTGACCGTCGCCGTCTTACGACGCTTGGAAGCCGCCACCAGCATCCGCGAAGCCCCGACTTCGTCGATAACATCAATCGCCTTATCGGGCAGCTTACGGTCACTAATGTAACGTTCGGAGAGCTCCACTGCCGCCTTGATGGCGTCGCCCGTGTAGCGAACCTTATGATGCTCTTCGAAATAAGGCTTCAGGCCTTGCAAAATCTTGATCGCATCTGGCACCGAAGGCTCATGAATATCGATCTTCTGAAAACGCCGAACCAGCGCCCGGTCTTTCTCGAAATGATTGCGGTATTCCTTGTAGGTGGTTGAGCCAATGCAACGCAGTCCGCCCGATTGCAAGGAAGGCTTCAATAGGTTGGAAGCGTCCATGGAGCCACCGCTTGTCGCGCCCGCACCAATGACCGTATGGATTTCGTCGATGAAAAGGATGGCGTTTTCATCCTCTTCCATCTCTTTGATCACGCCCTTGAGCCGCTCCTCAAAATCTCCGCGATAACGGGTGCCGGCCAGAAGCACGCCCATATCGAGAGCGAAAATGACGGCATCTTCCAAAACTTCCGGCACATCGCCTTCAACGATCTTGCGAGCCAGCCCTTCGGCAATAGCCGTTTTACCGACACCGGGATCGCCAACCAGCAAGGGATTGTTTTTGTTTCGGCGGCAAAGAACCTGGATAGTCCGGTCCACTTCCTTATCGCGACCGATCAGCGGGTCGATTTTGCCGTCCATGGCCTTTTTGTTGAGGTTGACGCAATAGGCGTCAATCGCCTTTTCGCCCTGCTTAACAACCTCTTCGGCCTCCATGCCCGGATCAGCGCCATGGGGCGCATGTGCATCTTCCATGCCTGGAGCCTTAGCAATGCCATGGGAAATGTAATTAACCGCATCGAGGCGTGTCATGTCCTGAAGCTGCAAGAGATAGACCGCATGGGATTCGCGCTCGGCAAACATGGCGACCAGAACATTGGCGCCGGTAACGGACTCACGGCCCGACGATTGAACATGAATGGCGGCGCGCTGGATAACCCGCTGAAATCCGGCGGTCGGCTTAGGGTCGACTTCCTTATGGGTCACCATCACGTCCAGATCGTCATCGACGAACTGGGTTAATTCGGCTTTGAGCTGCTCAACATCAACGTCGCAGGCCTTGAGTACGGCAAGCGCATCGGCGTCCTCGGTCAACGCCAGCAAAAGATGTTCAAGCGTGGCGTATTCATGGCTCCGCGAAGTCGCCAGTTCCAGGGCCTTGTGGAGAGTTTGCTCAAGGTCGCGCGATATCATCCCGACGGTTCTCCTTTATGTTCAAACCCGCTCATTCCTTTTCAATAGTACATTGAAGAGGATGCTGGTTCTTACGCGCCAGATCCATGACCTGATTCACCTTGGTTTCGGCGATTTCGTAGGTGTAAACCCCACAAATGCCGACCCCTTTATAGTGAACGTGGAGCATGATCTCCGTCGCTTCTTGATGCCCTTTGCCGAAAACCCCTTCCAGAATATCGACGACGAATTCCATGGGGGTGTAATCATCGTTCAACATCAAGACCTTATAAAGAGACGGCTTCTTCGTCTTGGGGCGGGTCTTAACGGCCAAGCCGGTATTGGGCCCACCGTCTTCATCATCTCTTCTGTGGTCGCTCATGGTCTTCTACTGGACATCTCGTTGCTTAAAACCGGACACTTTCATCACAATAATAATTTAGGATGACCGTCCGGTTAAAGCCTCCTTTTTGACGAAAAAATTCATCAATAAAGCAGACTTCTTTCTAAAAGATAGGCTGAGCCGGGTGACGTACAACTGCCAAAGACAGATTTTAGATAAAAAAACGGGGCCCTCGAAACGAGAGCCCCGCCCTGTCCGCAATTTTGCGGAAATATATCAGCCTAACAAAGTAGCTTAGGCGCTCTGGCTTTTGATCGCTTCCATGGCGACATTAACGCGGCTGTTCAGCGGCGCCCAGGCGTCTTCGGCAAGCTTGGTCGAAGCGTCGGAAATTTTTCCGGCTTCGGCGATGAATTTGTCATAGCTATCCTTGGCGAACTTGCTCTGAAGCTCGACCATCGCCTTGGCATCCTTGCATTCAAACAATGCCTTGGCGGCGGAAACGTTTTCCTGAACGGAAGTCTGCGTGAGGGCCATCACGTCTTTGCTCACGCTCTGCAGGCCTTCGGCCATAATGGTCGAGGACTTCACAACGGCATCCAGGTTGTCTTTGTTGAAAGCAACCACTTCTTCATAGCTCTTGAACATGTCAAAACCCATTTTGCTGAAAAGATTAATCTGTTCGTTCATGAAGGCCGTCACATCTTCGACGCCTTCCTTAATTTCATCCTGCACGGCAACGTTGACCGCAGGCTTTGGCGCGACCTTCTTGGGCGCCGCTTTGTTAGCAACCGACTTCTTCGGAATAGGCTTGGCTGCCGTTTTCTTCGGAGCAGCCTTTTTCGACACCGGCTTAGCGGCGGCTTTCTTGACTTCAGGCTTGGCTTCGGTTTTCGGCGCAGCTTCTTTGGACGCTACTTCCGAGGCTTCCGTTTTAGCGGGGGACGACGCCTTCACCGGGGTCGCCAACTGCATGGCGGGCTTGGCAACGGCTTTAGGGGTTGCCGGTTTATCGCTTGCAACAGCCATCGATATCATCTCCAATTAACTCAATCGGGACCAGCGCCCGAAGCAGGGGAAAACAGCGGTGTAATCCTGGACCGACCACCATTTGATCTTGCGGAAATATAGGGGAAGCACTGACACCAGTCAATATTTTTTGTGCAGTGCAACAAAATAGTAATACGGGAAATGCCTGACAGGAAACAAGCGCGCACCACACAAGTCAGTTTATTTTCAACAAACTAACAGTAGGTAGCCAAGGTGACGTTAATTTTCAAAGAATGTGCAGTAGCCTGTTTTATCAGAATATTTTGCACTCGCACCATGAGCGCATGACTACCGCATAATTCCCCAAAGCCCCTCTTTACCGATGCGGACCTGAAAATCCGCACGGGTTTCTTCGGGACGCCGCAAAGGACTGTCCACATCCAACACCTTACGCGGCGGGTTTATCGCAACTCCAGTCATATCCCACCCGGTCAACAAAACCGGAAACTGAGCCGATTCAAACGAAGCATCGGGCCACTTGAAGGCGTGAAAAACCCATTTCCCCTCAACACAACCGGAAACGATCCAGTAAAACTCATCGGAGTGCAGCTCCATGCCCTCTGGGGCGGGCAGCAACGCGCCATCCGACCGCAGCGCGTTGACAAAAAGCTCAACATCCTTAGGTCTTAAAATGGTTTTTGCCCCGGCTCCACGCCAGGGGTCTAGCAATTGGGAAAAACGCCCAACCTTGATCTCAGAAAGATCCGCCTCACCGATCACCCGGACAGAAAGATCGAACGCCCCAGGCTCTCCCGGTCTCGACTTAAACTCATAGGTTCGGATCTGTTCATCATAAACGCCATTGTAGACGGCCCGCATCGCAAGGGGGGCTCCAACTGTACAGTTCGCCCGAATATCGCTGCCATCAAGATAGCTGAACCATGTGAATTTCCGCGCCACAGGGTTTTGGCCGATTGTTTCACCCGGCTGATAAGCGCACCCGGTAATTCCGACACACAGCACAACAAACAGGACGCTCAACGGCTTAATAGACAGCTTTCCAAACAATTTTGTCTCCTTGCGAATCGGGTTAACCGTTCTTCAATCCCCATGGGGCATTGTTAACAGGATTGGGGAGATGGCGAAAGCAAACGTCAGATTGCGGTTGCCATTTGATCGTACTCATGGAAAATACCTGAGGGATATTCGAAGGGATGAGTAAGAACGTGGGTCTAACGGGGGCAATTTCACCCGGCACTTTTCTGGGCAGCGCAAGGATGGTCGGCAGACAACATCCGATGCGCATCGTCCTGCTTGGCTTTATTGTCTTCCTTTTCGCCGTGACCCTGGCATCTCATAGCCATGCGAAATACGCCTCGTTCGTGATCGACACGACAACAAATAAAATCCTTCATTCAGTCAATGCCGACACCCGCAACTACCCAGCCTCTCTGACCAAAATGATGACCCTTTACATGGTCTTCGAAGCCTTGGAAAAAGGGACGATCCAACTGGATGACGAAATGGTTGTTTCCAGCCGGGCATCTCAGCGCCCCCCCTCCAAACTTGGATTGCGGCGCGGCCAGACGATTAAGGTCGAAGATGCTATTTTGGCGCTCGTGACGAAATCAGCCAACGACGTCGCGACGGTCGTTGCCGAAACTCTTGGCGAGACGGAGCGCAAATTCGCCCAGATGATGACCGCCAAGGCGCGCAAAATTGGCATGAAAAGGACCACTTTCCGCAACGCCTCGGGCCTCCCCCACCGCGGACAGTTGAGCACGGCGAGAGATATGGCCACCCTGGGCATCCGCTTGATGAACGACTTCCCCGGAAAGTATGAGTATTTCGCCACCCGCAGTTTTCACTGGAAGGGTTCGACCTACAGCAACCACAACAAGTTGCTCAAGAACTATAAAGGCGTGGACGGGATCAAAACCGGGTATACGCGAGCTTCCGGGTTCAATCTGGTAACGGCCGTGGAGCGCAAGGGGCATCGTTTGGTCGGCGTTGTCTTCGGCGGCAAGACCGCTAAACGGCGCGACGCCCATATGCGAACCCTACTGACACGTTCGTTTAAGAAAATTCCCGGCGAACCTCAGATCGTTCAACAATCTGATGAGAAATCTTCGCCCGTTAAAACGGCTGAATATGTATCAAACGGCAATCAGTGGGCCATACAGGTCGGCGCCTATCACAACAAAGGACGGGCGGCGAAATGGGCCGAAACGGCTTTAGACCGCGTGGTTGATGTGGTTAAAGGCGGAGAAACCGTCGTTTCTCCTTTGCGCAACAAGCGCCGGACCGTCTATCGGGCCCGCATCGTCGATCTGACGAAAAAAGAAGCCTACCGCGCCTGCAAATCCCTGAAAAGCCGCGACATGCAGTGCATGGTGGTCAAATTGCGCGGCCCTCTCGAAGTAGCCCAGCGCTAGAGCATTACCCCTCAATCCCCGAAGGGTCGACACCGCTTGCCGTCATTTGCTCGGCGACGGCTGCCTTTAGACGTTTCAGCCCGGCTTCGTCCTTAGCCTCACAGCGAGCAACCAGCACCGCCTGCGTATTGGACGCGCGAAGCAACCACCAGCCATCTTCGGTCAATACCCGAACACCGTCCACGTCGTTAACCTCGATGCCCGAAATCGACGCCAGACGGGCCTTAACCTCATCGATGACGTCAAATTTACGCTCATCGGGGCAATCAATCCGCAATTCCGGCGTCGCCACCGTCTGCGGCAAAGCATCGCGAATTTCAGCCAACGACTTATCACCGTTTGCAATGATCGACAAAAGCCGAATAGCGGCATAAAGCGCATCGTCAAAGCCGTGATACTTATCGGCAAAGAAAATATGGCCGCTCATTTCTCCAGCCAGTGGAGATTTCATCTCGGCCATTTTCGACTTGATGATCGAGTGCCCGGTCTTTTCCATATGCGGCTTGCCACCCATGGCCGCCACGTGATCGAAAAACACCTGGCTCATCTTGACGTCGCCAATGATCGTAGCGCCTGGCTGGGCATCGATTACCTCTCCCGCCCAGATGGCCATCAACTGATCACCCCATAGCACCCGGCCTTTACCGTCAATAACGCCAATCCGGTCGCCGTCGCCATCGAAGGCCACCCCAAGGTCGCACCCCTCACGCAGCACCACCTCTTTAAGGTCGGCAAGGTTCTTTTCAACGGTCGGGTCAGGGTGGTGATTGGGGAAAGTCCCATCGATTTGTTCAAAAAGCAGGATATGGGTCCCCGGCAGTTTTTCGGTCACTTTGACCATTGCTTCACCAGCCGAGCCATTCCCCGCATCCCAGGCGACCTTCAGGTCATGTCCTCTTCGAAAATCTTTAAGAACACGGGCCACATAGTCTTCGAGCATGGGCCGATCAATGATCTGCCCTCCCCCTTCAGCGTAGTCGGCATTTTTGGCGATCTCGCCCAGTTCCTGAATGGCCGACCCATAGAATGACTTTCCGCCAAGCATCATCTTGATGCCGTTGTGAGTCGGAGGATTGTGGGAGCCGGTAATCATCATGCCGCCATCGGTTTCGAGCATATAGGTCGAAAGATAGAGCATGGGGGTCGGCCCACATCCCACCCGGTAGACCTTGAGCCCGCAAGCCCCAAGCCCATCGACAGCGGCGGCTTCCAGGTCGGGCGACGTCAGACGGCCATCATACCCTATGGCAACCGAGGTCCCGCCCTGACGGACAATCACGGTGCCAAAAGCCCGAGCGGCGGCATAAACATCTTCTTTGTTCAGGGTCTCCCCAACAATCCCACGGATATCATACTCACGCAGGATTGTTGGATTAAAGCTGTGGCCACCGCTCATGGTCCCGTCTCCGTTTTCGTTAATTTGTCTTGCCCAGACAAGGCCGCCCGATGCTGCTGTATTCAAACCCGGCTTCAATCATGTCGTCCGGATTATAGATATTGCGCAAATCGACCATAACCGGCTTTTTCAGCAGATCGAGCATCTTACGAACCCCCAGGTTCCGGAACTCGTTCCACTCCGTGATGATGGCCAGACAATCGGCATCCGGCATGGTGTCGTAGGCATTGTCACACCACTCAACACCGCTCAGCATTTCCTTGGCCTCACCCATAGCTTCCGGGTCGAAAACCCGTACCGTTGCGCCTGCTTCAACCAAGGCCGGAATAATATCCAGGCTCGGCGCTTCGCGCATATCGTCCGTATTGGGTTTGAAAGCCAAACCAAGCACGGCGATGGTTTTGCCCTTTGCCGTTCCACCACAGGCGTCGATGATCCTCTGGGCCATGGCCTTCTTACGCTTGTCGTTCACATCAACCACGGTCTCAACGATCCGCAAGGGGCTGCCGTAATCCTGCGCCGTATGGACCAGCGCCAGGGTATCTTTGGGAAAACAGGATCCCCCATACCCCGGACCCGGGTGAAGGAATTTACGACCGATCCGACCATCGAGCCCAATGCCCTTGGCGACATCATGCACGTCGGCGCCAACCTTTTCGCAAAGGTCCGCCATTTCATTGATAAAGGTGATTTTGGTCGCCAGGAAAGTATTACCGGCATACTTGATCAGCTCGGAGGTCCGGCGGGCAGTAAACAAAATCGGCGTTTCGATCAAATAGAGCGGACGATAGAGACGACGCATAACGTCCTGCGCTTTTTCGCTATTGGTCCCGATGACCACCCGATCAGGCCGCATGAAATCGTTGATTGCAGCCCCTTCACGAAGGAATTCCGGGTTGGAGACCACGTCGAAATCCGCATCGGGCCGGGTTTCCCGGATGATCCGCTCGACTTCATCGCCAGTACCAACGGGAACCGTCGATTTAGTGACAACGACCGTATAGCCATCCATGGCCTCGGCGATTTCTTTGGCCGCACCATAAACGTAACTCAAATCCGCATGGCCGCCGCCCTTCGTCGTCGGCGTTCCCACTGCGATAAATACGGCATCGACCCCTTTGACGGAGGCGGCCAGATCGGTGGAAAAAGTCAGTCGCCCGGCATCCACGTTGCTTTTGACCAAATCGTCGAGCCCCGGCTCATAGATGGGCATAATGCCTTCTTCGAGGTTCTTGATCTTTTCTTCATTCACATCGACACAAACCACATCGACGCCAAACTCGGAAAAGCACGTTCCGCTTACCAGGCCGACGTAACCGGTACCGATCATTGCAACACGCATGGACTACTTCCTACTCCGCTTATCAATAGGCCGCCAAAACGGCATTAAATCATCTGTTTGACCATGTCGATGACCTGGTCTTTCATTTCTTCATCGGCTAGAGCGAAGCCCAATTGCGCTTCGATGAACCCGAAACGTGAGCCGCAGTCGAAACGCCGACCTTCAAATCGCAAACCATGGAAAGGGACGCGGCCAATGGTGCGCGCCATGGCGTCAGTAAGCTGGATTTCATTGCCAGCCCCTTTCTCATGACGCTCCAATTCGGCGAAAACTTCCGGCTGAAGAATATAGCGGCCAATAATCGACAAGGTTGACGGCGCATCCTTGGGATCAGGCTTTTCAACGAGTCCCTGAGCCCTGACGTACTTTCCGTTATCTTCGACGACGTCGAGAATGCCGTATTTGTTGGTGTCTTCCTTGGGAACGTCTTCTACGGCAACGATATTACCGCCCAATTCGTCATAAGCTTCGACCATCTGCTTCAGACACCCTGGGCGCGCTAGGATCAGATCGTCGGGCAGAACCACGACAAAAGGCTCATCCTGAATAAAATTCCGCGCACACCAAACGGCATGCCCCAGCCCCAGAGGGACCTGCTGACGAACGTAAGCCAAATTGCCCGGGCCGACCATACAGTCGTGAACCTTTTTCAAGGCTTCTGTTTTGCCGCGCTCAGAAAGAATTCCTTCGAGCTCCACCGAATGATCGAAGTGGTCTTCAAGCGCCGTTTTTCCCCGGCCGGTAACGAAGATGAACTCATCAATCCCCGCCTCTTTCGCTTCATCGACCGCATACTGAATCAGCGGCCGATCAACCACCGGCAACATCTCTTTCGGAATAGCCTTTGTCGCAGGCAAAAAGCGGGTTCCTAACCCGGCTACGGGAAAGATCGCTTTACGGACGGGCTTGCTCATTGAGTCCCCCTCAATCGGGCCCTCAGAAGAGGCTCTAAACGTCTCGAATCGGGCCGCTGGCTTCGTACCGCGCGCTTTGTGCCACATGCCGCCCAAAGCCGCAAGGAAAGTTACGGTTACGGGCCCAACAGGACGTCTTTTGCCTGGTTGATTTTGGCCGCCAGATAGGTGGAGCCGCCATGATCAGGATGGAGCTTAGCGATTAGTTGATGATAGGTCGCCTTAATCTCCACATCGGTAGCCTGTTCGCCCAACCCAAGAATTTCAAGGGCTTCCGCGCGTGACATAGCCCCTCCCGGAAAGCCGCCCTTCTCTCTTGCCGTCCGTTCCTCGGTCTCCGCATCAACCCGCCAAGCCACCCCATAGACCCTGTCGAGGTAGGCTTCGAGCACCTGGACGGAATGTCCATCATTCTGCACCTCACAGAGCAAGTTCAACAGATCGTGCAGTTCTATTTCCGAGAGAATCCGGCCGCTGAACGGGCCATCGATCACTTCGCCATCCATCTCTCCGCTGTCATGGTCGAGGGTCATGCGGAAATAGTGGGTCTCAATCGTCGAAGTTTGACCGGGGGCCGGTCCCGTTGCCGCACGACCGAAATTCTTAAACAGCCGATAGGCGCCAAAGGCGCTGCGAAGTCTGCCAATCCACAAAAAAAGCACCGGCAGAGCGGCCAAAGCCCAACCCAACCTGCCCGTCACGGCAAGAAAAACGATGGCCAGAACCAAAAGAACCAGCACCAACCACTTAAGCACCATCATCAGCTCTTTGGTGTTAGCAACTGTGTACCAGCGCAGAAACAACGCCAATCCGACAGCAAGGGCGATACCGAAGATCAGGTAGCTCATCTCAACACCTGCTTGGTTATCCGCAAGACCTCGCCACCTTTTGTTTTGGCGTAGTTTTCAAGGGCAGGAGCGCCACCCGCCGCATAGACCGCAACGGCACTCAACAAATCCTTCAAGATTTGCGCCGAGGCTCGATCAAAGGCGCAGCAGGCGCCGCCGGAAAGTTTGGCGATTTGTCGAAAAACGAAAGCGGCGACTGGATCGGCCCCCTCGTGAAACAGAAATACAGGCACACCCAACAAGCCCAACTCACCCGCCAGTTTACCAAGGCGGTCGACATCTTCCTCGCAGCAATCTCCGATAAACACGACCGCATTGACTCTTTGACGCCGCGTTTCACTGACGGCATGGCGCAATACTTTGCCAATCTGAGTTTCCCCCGCCAGACAAGAGACTCCTGTCATTTGGGACAATAGAGGCCCGGTGTCGGCGGTCCAGGGTTCCGCGTGAAATTCTCCATAACCCCGGTAATAGGCGAGCTGAACCTCGAGACCGCCCAAGGATTTCGTTGCCTCGAACATTTCGCCCTGAATTTGGCACGCCGTGTCCCAGGTCGGTCTCCGGCTGGCGGTCGCATCCATAGCGAAAAGCAAACGTCCACGCTTACCGGGCGTTTTAATCACAGGAGTTCCCGCGACTTTCTGCAAGAACGCATCGACTTCCGACTGTTTGGCTTTGCCTTTTGTGAGTTTTCCGCCCATGGCCCTTCCACGTTATTTCGCTTATTGATTTAACGCGAAGTTTAAAAAGATCAATGAGCCGTCGTCGCCTTACCTATGCCGATAGCCTTGACCAGATTGCGCACCTCACGCGCCGCTGCGACGTGTGAGAGGCTCATCTTCTCATGGTCTCCGGCCTCCAGATCAAGCGCGGTCAATCCCTTTGGGAACAGCTCTCGATAAATCACCCGCTCTCCGATCCCCGAAACGACCCGAAAGCCAATCAACCGGGAAAGCTGCGCCAGAATACCGTCGACCTCGCGTCGATTGCGCACGTTTTTATGAAAACTCAGCCGGTTCTTAAGGACGATCCAGTCGACCTGTTCGCCGTTGCGCGCCGCTTTCTTCTTCCGTTCCTCAAAAACCATAGAGGCATAATGGCTAAAATGTTCAACCTTCTTATGATCGGAACTGACCCGCGCCAGAACATCGAGATCGATGAAACTGTCATTCATCGGCGTCACCAGCGTTTGAGCGTAGGAATGGCCCACATGAGAAAGGTGGGAAGCACTTCCCGGACTGTCGATAACGATCACGTCGCACATATCGGAAAGTTCGCTCAAAACACCGAACAGACGTCTTTCATCATCGACCATGGCCTCATCCGCATACTTTTCCTTACTGGCCTCAACAAAGCGATGATGCGGCAGGGTAAGATGAATTCCGGTCTCTTCCACATAGCGACAACGGTTCTCTATAAATCGGGTAAGAGTTCCCTGACGGGCATCCAAATCGACGGTGCCGACCCGCACACCTTCCTTCATCAGAGCAACCGCCACATGCATGGCGGTGGTGGACTTACCGCTCCCCCCTTTCTCATTGCCGAAAACGACAATCTGGCAGCCGTTCCTTATGGTCATGCAATAGCCCCATCCAGCTTGATCCAAACCGCCGTATCGTGGAACACGGCGCCGCCATCAGGCGCACCGGCCTCAGCCGAAGTCAGCGTATTGATCCCCTTGCCTTCTATGAAGGCCTTGTTGGGCCAGATGCTTTCAACCACGGCAACCCCGCGCTGAAGGCCGTCAAAGGGTTCGACCGGCAGCAACACATCGCCCTGAGCATTGCCCAGCCGAACCAAGCCGCCTTTTTCAACACCAAGCTCCTTGCAGTCATCGGGGTGGAGAAAAACGACAGGCGTTTTCTCCTGCTTCCGTGACGTATCGACTTCGGTGAATGTCGTATTGAGAAAATTTCTCGCAGGCGCCGTCACCAAGCGGAAAGGCCGTTCATCAGTGGCGACATCTTCCAGGCCGGCATGATCGGGAAACCTGGGTAGTTTATCGCCATCCGGCCCCAAAGCGGCCCAATCAGGCATAAAACGGAACCTGCCGTCAGGGTGAGCAAATCCTTTAAGATGCTGCTGCTCCTCGAAAGGCTTGGAGCAGTCGAGCCAACGGGCTGCATAGAGCTCATCCGCTCCCGGCAGGCCAGCTGCTTTCAGCGAGGAGTCGATCATCTCCCAAGCAGTCATGCTGAATCCTGGGTGCTCGCCCCCTAAACGCAGCGCCAGATCGCAGATGACCTCATGATTGCTTCGGCATTCTCCCGGTGCTCCGATGACTGAACGGGCAACCTGCAGGTAAACATGGCCTCCGCCCTGGTAAATATCGTCATGCTCTAGGAACATTGTAGCGGGCAAAACGATATCGGCCATAGCCGCCGTTTCAGTCATGAACTGCTCATGGACGCAGACAAAAAGATCGTCACGCAGGAACCCTTCACGCACCTTGCCTGAGTCCGGCGCAACGGTAACCGGATTACAGTTCTGAATAATCATCGCCTTAACCGGCGGGCCGCCCTTGAGAGCCATAGCGTCACCGGTCAGGACAGGACCGATTTGCGACATATCGAGTATCCGAACATCCTGCTTAGCGACATCCGTTCCCTCAATCAGCGTTTTATCGACCGCATAAAGCCCGCCATTGCTATGTAGGGCCCCACCGCCTTTGTGTTTCCATGAACCTGCCACGGCAGGAAGACAGGAGACTGCATGGGTATTGGTCGCACCATTTCTGTTACGCGACATACCATAACCGAGACGCAGGAAGGTATTGGGCGTCTGTCCATAGAGACGGGCGAACGAAATGATTTCCTCTTCGCTCAACCCAGTAATCGCCGACGCCCAGGCCGGATCACGGCTTTCCAGGTGTCTCTCAACCTCTTCGGAAAAATCCGTATGGGTGGCAAGGAACTCTCGATCCGCAAGACCTTCCTTCAACAGCACATGCATCACCGCACAGGCCAGCGCTCCATCGGTTCCGGGTTTAAGCGGGAGATGCAAATCGGCCATGCGGGCTGTGTGTCCCCGGTATGGGTCGACACTGACGATTTTTGCACCCCGCTCCTTCCGGGCCTTACGCGCATGGTTGGCGGCATTGATATGGCTGGCAACAGGATTGATGCCCCAAAAAACGATCATATCGGCATGAGCCATATTGCGAGGATCGGCCCCCCAACTCACACCCGCTCCAGCTTTCCACCCACTAGAGGCCAATGCAGTGCAAATGGTTTTATGCTGCCGGGAATATCCCAGGTCGTTGACCAGTCGCTGAATACCGTCACGCTGCACATAGCCCATGGTTCCCGCATATCGATATGGCCAAACAGCTTCCTTGCCAAACTCCGCCTCAGCCTTCTTAAAAGCTCCGGCCACCGTCTCCATGGCCTCATCCCAGGAAATTCGCTTGAATTCCCCCGCCCCTTTGGGGCCAACCCTTTTTAACGGGTGCATCAAACGGTCCGGATGATGTACCCGCTCGGCATAGCGCCCCACTTTTGCGCAGATCGCTCCATCGGTAAAATCGTTGTTGGCCGCGCCTCGTACCGTTCCAATTGTTTTTTCATCCAACCGCTCAACTTCCAAGGCGCAGGTGCTGGGACAATCGTGAGGACAAACAGACTGAACGAATTGGGACATCGGGGCGGAAAACCTTTCAATCGGAGAATCGTTGAAATCTTAAAAGGCCAAAAAGAAACGCGCCACCCGTAAAGGCGGCGCGCTCCAAAATCTTTATCCGGTCGAAGCGGAGTTTATTATTCATCCATACCGGCGGGAAGTTCGTGAGCGATGCCCTTATGGCAATCGATACAGGTCTCTCCCTTTTTCATCGCTTTCGGATGCTTCTTACGCGCCCGGCGCTCTTGCTTGGTGAGGTCCATAACCTCGAAAGAATGACAGTTGCGACATTCCCGCGAGTTGTTGGATTTCATTTCATTCCAAACATTGGTCGCCAACTGCAAACGCTTCGCGTCGAACTTTTCGGGCGTATCAATGGAGCCCAAAATTTTGTGATACACCTCATTGGAAGCTCTGATCTTACGCACCAATTTGGCAACCCAAGGCTTGGGCACATGGCAGTCGGAACAAATCGCCCGTACGCCGCTTGCATTGGTGTAATGAACGGTACCCCGATACTCTTGGTAAACGTTCTCTTCCATTTCGTGACAGGAAATACAGAAATCTAATGTGTTGGTGTATTCCATAAAGGTGTTGAAGCCACCCCAGAAAATGACGCCGGCCACACCCCCGGCAACAAAAATGGCGCCCCAACCGAACCGGGCGGTTGGGCCCCAGAACCAGTTCCACAAAGCCTTAATCACGGCAAATCCCCTACACTTATCGCTGTGATTTGCGCCTATCCACCATTTGAAAGTGGCGCAAACCCTTGATTAATCCAGGACCTTGTAGCCTAAACGGCCTTCAAGTTCCAGTTTCGTCATAACCGATTCTTGTGCGCCGCAAAAATAACCCTGATCAACTTAGGGATAAAAGAAATCTACTTTGGTAGAAATTGGGGGAGGTTTGTGTCCATTAGCCCCCCTTTTATCGAGCTTGACCCCCATCACCCTCATGCCCACAATCCTCACTGGAGTCTTTCATTTGGGGCATCTATGGAAACCGTTGACGCTGTTGTAATCGGAGCCGGAGTGGTGGGCTTGGCTGTCGCCCGCGCCCTTGCACTTTCGGGACGGGAAACACTCATTCTCGAAGCCGCCAACACCTATGGAACGGGTACCTCCGCGCGCAACAGCGAGGTCGTCCATGCAGGCATCTACTATCCAAAAGGCAGCCTCAAGGCGCGTCTCTGCATCTCAGGAAAAATGCATCTCTATGCCTATTGCGCTGAGCGGAGCATCAGCCATAAACGCCTAGGAAAACTGATCGTCGCCGGAGCGAATCAACTGGACGATCTTGCGGCCATCCACGCCAAAGCCGAAGCCAATGGCGTGGACGATCTGGAATGGCTTGAGAGAGAGGAGGTCTTAGCGCTTGAGCCCCGCTTGAACTGCGCCGCCGCCCTTTTCTCTCCGTCGACGGGTATTATCGATAGTCATGGGCTCATGCTCAGCCTATTGGGCGATCTCGAAAATGCCGGAGGATTGTTATCCCTAAACAGCCCGGTCAAAGGCGGAGAGATAGACTCCCAAGGCATTATTCTACGAGTGGGAGGAGCCGAGAGCATGACGCTCCGGTGCAAAATTCTGGTCAACTGCGCTGGTTTGGCGGCTCGCTCCGTAGCCCTCAGTATCGACGGCATTCCACAAGACCGTATCCCTCCAGCCTTTATCGCCAAAGGCAATTATTTCTCCCTATCGGGCAAAGCTCCTTTCACCCATCTGGTTTATCCGGTGCCCGAACCGGGAGGACTCGGCGTCCACCTCACTCTCGATCTAGGCGGACAAGCGCGTTTCGGCCCCGATGTGGAATGGATCGATGCCCCCGATTATGAAGTAGACCCGACCCGTGGTGAAAAATTTTATGCGGCCATCCGCCGCTATTGGCCCGATTTACCCGATCAGGCGCTACACCCCGATTATGCTGGCCTACGGCCGAAAATATCCGGTCCCGGCGATCCAGCCGCCGATTTTGCTATTTTGGGGCCCAAAACACTGGGGAGAGAAGGTTTGGTTTCATTACACGGAATTGAGTCGCCCGGCCTCACATCCTGTCTCGCCATTGCCAAAGAAGTCCTCTCTCGACTTAATATTCGAGAAACCCCAATAGCTTAGTCTAGACTAACAGGAAACATATGATTTGGATTTCGAGGATGATGAGACTCAGCCGTTGGATTGCGCCAGTTCTGATCACGGGATTTTTCTGCGTGGCTTATCCTGCAACAGACCTACTAGCGCAGGGCAGCGTCAATATTGACAGGCGCACTATGAGCGAAAAAGAAATCGCACCGCTAGCCTCCGAACCGGCTGCTTTCATCGACTACCGGGAAGATATGCGAGTGCTGGTTCAGGATCTTGCAAGATTTGCCCGTCGTTACAATCGGAATTTCACCATTCTGCCGATGAACGGCGTCGACCTCCTGACCAAGCGTGAAGACGGCGACGAAGACAGACGTGTTCCTGCGCGGGTCTACCTTCAGGCCATTGATGGCATGCTGCAAGAGGCCCTCTATTACGGCAAGCCAGAATTCAATAAGCCGCGCAAGGAGAGCGGGGTCAAATACCTCGAAGACTGGATAGGCAAAGCCGCAAAAAACGGTGTCAATATCTTCACCCTCGATTATGCAGACGATCCCAAAATTGTATCTGAGCTATATGCCAAATATGAAAAGAAGGGCTATATCCCCTATGTTGCACCCGCCACGGAGGTCGGGATCAACAAATTCGCACCACTTCCGAAACGGCCCATCGGCGAAAACGCCAAAAGCATCATCTCACTGAAGGACGTCCGTAATTACGCCATCATACGGGACTCCTCCGCTTTCGGCACACAGGCTGAATTCGCCGTTGAAGCCGCCATGACCAATTACGACATGCTGATTGTCGATCCTTTTCATCGTCGCAATGAATTTTTGAGCCGCGACACGGTCCACAAGCTGAAGTTCAAGAAGCTTGGCGGCAAACGACTGGTCCTTGCCTACCTCAATATCGCAGCAGCCGAAGCCTTCCGCTATTACTGGAGAGATCACTGGCAAACCGGCACTCCCGACTGGCTGGGGTATCCCTACCGAGGTCAACCCGACGTCTATCACGTTCAATATTGGCGACCAGAATGGCGCGACCTATTGTTCGGCGGGCAAAAATCCTACGTCTATGGGCTCGTCCAGGACCTGGGTTACGACGGTCTCGTCCTCGACGGCTTGGATGCTTACCGCTACCATGAGGGGAGTGAAGACGCCGAATAATCGTTTTGTGGAGTTCGGGAATGCTTAGAGCAGGAACGACGTACGACCAAGTATACCAGAGCTTTTCCTGGCATATACCGCAACGCTTCAACATGGGAGTTGCCGTTTGTGACCGGCAGGCTGAAAAGAATCCGAACGCACCGGCCCTGCTGATTGACAATGAAGCTGGTGGGGTCGACACCTACACCTTCCAAGACATTCGCCTCCTTTCCAACAAGTTTGCAAACCTGCTGACCCACCAGGGCCTCGAACCCGGTGACCGGTTAGCCATTCTATTATCACAGAATGTGGAAACGGCCGCCGCTCATGTAGCCGCATGGAAAGCCGGACTGATCTCCATCCCCATGTTCACTCTGTTCGGCGAAGATGCGCTCGAATACCGCTTCGAGAATAGCGGAGCCAAAGGCATCATCACCGATAAAGCCAATCTCGAAAAAGTTCTGGCTGTGCGAAATAAAGTCGGGGGGCCAGAGAAGGTTTTCGTTATCGAAAGCGTTAGCCAAGGAAACGGCATTATCAATCTCCGTAAAGTCCTTGAAAGCGCATCGGATCAATTCACCCCCTTAGACACCTCGGCCGATACCCCAGGCCTGATCATTTATACCTCGGGCACCACTGGCAACCCCAAAGGCGCCCTTCACGCCCACCGCACCTTGCTCGGCCATATGCCGGGCGTCGAATTTCCCCACGAATTTTTCCCTAAGGAAAAAGACCTTTTCTGGACACCTGCCGACTGGGCCTGGATCGGTGGACTGATGAATATTCTGATGGGGGCTTGGTTCCATGGTGTCCCGGTTCTCGCCCACAGGATGAAAAAATTCGACCCCGCCGAAGCGCTTGCCATCATGGCGAGGCATAAAGTGCGCAACACTTTCATCCCACCCACCGCCTTAAATATCGTTCGCCAGGCCGGTCTTGCCGAAGAACTTCGCAGCCTCGACCTGAGGACCGTTGCCGTCGCCGGTGAACCCATGGGAGCCGAATTGCTCAATTGGGGACAGGAGGCAATGGGGGTGACATTCAACGAGTTCTACGGCCAAACCGAATGCAACTTAGTTGCGGCGAACTGCGGTCAGGTTATGGAGATCAAGCCTGGCTCCATGGGGAAGTCGATCCCCGGCCATCAGGTGGAAATCATTACCTCAGACGGCACACCGACTGCCGATGGCGAAGTGGGCGAGATCGCCGTCAAAGCGCCCGACCCGGTCATGTTTCTCGAATATTGGAAAAACCCAGCAGCCACGAAAAACAAGTTTCGCGGAGACTGGCTCCTGACCGGCGACCAGGGTTATAGGGACGCCGACGGATACCTTTGGTTTGTTGGCCGCGACGACGACGTCATCACCTCGGCGGGCTATCGCATTGGTCCCTCTGAGATCGAAGACAGCCTCCGCCGCCATCCTGCCGTTGAGTTGGCGGCCGTTATTGGGGTTCCCGACCCTGTCCGCACGGAAGTTATCAAGGCCTTCATAACGACCAAAGACGGCATAAATCCCGACGCAACCCTTGAAGAAGAAATTCGCAACCTAGTCAAAACGCGCCTTTCCCCCCACGAATACCCGCGTCTCATTGAATTTGTTGACGAATTACCCTTAACAGTCACGGGAAAGGTTCGCCGCAAGACATTAAAGGAACAAGAAATCGCCAGACAAAAACTCTAAAAACTGTGACGGGCGTTACACTTTCCTAAGCATCTCTCCCTTAAACTGGTTAATTGGATCGTTGGCGATGCAAGAAAGCATCCTGACGATTTAGGTTGGATTATGACGGTGGCGATATGCTGAAGCCTTCGATAGTTCTTATTGGCCTGAGCACCGGCGCGGTTGCCGCGACTTTTGGGCTGGGCTTCGTCTATCCGGCAGGCCCCTTCCATGGCGCATTCAGCTCGCAGACCGTCCGCTCTGTCGTTGTCAGGTCGCCGCAATTTACCATTCCGGCGATCAACCATCGGACTTCCGCTCCGACACGCACCGACATGCGGCTTGTCGTGGAAATTTCCAATCCCGACAAGACCATGGATATTTGCCGCAATGCACCGCGCATACAGGACTATCTATTGCGACGGTTCAGCCAAAAACCAGCACAGGTTAACGCCAGAAAGAAATCGGTTCAGTCAGAGATTTCTGACAAAAGTCTTGAGCAAGGCATTACAAAAATCATCGGAGAAAACCTAATCAATCGCGTTACCGTGGTTTACCAACAGGATCGGGAAAAAGTAGCACTCCTGCCGAAAACCGATTTCGTGCCCTGTCCTGAAGGTATGATTCCCATGCCACTCCTCAAAAGCTAAAACCCGTTTCCGCACCTCACCCATTTGGGGGAGGACCAGTTGCATCCGCCAATTTATACTCTCTAAAAAATAGTGTCGGGAGTAACTCCAGACGGAACGGGGTGGTGCAATGTTTAAAGTTGCAGGCGGACTTATGGTCGCAGGCGGCGTCACAATGGCGGCTGCTGTATATGTCGGCGTCCCCTACTGGGGACTTGATCTGGCAAGCACATCGCCGTCCCAAGAGCCCGCCTTGACCGAAACAGCAACAATTACGCTTGCTCCTTTCCCAATTTTTGCCAAGCAAAAAGGAAGCCGTAAGGAGTGGTATATTCCAGCACGAGCCAAACTGATCATCACTAACAAACGCCTAAAGAAGAAAATTTGCGCTTGGGAACCTAAAATCCATGAAACGCTGAGCCTTTATTTCAGCCGCCACCCGGCTATTGCAACCTTAAAAAAAACCCGCTCCGCTTCGGCACAAACCCAAAGAAGCTTAAAAAAATCGATTGAAAAGGCGACGGGCGGAAAATGGCTCAAAGAAATCCAGGTCGAGTACGGTAAGCTCAACCCACAGGAAACGGATACTACGACTTTCTGTTACCCCACAAAAAGTACTTAGAGCACCTCTTAGTGCACCTCAGGCGTTACAGCCTCAATGACAAACCCTTTTTCGGGGCGAAAACGTCTAGCAATCAACTGACGCGCATCGGCCTCATCTTTCGCCACGATCTCGTGAACCTGCACGTCGGCCCACTCATCGCGAAACTCGGCGTGACTTCTATTCTCCTTCACCGCGGCCCGAACATCTTTATTGTAGATATTCACCCGGAAGGCTTTCCGGCCCTCGAATGGAAACTCGTACATCCTTAAGACCTCCCCGTATTTTTGAAACTCCGACAAAAGAATCGTATGATTTTCAGCATTAAGGAAATGTTACACAATTTAGAATGAATCAAACAATGCATATCCTGTCGACAGGGAGAAACCTATGAAACGGACGATTGACTATTACTATTGTCTCAATTCACCCTGGTCCTATTTAGGCAACCAACGCCTTGCCAAAGCAGCAATTTCACAGAGTGCAACCATCACCTACAAACCGGTTAAGCTAGCCGAAGTGTTTAAGGATTCAGGCGGCCTGCCACTGGCTAAACGCCCTAAGCAAAGGCAGGCTTACCGCCTTGTCGAGCTGGAGCGCTGGCGAAAGTTTTTGGAGATACCGCTAAACTTAGAACCTCGATACTTCCCCACGAAAGAAGACTTGGCAGCCAGGGTCGTTATCGCTGCCGACCTGATGGGCTGGAACCCAGGGAAGCTCACCCAGGCTTTTATGCGTGCCGTTTGGGCCGAAGAGCGCGATATCGCCGACGAAGACACCATATATGAAATCGCCTCGGAGACCGGCCACGACGGCATCGCCCGGAATAGCGGACGTGTTTGTCCGCTACGACGAGAACACCATCGACGCCAAGGAAGCCGGCGTTTTCGGGGTTCCTTCTTATGTTCTCGGTGGTGAGATTTTCTGGGGTCAGGATCGACTCGACTTTCTGGAACGAGCCTTGGCAAGGTAAACGAAAAAAAGAAACGGCGGCCCTAACAGACCGCCGTTTCTTTTCAACAATTTCGTCACCCTTAAAGCGGGATATTCCCGTGCTTTTTCCAGGGGTTTTCGAGCTTTTTGTTTTTCAGCATACGTAGAGCCTTACAGACTCGACGGCGTGTTCCATGAGGGCTGATAACATCGTCAATGAAGCCCTTTTGGCCCGCAATGAACGGATTGGCGAATTTCTGGCGGTACTCTTCGGTCCGCGCTTCAATTTTTTCCGGATCGCCGATCTCTTTGCGGAAAATGATCTCAACTGCACCCTTCGGCCCCATCACGGCGATTTCAGCCGACGGCCAGGCGAAATTCATATCGCCCCGCAGATGCTTCGAGCTCATCACGTCGTAAGCACCACCGTAAGCTTTACGGGTAATAACCGTCACTTTGGGAACGGTCGCCTCGGCAAAGGCGTAAAGCAGCTTAGCCCCATGCTTGATGATGCCGCCGTATTCCTGAGCCGTGCCGGGCAAAAAGCCGGGAACGTCGACCAGCGTAATAATGGGAATATTGAAGGCATCGCAGAAGCGGACGAAACGTCCGGCCTTCTTTGAAGAATCGATATCGAGACACCCGGCCAAAACCATCGGCTGGTTGGCGACGATCCCTACGGTGGAGCCTTCCATCCGGGCCAAACCGACAATGATATTGCCTGCATATTCCGGCATGATCTCGAAAAAGTCGCCTTCATCGACCATCTTCTCGATCAATTCCTTCATGTCGTAAGGCTTGTTGGGGTTGTCCGGAATCAGCGTATCCAGCGACATTTCTTCACGATCAGCATCATCGTCGGTCGGACGGATCGGCGGTTTTTCCCGGTTGTTCAGAGGCAGGAAGTCCATGAAACGGCGCAACTGAAGAATACCGTCTACATCGTTTTCAAATGCCCGGTCGGCAACGCCCGACTTGCTGGTGTGGGTGATCGCCCCGCCCAACTCTTCTTGGGTCACTTCCTCATGGGTCACCGTTTTCACCACATCGGGGCCAGTGACGAACATGTAGGAGGTGTCTTTGATCATGAAGATGAAATCGGTCATGGCCGGGGAATAGACGGCGCCACCAGCGCAAGGACCCATAATCATCGAAATCTGCGGCACAACGCCGGAGGCCATGACATTACGCTGGAATACTTCGGCGTAACCGGCAAGCGACGCCACGCCTTCCTGAATTCGCGCACCGCCCGAATCGTTCAGCCCAATCACCGGAGCGCCGACCCTCATGGCGTGATCCATCACCTTGCAGATTTTTTCGGCATGGGTTTCGGAAAGACTACCGCCAAGAACAGTGAAATCCTGACTGAAGACGAAGACCAGACGACCATTGATCGTGCCCTGGCCGGTAACCACGCCATCGCCCGGAATGGACTGTTTTTCCATGCCGAAATCGGTGCAGCGGTGCTCTTTGAACATATCGTATTCTTCAAACGATCCGGGATCGACAAGCAACTCAATACGCTCACGGGCGGTCAATTTGCCTTTAGCGTGTTGGGCGTCAATCCGTTTCTGCCCGCCGCCCATCTCGGCGCGGGCGCGTTTGTCTGCAAGCTGCTGAACGATATCGTGCATGGCGAACCCCTAAATCAAAGCCATCCGTTTTTTGGTTGGGAGGACATACCATCCCCCAAGGCGTAAACAAAGTGAAACATGCCCATTTTACCCAAGAATCGAGCGGATTTCTTGCGGTTTCCCACATAAAGGAGCGAACTTTTTAACAAAATTTTGAAAATTCTATAGCAAGCCCAGTTCCCTAAGCTCCGAGGCCATTTCTTCGGGCAAATCATCTTCACCCTCAGCCATAGCGCCCCGGTCGGGCGGCGCATCTTCAGGTTTCATATAACGCCACCCCTGGAATGCCCGGTGCCCCCGCATCTCTACCGGCACATGCTCGGGGTCCAGCTGAATACGGCAATAGCGGTGGCCATCGGCATCCGTATCTTCTTCGATGGCGAGAATCGTCTGGCGGACCCGAAAAGAACCCTTGATGACCCAATAGAGTGACCCGCCCCGTGTGAGTTCCTTGGCGCGCCTCGGCACCATGCGGGTGTAGGTATAGAGTTTGTCGATTCCCTGGGCCCTCGAATCAGCAAGCCGCCGCGCCTGGATCGACGCGAGTTCTTCAACCGATTCCGTTCCTGCGGCCAGCCTTTTGATATGCAAGGTCACTTAACCACCTAGTGCGATATTCACCTTCGAAGACGGAACTCGACCGATCTCGCCGCAGATAAAGCGGCCCGCTTCGATGAGCTTGTCCAAATTCACACCGGTTTCTATCCCAAGGCCATTGAGCATGTAAACCACGTCTTCGGTCGCCACGTTGCCCGACGCGCCCTTGGCATAGGGACAACCGCCCAATCCGGCGACAGAGCTATCGACCACCGAAACGCCCCTCTCAAGCGCCGCATAGATATTGGCCAATGCCTGCCCATAAGTATCATGGAAATGAACCGCTAGACGTTCCACCGGAACGGCTTTGGCGACAGCCTCAATCATTGCCTGGGCTTTGCCGGGCGTTCCTACGCCAATGGTGTCGCCAAGCGAGATTTCATAGCAGCCCATGGCATCGAGTTTAGCCGCGACGTCCGCAACGGCCGAGACGGCGATACCCCCTTCATAAGGACAGCCGAGAACGCAGGAGACATACCCCCGCACCTTGACGCCCCTCTCTTTAGCCGCAGCGACGACCGGTTCAAAGCGTTCCAGGCTTTCCGCGATGGAGCAGTTGATGTTCTTTTGTGAAAAGCTCTCAGACGCCGCACCGAAGATCGCCACTTCCTCGGCCTTAGCCTCCATCGCCCCTTCAAAGCCTTTCATATTGGGGGTCAGCACCGGATAGGAGACACCCTCCTTGCGTTTTATCCCCGCCATAACCGCGTCGCTACTCGCCATCTGCGGCACCCACTTGGGCGAAACGAAGCTTCCCGCCTCAACGACAGGAAGGCCCGCTTCGCTCAATTGGTCGATCAGATCGATTTTCACCTCGGCTGAAACGGGCATCTTCTCATTCTGCAACCCATCTCGCGGGCCGACTTCAACGATTTTGACTTTGGTCGGCAAGACCATAGATCAAACCTCCAGATCCAACAGTTCGGCCCCGTCTTCAACCTGATCGCCCACCGCAAAATGTATCGCTTTGACCGTACCGTCGCTAGGCGCGGTGATGGTATGCTCCATCTTCATGGCTTCGAGCACCAGCAGCGGCATTCCGGCTTCGACTTTATCGCCTTCCTTAGCCGTCACAGCGACAATTTTGCCTGGCATGGGCGCGGTCAGGCGACCACCGGGGCCGTCATCGCCCCCAGCCTGTGCCGCGGGATCGAACTGTGTCAGGTGATGGCTCACGCCCTCATGCATGATGGTTAACTCATCACCGTAGCGAGCCACCGTGGCGTTGGACCGCACCCCGTTGAGATCGATCGAGATATTGCCGACCCCATCCAGTTCGCCATGGGCCGTCACTTCACCGCCAGGCAGTTCCAATACATAGCCACCGGAACGGAAATGAATCGTAACTTCCACCTGCTCTTCCCCATCGATAAAGATGAGATCATGGTGGTTGTCGTCGTTCATCCGCCACCCTGAAGTATCGTTCCAGGGCGAATGGGGGTCCTTCGACCGCCGGGCCGCCTCTTCGGCCTCAGCCACGCGGCGCAATAACGTATCGAGGCTGGCAATCGCCAGGACCGTATCGTTGGCCTTGCCCTTCTCGGCAAACAGGTCGGCGGAATGGCGCTCGATGAAGCGAGTATCCACGTCGCCCGCAGTAAAGGATGGGTGCCCGGCAACGGCGGCGAGGAAGCCAATGTTCGTCGTTGTTCCCGCCACCTGATAATCGGCCAAGGCAGAACAAAGACGACGCAACGCCGCATCACGATCTTCGTCCCAGACCACCAACTTGGCGATCATCGGATCGTAGTGGATTGAAATGGCGTCGCCTTCCAACACACCCGTCTCAACCCGAACATGAGGGCCTTCGGCAGGCGGTCGAAGATGTCGAAGAACACCGGTTGCCGGCAGGAAGTCCTTGTCCGGGTCTTCGGCATAGATGCGCGCCTCAAACGAATGACCGTTAATCGACAGATCATCCTGAGCACAAGGCAGGGCCTCGCCTCCGGCAATCTTAATCTGCCATTCAACAAGATCCTGGCCGGTAATCATTTCCGTTACCGGATGCTCGACCTGAAGGCGTGTATTCATTTCCATGAAGTAGAAAGAGCCGTCTTCATCGAGCAGAAACTCAACGGTTCCCGCTCCGACATAGCCGATAGCCTGGGCCGCCGCAACCGCAGCCGCGCCCATTTTATCGCGCAACTCAGGCGACATACCGGGCGCAGGAGCTTCCTCAATCACCTTCTGGTGACGGCGCTGTACCGAGCAATCACGCTCGAACAGATGCAAGGCGTTGCCCTTTGCGTCGGCGAAGACCTGGATTTCCACATGGCGCGGTTTGGTGATGTATTTTTCCACCAACATCCGGTCGTCGCCGAAACCGCCAATGGCTTCGCGCTTAGCCGATTCCAGCGCATCGGCAAAATCGGCTTCTTTTTCGACAACCCGCATGCCTTTGCCGCCGCCACCGGCGGAAGCTTTCAGCAAAACCGGATAACCGATCTTGTCGCACTCGGCTTTCAACAGTTCAGGCGACTGGTCCTCGCCATGATAGCCGGGCACCAGCGGCACTTTGGCTTTTTCCATAATCGCCTTAGCCGCCGACTTGGAGCCCATGGACTCCATGGCCGAAACCGGCGGGCCGATAAAGACGATATCGGCTTTCTCACAAGCCGCCACAAACTCGGCGTTTTCACTTAAGAAGCCATAGCCCGGATGAACCGCCTGAGCGCCCGATTTCTTGGCCGCTTCAATGACTGCGTCTACCTTAAGATAGCTGTCTTTAGCCGCATCGCCGCCAATCCGATAGGCCTCATCGGCCATGGCGACGTGGAGGCTGTCCGCGTCAGCATCCGAATAGACAGCCACGGTGGCGATCCCCATCCGCTTGGCTGTCCGCATGACCCGACAGGCGATTTCACCCCGGTTGGCGATCAGAATTTTATTGAATGCCATGGGATCAGCCCTCCCCGATCCAATTAGGTTTACGTTTTTCAAGGAAGGCGGCGAGGCCTTCCTGTCCCTCATCGGTAGCGCGCCGATTGGCGATGCGCTCCGCGGTGTCTTCGATCATGGCGTCGGTCACCGGCCCATCGACGGCAAAGACCAAATCCTTGGCCTCACCCATGGCCTGCGGCCCGTTAGCAAGCAGTACCGCCAAAACGTCGTCGCAACGGCTACGCAGATCTTCGTGAGGCACCACTTCATGCACCAACCCAATGCGTCGGGCTTCTTCGGCTCCGAAGCGTTCGGCCGTGACGAAATAACGACGCGCCTGCCGCGCCCCCATAGCCGCCACCACATAAGGGCTGATCATTGCCGGAATGATGCCGAGCTTGACTTCGGAGAGGCTGAAGCTGGCTTTCTCGGAAGCAATCACGATATCGCAAACGGCGGTCAAACCGACCGCGCCGCCAAAAGCTGCCCCTTGAATAAGCCCAATCATCGGCTTCTTCATGAAGTTCATGGTTTTCAAAAGATTGCTGAACCGCATGGCATTGGCCTTGTTTTCCTCCGGCGTAAAGGAGGCGGCCGCTTTCATGTCCTTGAGATCGGCCCCGGCGGAAAAGCTCTTGCCTTCCGAAGCCAATACGACGACACGCACATTGTCGTCGTCTTTAATCCGGTCGAAGGCCTCGACCAGTTCCTTAACCAGCGCATCGCCGAAAGCGTTATGCACTTCAGGGCGGTTCAAGATCACCCAGGCCACACCCTGATCGGTAATTTCCGTCTTAAGCGGAGAATCAGTCATTGCTTATTTCTCCCCTTACATCCGAAACACGCCGAAGGTCGTCGGCTCGATAGGTTGGTTGAGCGCGGCGGATAAGCCCAGCCCCAGCACCATACGGCTGTCGGCTGGATCGATAATCCCATCATCCCACAAACGGGCCGAAGCGTAATAAGGATGTCCTTGGTGTTCGTAGCGCTCACGGATCGGCGCGCGGAAAGCTTCTTCTTCCTCAGCGCTCCATTCTTCGCCTTTGGCTTCCTTGGCGTCCCGCGTGATGGTCGCCATAACGCTCGAGGCTTGTTCGCCGCCCATAACGGAAATGCGGGCGTTGGGCCACATCCAGAGGAACCGGGGCGAATAGCCGCGCCCACACATGGAGTAGTTCCCCGCGCCGAACGAACCGCCGATGATCATGGTCAGCCTGGGTACTTTGGCGCAAGCCACGGCGGTGACCATCTTGGCCCCGTCTTTGGCGATACCGCCCGCTTCGTATTTGGAGCCGACCATAAAGCCAGTGATGTTTTGCAGGAAGATCAGCGGAATGCCGCGTTGGCTGCAAAGCTCGACGAAGTGTGCGCCTTTCTGAGCGCTTTCAGAGAACAGAATACCGTTGTTGGCGACAATGCCCACCGGATAGCCGTAGAGATGGGCGAAGCCGCAGACCAGCGTCGTGCCGTAGAGCGCCTTGAACTCGTGGAACTCGGAACCATCAACGATACGGGCAATCACTTCTCGCACATCGAAAGGCTTTTTCGAGTCCTTCGGAATAACACCATAAAGCTCTTTGGGGTCGTAGGCCGGAGCCTGCGGGTCCAGCATGGTGATGTTGGGGTCTTTGACCCAGTTAAGATTGGCCACCACCTGACGGGCCAGCGCCAACGCATGAGTGTCATTCATGGCGTAGTGATCGGTGACGCCCGAGGTCCGGCAATGCACATCCGCACCACCCAAATCTTCAGCCGAGACGACTTCACCCGTGGCGGCTTTAACCAACGGCGGGCCACCTAAGAAAATCGTGCCCTGCTCTTTGACGATAATGCTCTCATCCGACATGGCGGGCACGTAAGCGCCGCCTGCGGTACAAGAACCGTGAACCACCGAGATTTGCGGAATACCCGCAGCCGACAGATTGGCCTGGTTAAAGAAAATCCGGCCGAAGTGGTCGCGGTCGGGGAAAACATCGTCCTGCCTCGGTAGGTTGGCCCCGCCGGACTCGACCAGATAGATACAGGGCAACCGGTTGGCTGCGGCAATCTCTTGAGCCCGCAGATGCTTCTTGACGGTAATCGGATAGTAGCTGCCGCCTTTCACCGTCGGATCGTTGGCGACGATCATACATTCAACGCCCTCAACCCGGCCAATACCGGTCACGACGCCGCCTGCGGCAACCGTGCCGTCGTCGTCGTAAAGCTCATAGCCCGCCAACTGGGAAAGTTCGAGGAACGGCGAACCGACGTCCAGCAAATGACGAATGCGGTCGCGGACCAGCAGTTTGCCCCGTTTGATATGCCGTTCGCGGTGGTGCTCACCGCCGCCCAGTTTAATCAGCCCGACCTTATCCCGCAGATCGTCGACGACGGACTGCATAGAAGCGGCGTTTTCCTTAAAATCGGCGGCGCGTGGGTTCAGCGCGGATTTGATAACGCTCATAACCTATCCCCTTATTTCTTTTTTTTCGGCCGTTCGCCGACCGGATGTCCCGCTTCCTTCCAGGCCGAGAAGCCACCTTCCAGGTGAGCGACCCTATCGAGGCCCATGTCCTGCAAAGTGGCCGTACTCAGCGCGGAACGCCAAGCCGAAGCGCAGTAGAAAACGAATTTCTTGCCCGAGGCGAAAACATCTTTGTGATATTTACAATCCGGATCGATCCAAAACTCCAACATGCCGCGTGGCGCATGAAACGCGCCGGGGATCATTCCTTCACGTTCAAGCTCCCGCACATCGCGGATATCGACAAATAAAACGTCCGGGTCTTCCATCAGAGCGAGAGCCCCTTCAATCGGCACCATTTCGATGCGGGCATTGGCCTCATCGATCATCTGCCGGTAGCCTTTTTTTAAGGAGACGCTCATATTACTGTTCCTTTCGTCGGCTTATTTACAATTGTCAGCAGGACAATTTCGGGCGGCATATTGAACCGTATCGGCAGTACACTGGTTCCAACTCCACCAGTCACCACAAGATCTTTTCCATCTTCATGAACATACCCATATGAATGGCGGAGAGGTGCTTTCGACGGAATATATAAGGCACCATAAAAGGGCACTCGTATTTGCCCCCCATGAGTATGACCGGATAGTGTTACCAGAACATCATCAGGTACATTCTGAAAGTTCGCCGGATCATGAGACAAAAGCAAAACGGGGCTATCGGTAGGGACCTTTTCTAAAGCCTTCTCCACTTCCGGCTGCTGTAAGTGATAATCTGATAACCCTGCAATCCAAATAGAACCGTCCTCAGTTTGAAAATGCTTTGATTGATTTTCCAACACTGCGGCTCCTACTTTCTCTAATGCGTCGCGGATAGGCTTTCCGCCATCATCTTCATCATGACCACCGAGAACCACTGCTACACCGGATTTTGGTGTCAGCTTCGCTAATCTTTCTGCCATGGCTTCAGGAGCAACAGGTTTTCCCAAAAACACATGGGGAATAAAGTCTCCAAGCAACGCAACGATATCCGCCTCTAAGGCATTGACCCGGGATACAATTTTTTCCAATTTTCTCAAGCTGACATGCGGAGCCCCTACATGTAAGTCTCCCAACACAGCTACTCGCAGTGGCTTTCTGCTTTCAGGCCATTTTGGCGTTTGTAAAATGATAGACTTGATAACCAGAAGACGTGGCTCGACCAGAACACTCCACACTCCGAGTAATAACAATCCAAAGAAAAAAAGCGTGAAGACAGCGACCATCAAATCACCAGCCTCCCTCTTCAATCCACTTTTTCATCATCCAAATCCGGTCCGATCCCCAGAAGGGCTCCCCGTTTACAAAGAAAAACGGCGATCCGAAGACGCCCCGGCTCACCGCATCTTCCGTGATGGTGCGCAGCATGTTTTTGAATTTTTCGTCGTTGATGGCGGCTATCGCCTCGTCGGGGTCGACGCCGCAATCCTTGACCAATTGCCGCAAGACTTCGTGGTCGCCAATATTCCGGTTTTCAGCGAAGTAGGCCTTAAGCGCATTTTTAGCGAAGGTTGCCGCATGCTCCTGGCTGTGCTCGCTGGCTTCCATCCAATAAAAAACACGGGCCGCAGCCGTGGTCATGATCGGGAAAGGATCGGGCAACTTGAAGGGAATTTTCATGTAGCGCGCCATGCGCTGCATGTCATGGATACTGTATTCACCCTTCAAGGGGACCGACGTCAAAGGCTGACCGCCCGTTTCCTTGAATGCCGCGCTCACCAACATCGGCTTCCAAATGACATCGTAATCGAAGCGCTCGCCTAAATCTTCGACCTTCTGCGCCGCCAGATAGGCGAAAGGCGACGCAAAATCGAAATAAAACTCGATGATGTTGCTGCTCATTTCAAGCTAGCCCCCTATTCGGTTTAGCCGACCAATGCCGCCCGGCTGATAACGAGTTTCTGAACCTCACTGGTCCCTTCGTAAATTTGCGAGACCCGCACGTCGCGGTAGATTTTCTCAACCACGAAGTCTTCCGTATAACCGTAACCACCGTGAATTTGGATGGCGTCGGAGCAAACCCGTTCGGCCATCTCGGAGGCGAACAGTTTCGCCATGCTGGCTTCCTTAAGGCAGGGTTCGCCCGCATCACGTAGAGCTGCGGCATGAAGAATCAACTGGCGCGCGGCTTCAATTTGCGTCGCCATATCGGCAATTTTAAAGGCCACGGCTTGATGGTTGGCAATCGCCGTACCGAAAGCTTCACGGTCAAGTGCATAGTCACGGGCGGCCTCCATGGCGGCGCTCGCCATACCGACGCACTGAGACGCAATGCCGATGCGTCCGCCTTCCAGATTGGAAAGCGCGATCTTGTAGCCCTGCCCTTCCTGACCCAACAGGCATTTGCCCGACAGCCGCATGTCTTCAAAGACGATCTGCGCCGTGTCCGAAGCCTTCTGCCCCATTTTCTTCTCGATGGAAGAGACCGTATAGCCCGGCGTATCGGTGGGCACGATGAAGGCCGATATGCCTTTTTTGCCCGCATCCGGGTCGGTCACGGCGAAGGCGATGACGATATCGCCGATCTTGCCCGAGGTGATGAACTGCTTGGTGCCGTTCAGCACCCAACCATCACCGTCCTTTTTCGCTCGCGTCTTAAGGTTCGCGGCATCCGATCCCGTGTGCGGCTCAGTGAGGGCAAAAGCACCCAACTTCTCACCCCGCGCCATGGGCTTGAGAAACTCTTCTTTCTGCTCTTCGCTACCGAACTTATTGATCGGCATACAGCCGACCGAATTGTGAACCGACAGAACGGTTGAAAGAGCACCGTCGCCCGAAGCGATTTCCATCAGAGCCAGGGCATAGGCAATGTGGCCGACGTTAGCCCCATCGTATTCTTCCGGCGTCAGGGCTCCCATCAGACCCAACTCGGCCATTTCGGAAATCACCGACCGGGGAATTTCGCAAGCCGCTTCCCAGTCCCGCGCATTGGGAGCGATGCGGTCCTTGGCGAAGTTACGCGCCATGTCTCGGATAAGCTGCTGTTCTTCAGATAAAATCATCGTCTCACCAAGGAATTTCGTTGCCGTCGTAGTTGAAGAATTTGCCGGCCTTGGAAAGATCAAGACCGTCGATAACGCCTTTCATGCCCCGCACGCTCTCTTCGGCGCTAATCAAGGCATTGGGGCCACCCATATCGGTCTGGACCCAACCGGGATGAAGAACGGCGCAAGTCACCCCCATGGGCCTTAAATCGTTGGACACGGATTTCATCACCGCATTCACCGCACTTTTCGAAGAGCGATAGACGTAGGAACCGCCCGAACCGTTATCGGCGATGGACCCCATCTTGGAACTGACCGTAACAATCCGCTTCAAGTCGCTTTTCGCCACATGCTCAACGAAGCTTTCAGCCATTTTGAGTGGGGCCATGGTGTCGATATGCAGCACCTTCATCCACTCTTCGTAATCCACCGAACCGAACAACGAGCTTTTCGAGCCGTAGATGCCCGCATTGTTGAGCAGGACATCTATGGCCTGACCGTTTAAGTCCGCCGCCAGCTTCTCAATTGCCGGAAAGTTCGCCACGTCGAGAATGTAGGTTTCTACCTGCCCCACCACATCACGCAGCGACGCCGCCCCATCAAGGGTGCGGCAGCAAGCCAGCACCCGCCAGCCGTCCGCCGCATACTGACGGACGAACTCCAGGCCCAGGCCTCTGTTTGCGCCGGTGACGAGAAGTGTTGGCATGGCTAGCCTGAACCCCGCTTTAGTTCATCAGTTCCACAGCAACCGCCGTGGCTTCGCCGCCACCAATGCAGAGACTGGCGACCCCTTTGGTGCCGCCTTTGCTTTTCAAGGCATTGAGCAAGGTGACGATAATCCGCGCACCCGATGCGCCAATGGGATGGCCGAGCGCACAAGCACCGCCGAACACATTGACCTTATCGTGCGGAATGTCGAGGTCGCGCATGGCGCACATGGTCACAACGGCAAAGGCTTCGTTGATCTCGTAGAGATCGACCTCATCCTTGGACCAACCGGTCTTGGCCAGCACCTTCTCAATGGAACCGATGGGCGCCGTGGTGAACCACTGAGGTTCGCGGGCGTCGGTGGCGTGACCGTGAATTTTGGCGATTGGGGTCAGGCCGCGTTTTTCCGCTTCGCTCAAACGCATCAAAACCAACGCCGCCCCGCCGTCCGAGATAGAGCTGGAGTTGGCCGCCGTAACCGTTCCGTCTTTGGCGAAAGCCGGTTTGAGGGTCGGGATTTTGTCAAGATTGGCCTTCATCGGCTGCTCGTCCTGCTCAACCACCGTTTCGCCTTTGCGGGTCTTGACGGTCACCGGAACAATTTCCTTAGCCGACTCGCCCGAGGTAATGGCTTCCTGGGCGCGCTTCAAAGAGCTGATAGCGAAGTTGTCCTGCTCTTCTCGGGTAAACTGATAGTGCTGCGCCGTATCTTCGGCGAAGGTCCCCATCAGGCGACCCTTGTCATAGGCATCTTCCAGGCCATCGAGGAACATGTGGTCCATCACCTTGCCATGCCCCATGCGAAAACCGGCGCGGGCCTTCTCCATCAGGTACGGAGCATTGGTCATGCTCTCCATGCCGCCCGCAATCATGATGTCGTTGGAACCAGCCAGGATGGCGTCGTGGGCGAACATGGTCGCCTTCATGCCCGAACCGCACATCTTGTTGACCGTCGTACAGCCCTTGTTCCAGGGAATACCGGCATTAGCCGAGGCCTGACGCGCTGGGGCCTGCCCGACACCAGCCGGGAGCACAATCCCCATAACCACTTCGTCCACGTCTTCACCTTTGACGCCCGCACGGCTCAGAGCTTCCTTGATTGCCGCTCCGCCCAGTTCGGGCGAGGTCAGAGAGGCGAAATCGCCCTGAAACCCACCCATGGGGGTCCGGGCCGCGCCGACGATAACGATGGGATCACTATTACTCATGCTACCAACTCCGTTTTCCTAAAACCGGCTACCGTCTTTACGAACAAAGACCCGGCCATTGTTCCAAATTGTCTTCATATCGATATCGGGGTAGTCCACCTCATCCCCTTCGATCCGGCCACCCACTTCGAGATAGACAGCCTCTTTTTCGCTTTTATTGACCAATCTGTGCCCGTTCGCATCGCCCGCCTTGAACCCGGCGGTCATGCCTGGACCCAAGACCCGCTCCCCCTCATCCGTCTCCAGCACCACCTCGCCCTCAAGGACATAGATGAGCTCATCCTCCTTGGTGTGCCAGTGGCGCATGGAGGACGGACAATCGGGAGGCAACCGAACCAAATTGACGCCGAAGCCATCAAGACCGAAGGCATCGCCCAGAGCCCGTTTTTCCCGGCCCGCCACTTGACTGGCGTACGGCTCTGGATAGGTCGAGCCGGTTCTGGGCGTGATGCTTTTCGCGTCGATAGCTTTGGTCATTTGACCTCCTATTTCGTCTCCTCGAAGAATTCGCGACCGATCAGCATACGGCGGATTTCGCTAGTGCCCGCACCAATCTCGTAGAGCTTGGCGTCGCGCAGCAGGCGTCCCGTCGGGTATTCGTTGATGTAACCGTTGCCACCCAGTGTTTGGATCGCTTCAAGGGCCATCCAGGTTGCTTTTTCAGCACTATAGAGGATTGCGCCCGCTGCGTCTTTACGGGTGGTCTCGCCCCGATCACAGGCTGCGCCCACGGCATAGACATAAGCCCGGCAGGCATTCATGGTCGAATACATATCGGCGATCTTGCCCTGCATCAGTTGGAAGGTGCCGATCGGTTTGCCAAATTGTTCGCGTTCGTGAACGTAGGGAATCACCACGTCCATGCAAGCCCGCATGATGCCGAGCGGACCGCCGGAGAGAACGGCGCGTTCGTAATCGAGGCCGCTCATCAGAATATTGACGCCACGGCCCACTTCGCCCATGACGTTCTCGACGGGCACTTCGCAATCTTCAAACACCAACTCGCAAGTGTTGGAACCACGCATACCCAGCTTGTCAAGCTTCTGAGCGGTCGAGAAGCCCTTCATACCCTTTTCAATCAGGAAAGCAGTCATGCCGCGCGGTCCGGCGTCCATATCGGTCTTGGCATAAACCACCAAAACGTCGGCGTCCGGCCCGTTGGTGATCCACATCTTGTTGCCGTTCAGCACATAGCGGTCGCCTTTGAGGTCGGCCCGCAGGCGCATAGAAACAACGTCGGACCCCGCCCCCGGCTCGCTCATCGCCAGAGCGCCGACATACTCGCCGCTGCACAGCTTGGGCAGGTATTTACGCTTTTGCGCTTCGTTGCCGTTGCGGCGAATTTGGTTGACGCAAAGGTTGGAGTGCGCCCCGTAGGACAGCCCAATGGACGCAGAAGCACGGCTGATTTCCTCGACCGCGACAATATGCTCCAAATACCCCATGGCGGACCCGCCATATTCTTCCTCGACCGTGATGCCGAGCAAACCGAGGTCGCCCATCTTGCGCCACATATCCATGGGGAACTCGTTTTTCTGATCGACCTCTGCGGCAATGGGATCGAGCTCATTAGCCGCGAAACTCGATACCGTATCGCGAATCATGTCGGCGGTTTCGCCAAGATTGAAGTTCAGGCTGGGATATTCAATGAAAGCCATGATGGTCTGTCCCTTTTTCGTCTCTTAGGAACCAGAGAACGAGAGAAACCACTGCCTTCCGCCTCTCAGGAAGACGCCCCGCTTTCCCTGGTCAGTTACCGGCGCATTCTCTTTTCCCCGGCTGTTGCCCGGATCATACTTAACGTTTACGTAAACGTCAACTTCTCAAACCGTATGATTTTGTAAAGATCGCCGAGTTTTGAATAAGACATCCAGGCCCGATCAAACTTGGGGCTTAGCCCACCCTCAAACAACGAGAACTTTACGGTGCTGGAGCCTTTCTCAGCCGCTGACTGTCGGGTTTCCGGTAACGCACATCAGGGTGAGTTGCATGGTCGCCACATGCTTCTCCTTCCCGTCCTGGAGCATATAGGCGTCCGACTGGGCGACCGTGATGGTTTTGCCCGCCCGAATAACCTGCCCTCGCGCAATCAGTTTCTCGCCCGCTGCCGGAGCCATGAGATTAACCTTGAACTCAATGGTCAACACGCCATCGCCCTCAGGCATCAAGCTGAAACCAGCATAGCCACCCGCCGAATCGGCAACCGCCGAAACAACCCCAGCATGAATAAAGCCATGCTGCTGGCACAATTCTTCGGCATAGGGCATTTCGATTTCACAGAAGCCGGGCTCGACCTTCACCAGCTTTGCGCCTAAATGGGTCATCGCGCCCTGCTTGGCGAAGCTCGTCTTGACGGCATTTTCAAAATCTGGGTTTTTCGGGTTGAAAACGGTCATAGGGACGCATGCTCCTCAGCCATAGCCTCAATACGGGCCTGAACATCCGGTGGAAAATGGCAGGACTTACGCGCCACCGTATCCATATGAACGCCCGTTACTTCAGCTACGGCGGCAATTTCGCCCCTCTCGCCTTTGATCATTTCATGGGTGAATTTGATCACTTTGTCCTTAAGAACCTCCCGCACCCGCGTCCGAACGCTCACCACATCTCCGGCGAGAAGCTCAGCTTTATAAGTGGTATTGATTTCAACGGCCGCCATACCCCGGCCGTTTTCTTTTAAGAAAGCGGGCGTTAGCCCCAAGTCGGCAAAGAGGTTCCAAGTCGCTTCGTCCATCTTGCCCGTGTACCACATGACGTTCATATGTCCCATATGATCGCAATGCCACGGATAGACAGCGCCTTTATAGGTAATCGGTAACTCGGCCACATTCGCCTCCCATTTATCTTTTTCGCTTTTCAGGCTGAAAATTACCTTACGTTTACGTAAACGTCAATTCATTGAAAGCCTCCATTGCTTTCTTTGCGCTCTCAATCCATCCTGCATTTTTTAAAGGAGCCCAAAATGGCCCCTAACGATCACGAAGAAACAATACCGGCAGCCTTGTTCGAGTTTTTCGAAGCCATGCCGCGTCAGGGGCCCGGTTCCGCCAGAACAACAGCGGCGCTATATGATCGCATCATGGCCTTATTGCCCGCAAAGCCAAAGGCCGCCGACATGGGCTGCGGCAATGGCGCCGCCGGTTTGGTTTTGCTGGAAAAAGGCGCCAAGGTAATAGGCGTCGATGTCCACCCTCCCTTCCTCGAAAGCTTCCAAGCAACGGCTCGCAAGAAAGGATTTGCCGAAAACCTTGAAACACTTACCGTCGGCATGACCGAAACCGGATTACCGGATGCCAGCCTCGACCTAATCTGGTCGGAAGGCGCGGTTTATATCGTTGGTTTCGACACTGCTTTAGCAGAGTTCAGGCGGCTGTTGAAGCCGGGGGGAATCGCCGTAATCTCCGAATGCACCTGGCTCAAAGAGGGCGCGCCGAAAGACCCCGCCGATTTCTGGGCGGAAAACTATCCAGGAATGCGTAGCGAAGCCGAAAACAGAGAGGCAATCGAGGCCTCCGGCTGGGAATGCCTTCATACGGAAACTCTCCCCTCAAACATCTGGGAAGAAAATTTCTACGGCCCTATGGAGAAGATGAACAAGACCATCGACCGAGCGGCCACCCCGGACCTAGCCGCTGTCGCCGATGAACAAACGGCGGAGATCAACCTTTTCCGGCGCTACAACGACTTCTATGGCTACGTTTTTTACGTTGTTCGAAAAATAGTTTAATCGTTTTCCACCTGCGTCCCTTGCTTACGTTTCTTATCGAACAACTGAACAATCAGAATAAAAAATAAGGGCACAAAGAAAATAGCCAGGACAGTTGCTGCGATCATGCCTCCCATAACACTGGTCCCGATGGCCACGCGCCCTCCAGCACCAGCGCCGCTGCTCACCACCAACGGCGTCACACCGAGAATGAAAGCCATAGAGGTCATGATGATCGGGCGCAAACGCTGACGCGCCGCCTCCAAAGTCGCCGCCAGCAAGTCCATCCCCTCGTCATAGAGATGTCGGGCAAACTCCACGATCAGGATGGCATTTTTCGCTGACAGACCAATAGTGGTCAACAAGCCAACCTGAAAATAAACGTCGTTCGGCAGTCCTCGCAAATAAGAAGCAACCACCGCGCCAACCACTCCAAGAGGCACCACCAACATCACCGAGAACGGAATTGACCAACTCTCATATAGCGCGGCCAAGCACAGGAAGACGACGAGAACCGAGAGAACATAAAGAGCAGGCGCCTGCTCACCTGACATCCGCTCTTCATAAGACAACCCTGCCCACTCAAACCCAAAACCGGTGGGCAGTTTTCCTACGATCTCCTCCATCGCCAGCATAATGTCACCGGAACTTGCGCCAGGGGCCGGGGCTCCCAGGATATTGACGGATGGGGTCCCGTTGAATCTTTCCAGGCGGGGCGATCCCATATGCCATTCAGTGTCGGCAAAGCTCGTCAGCGGCACCATTTCTCCCCTGTCGTTGCGCACATACCAAAGGTCCAGGTCTTCAGGCATCATGCGCGCTCGCGCATCGCCTTGAACGAAGACTCTCTTGACCCGCCCCTGTTCCATAAAATCGTTTACATAGGTAGAGCCCCAGACGGTAGACAGAGTGGTATTGATATCCTCGGTCGAGACTCCCAGGGCACGGGCTTTCTCCTGATCGGTTAGAATGCGAAACTGGGGGGTGTCGTTCATGCCATTAGGCCGCACACCGACCATAGTGGGATTCTGAGCCGCCATGCCGAGAACCTGATTCCGCGCCCCCATCAAGGCATCGTGACCATGTCCTGCACGGTCGAGGAGCTGGAGGTTGAAGCCTGTTGCATTGCCAAGTTGAATGATGGCGGGAGGCGCAAAAGCAAAAACCATGGCTTCACGAATTTGAGAAAAGGCGCCCATGGCGCGACCGACAATCGCCTGCACTGACTGACTCGCCTCGGTGCGTTCCGACCAGTCTTTCAACGAAACAAAGGTTATACCCATGTTCTGCCCGTTACCGGCGAAAGAAAAACCCGAGACCGTAAAGACCCCCTCAACCAGCTCACCCTCATTCTCGTGATAATGAGCGGCAACCTTCTTCAATACTTCGTTTGTCCGTTCCAGCGAAGCGCCAGGGGGAAGCTGGACCTGGGAGAACAGAATACCCTGATCCTCGCTTGGCAGAAAGGCGGTGGGCAGCCTCATAAAAGACACTCCCAACGCCGCGATAATCGCCAAATATAAAGCCAGAAAAATCCACTTACGTCGAACCACCACACCAACGCTACCACGATAAAAACGGCTGGTCGCATCAAACCCTCGATTGAACAGACCGAATGGCCCCTTCTGGCCAAAGGCGTCTCCATGAATTGGCTTTAGCATGGTAGCGCAAAGCGCCGGCGTCAGTATCATTGCCACCAGAACGGACAGCACCATTGCCGAAACGATAGTAATTGAGAATTGGCGATAAATCGCCCCGGTAGACCCGTCGAAGAAAGCCATAGGAACGAAAACCGCCGACAGCACCAAGGTGATGCCCACCAAAGCGCTGGTAATCTGCCCCATAGATTTTCGCGTTGCTTCACGAGGCGATAAATCGTCTTCCCCCATGACCCGCTCAACATTTTCGACAACGACAATCGCATCATCAACCAACAGACCGATCGCCAAGACCATGGCAAACATGGTCAACGTATTGATGGTGAAACCGAAGGCCGCCAAAATACCGAAAGTACCAAGCAAGACCACAGGAACCGCAATTGTCGGAATTAAGGTCGCACGAAAATTCTGTAAGAACAGGTAGATCACGACAAAGACAAGAACAATCGCTTCAATCAGGGTTTTAAACACCTCATCAATGGAAATTTCGACAAACGGCGTAGTGTCATAGGGGTAGATAACCTCAATCCCCTCTGGAAACTCCGTTTGCAGCAAGGCCATGCGAGCACGTATAACCTCGGCAGTTTCCAGGGCGTTTGCCCCCGGCGCTAAGCTGATGCCAATTCCGGCAGCCCCATTGCCGTTATAGTATGCATCAACACGATAGCTTTCTGCGCCGATCTCAATACGAGCGACGTCGTGGAGACGAACCTGAGAGCCGTCTGCATTGACCCGGACGAGGATATTGCCGAACTCCTCCACAGACTCAAGGCGCGTTTGGGCAATAATGGTGGCGTTGATTTGCTGCCCCTTCATTGCCGGAACTCCACCGATCTGCCCGGCTGAAATCTCAGTATTTTGACTACGGATAGCCTGGGTCACTTCGGCGGCGGTGAGGCCGAAGCCAAGAAGTTTCTCAGGTTCGAGCCATATCCGCATCGCATGCTTGGCGCCAAACAATCGAACCTCGCCAACCCCACTCACACGACTGATCGGCTCCTGGACGTTCGAAGCGACATAATCGGCGATTTCGTTTCTGCCCAAGCTTCCATCAGCGGAAACGAACCCAATCACCATAAGAAAACTGGAGTTTGATTTGGCGACCTTCACCCCCTGACGCTGCACTTCGGATGGCAACTGAGGCATGGCGAGTTGCAGCTTGTTCTGGACCTGAACTTGGGCGATATCGGGGTCCGCTTCAGGATTGAAAGTCAGGGTAATCTGCGCCACCCCTGCGGAATCGCTGTTGGATGAAATATAGCGAAGATGATCAATACCAGTCATTTGTTGTTCAATGATCTGGGTAACCGCACTCTCAACGGTCTGGGCCGAGGCGCCGGGATAGGTCGCGGTGATCTGAACCGAGGGAGGGGCGATAGACGGATACTGCTCAATCGGCAGACGCAAAATCGAAAGCGCGCCGGCGACCATAATCGCTATCGCAATCACCCAAGCAAAAACCGGCCGGTCGATAAAAAAGCGGGGCATATCGAAGCCTCAGGATTGTTCAGAAGGAGACATCTGGCCGGATTTCGTTTCGATCTCCTCCGGCACTACCGGGACTCCGTCCCGAACTTTGAGGAGACCGGCAACAATCACCTTGTCACCGTTTTTAAGGCCAGACTTCACGAGCCAATCCTGTTCTATGGCGCGGTCCAGAGTGACACTACGGCGGGCAACTTTGTTTTCTTGCCCAACGATGTAAACAAAAGCATCACCGGAAGGCGCCCGTTGTACGGCTTTTTGCGGAATAAGGAACCCATTATCGAGTCGCCCCTGGGCAACTTCCGCACGGACGAACATACCGGGCAGCAGAACCTTATCCGGGTTTGGAAAAACCGCCCGCAGGGTGACAGAAGATGTTCCTTCATCAACAATCACTTCAGAAAATTGGAGCTGCCCCAAATGTTTATATTGGCTCCCTACGCCATCCAGTTTGAGCGTCACAGGCACCCCATCGACAGCCTTAAGGTTTCCATCCGCTATTCGTTGTCGAATATTCAACAGCTTGGAGCTTGACTGAGTAAGATCGACATAGACAGGATCGAGTTGAGTAATCGTCGCCAGGGCCGCCACCTGATTTTTTGTTACGAGAGCCCCTTCACTGACTTCGGAACGACCTATGAGCCCGCTAATCGGCGCCTTCACCTTGGTATAGGTCAGATTAATTTCAGCAACTTCAACCTGAGCCTCGGCGGCTGCGACAGCGGCATCCGCCTGATCTGCGGCGGAAACGGCATCGTCATAGGCTTGACGGCTTGCCGCTTGAGTCTTAAGCAGCCTCTGGTAACGGCTGAGTTTCTTTTGAGCCAAAGCACTACTTGCTCGCGCCTTCGCCAGATCAGCCCGCGCAGCATTCAACGCAGCCTCGAAACTTTCTGCAGCAATCTGGTAAAGATTTCGACCAGCCTCGACCGTCGAGCCTTCTTCAAAAAGACGGGTTTCGATCAACCCGTCAATCTGCGGACGAACCTCAGCCTTGCGAAACGCAACGACACGCCCCGGCAAACGGTCCGTAAGCACTACCGGGCGGGAAGTTGCGGTGATCACCGTCACAACCTGTGACGGAGGTTGTTCAACAGCCGCCCCACCTTTAGGAGAGCCATTTCCGCCTTGGTCGCAAGCCGCAAGAGCAATCGAAGTCAAAGCAATGATGTAAATCCGCAATCTGAGCAATACTCTAACCCCTTACTTGCCCGCACCCTTAAGATTGAAAAAGATGGAAGTGTACTGTATCGTACAGTACGCTTCAGTCCGCACCGTTGCAAGCGGGAAGTTCTCTGGAGAAAAGAAATGGACGACAATGACAGTGAACGACCTCTATCGCGTGGTCAAATGAGACGTCGGGCCATGCTTGATGCCGCATGGGACGCCGTTCTCGATAAGGGTTTTTCAGGAATTACGTTGAACGACATCATAAGGCGTTCAGGAGGCTCCAGGGCCACACTATACCAAAATTTCGGCGGCAAAACCGGCCTTCTCGCGGAAATGCTGAGGGAGCGCTGCAAGGAATTCGAATCTCAACTCCAAATCTCCCTAGATACGACACGAGACCCAAGCGAGGCGCTACTTCAATTTGCCGTTACCATCGGAGAGAAACTGTCTCAAACGGAGGTTATTCGCTTCAACCACCTACTGCTTACCGAGGGTCACCACTTCCCGGATGTCGTAGAAATGTTTATGTGCCACGGCCCAAAATCCACCGAGCAGGAGCTGGCAAAATATCTCGCCAGTCTTGCCGCCATCGGAAAACTCAAAATAGACGATCCAAACCAGGCGGCATCCCTTTTCATCGCAATGCTTGTGGGGCAATGGACCAACGGCCTCACGAACCACACCTTAAAGGACAAAAGCCTCAAAGCCTATGAAGCCGAAGTTAATCGCCGGGTTAGAGCGGCGACAACCCTGTTTCTATCGGGAGCCCTGCCTCGCTGAGGCTTGCCAAAGGTGGACTTTAGACTTTGATGCCCTTTTGGTCGAGCAGCCCCCGGCTGGTTTCCTCCAGGCGGTCCAATTCACCCAGAATGCTGTCGATATCCTCACGCTGCTGTACCAAAACGGCCCGGCGCTCGGATATTTTGGTGAGAAACAACTTAAGCTGGGCGACCTCACTCGGGTCGGCATCGTAAATATTGACCATTTCCTTGATCTCGGCCAAAGAAAAGCCGAGGCGCTTCCCCCGCATAATAAGCTTAAGGCGCACCCGGTCTCGAGCGGCATAAATACGACGCTGGCCTTGCCGGGTCGGCGTCAACAACCCCTCATCCTCATAGTATCGGATGGTGCGGGTCGTGACCGCGAATTCTTCCGCGAGTTCGGTAATGGAAAAAGTCTGTGCCATAGACTCAGACTAATTGACGTTTACGTAAAGGTAAAGCAAATATCGCTCTAATGGGAAAAACTTCTCCGTCTGACGATAAGCTGATGATACTCAACGCAGAACGACTTCTTCCAATCCGTGGATTCCTTCCGGCGCCGCCCCTGTTACGCAGAGCATATTCATCGAGGTCGCCTCATTGAAAATGTCTTCTTTGTTGTTCTCGGGGTTCCTGGCGTTAAAAAGCGGTGGGCGATGCCAATAGAGACGATAACCAAACTGGGTGATCATCTTCCCGAGTTCTCGCCCTCCATCGAGCCCCGCCACATTGACGTAAAGAACCGGCTTGAAGCGCTTGATGGTCACCTCTCCCCCGACAACCACATCGCGAGCCATTTCACCCACGTCGATCCTGATCAACTCGCATCGCGCCAGTTCCAAGGCATCGATGGTCAACATGCCGACCGGCTCACCGCGAGCATGTCCCTTGACGGAAAAAGCCCCAAAGTTGATACGCCGGGTCGGATCGAGGGTCGGCACCTTGATGCGCCCCCCCTCCAATCCGACAACCACATTGCGAGCGTAAACGTTGGTGAGACTGTTGATGGCGATATTGGCGCATAGGGTTTGAAACAACAAGCGCTGAGGCTCAAAAGCCAAGACTGCGCCATCCGGCCCAGTCAATCGCGCCATGATGACCGAATGCACACCGGTTCCCGCCCCCACATCGACAATCACCTGACCGGCATTAATCAAACGGCGAAAAAGCTCGACCTCACCTTCTGCAAACTCGCCATATTCATGCAGCGACCGCCCAACATGGCTATCATTCTCGTTATACACGAAAGCACCATGGCGACATTTCTTCAAACGGTTGAACGGCTTGAAACCACGCGTTACGGCGCTTTCTTTCGCCTTATCGTCCATCGATCTTCCCCTTCGGCGAAAGCCAGTTGAGAAGTATTGTAACCTATTCTTCTATAAAAGGAAAAGAGCCGCAAGCCCGAGAAAGGCGAAGAACCCGACGACATCGGTAATCGTTGTCAAAAAAACGCTCGAAGCGACCGCGGGATCGATTTTCAAGCGCTCCAATGCCAAAGGAATAGCCGCTCCGGCCAAACCGGCAACAACCATATTAATGACCATAGCAGCCGCAATAACCATGGCCAGCGCCCCACTGCCAAACCACACCCAAGCCGTTACGCCTGAAAGAACGGCAAAGAGCACCCCATTGATCCCGCCGACAGTCAATTCCTTGAGAATAATACGCAGGGCGTTGGTTGAACTGACCTCCTTCATCGCCAGCGCCCGCACGGCAACGGTTAGGGTTTGGGTTCCGGCATTGCCCCCCATGGAAGCGACGATGGGCATGAGCACGGCCAGGGCGACAATCTGTTCGATTGTCGCATCGAAAAGACCAATCACCACGGATGCCACAATGGCCGTTCCCAAATTGACCAACAACCAGGTAAACCGCGCCTTCGTGGTATCGATAACGGAATCGTAAAGGTCATCCTCCGTCACCCCGCCAAGACGCATGATATCTTCTTCATGCTCCTCATCGATCACATCGACCACGTCATCGACAGTGATCACACCGACCATACGCCCCCCGACCCCAACGACGGGGGCGGAAACCAAGTCCCGTTGACGGAACAGAAAAGCCACCTCTTCCTGGTCGGCTTCGACCGGAATGGTTTTAAGGTTGCCCTGCATGATTTCCTGAAGTTTGGTCTCACGCGACGAACGCATGAGGTGGCTTAACGGCACCACACCCAGGGGATGATGGGCCGGATCGACAATGAAGATATTGAAGAAGCGGTCGGGTAAATTCGTCTCGCCCCGGACAAAATCGATGGTTTCGCCAACGGTCCAGAATTCAGGCGCCGCGACGAACTCCCGCTGCATCATCCGACCCGCAGAGTCTTCCGGATGGGCCAGCGCCTCTTCGATCAGGTTCCTGTTTTCCGGCGGAATAGCTTCGAGGAGCTCTTTCTTTTCGTGCTCCTCCAATTCCTCAACGACCATGACGGCGTCGTCGGTATCCAGCTCAACGACGACCTCGGCAAGTTCGCTCGTATTGAACTCGTCGAACACGTCGTCGCGAACAGCTTCGTCCAGTTCGGCAATGGCGTCGACCGGCAGATCGTCACCAAGAATGTCGATCAGTTCGTCACGTTCTTCCGGACTAATGCGCTCAATAAGGTCGGCAAGTTCGGCGTAGTGGAGATCGGCGGAAAGCTCCCTGACCTTATCGTGCTCTTTGGAGTCCAGCGCCTGAACAATATCGCGCTCGAGCTCTTCACGAAGCTCGAGATGCCCTTCGTCAGCGCTTTCCTTTTCAGGTATGGTCTCCAGCACTTCGGTCATCTACACCTTCTCTTCGCTCACCCCTTGATTTCCTGGTCCTTCGCCTCCAGCATCTGCGCATCGACCACAGCCAAAGCGCTGACGTTAACGATGGCCCGCACTGTTGCCGACGGCGTCATGATATGCGCCGGCTTGGCGACACCGATCAGCATGGGACCGACCGGCAATCCATCGGCCATCATCTTCACCAGATTGTAAGAGATGTTGGCCGCATCGAGCGTAGGCATGATGAGCAGGTTCGCCGCGCCTCGCAACCGCGAATTGGGGAAAATGTTGTTACGGATTTGTTCGGACAGGGCCGAATCCGAATGCATTTCCCCTTCGACTTCCAGTTTGGGCGCCCGCTCGTGCAGCATGGCAAGCGCCCGACGCATCTTGAGCGCCGATTCGTTATCCGAACTGCCGAAGTTGGAATGGCTGAGCAAAGCAACCTTGGGCTTGATGCCGAAACGCTGCATTTCCTCGGTCGCCAGCAGGGTCATCTCAACGATCTCTTCGTCCGTCGGATCGGGCGTCACATAGGTATCGCAGATGAAAAACGTTCCGTTGGAGGTGATCATCATATTCAGCGCGGCCGGTTTTTTAACCCCGTCACGCAGCCCAATGATATCCATCACATGGGCCAGGTGCTTAGGATAACGACCCGTTGTGCCGCAGACCATGGCGTCCGCCTCGCCTCGCCGCACCAGAAGAGCGGCTACCACCGTATTGCGACCACGAACGATAGAACGCGCAGCATCAGGCGACACGCCACGCCGTTGCATGATGCGGTGATAGAGGTCGGAGAAATAATGGTAACGAGAATCGCGGGTGATCTCGACGATTTCCAAATCATTCTCGACGGAAATCCGCAATCCCAGCTCTTCGATCTTCTTGGCGATAACGTCGCGTCGCCCAATGAGGATTGGTTGCGCTAAGCCGTCATCCAGCAGCACCTGAACGGCCCGTAACACTCGGTCATCTTCGCCCTCAGCATAAACAACCCTTTTGGGATTCTGCTGAGCCCGTTCAAACACCGGCTTCATCGCAAGGCCCGAACGGTAAACAAACTGGATCAGTTTCTGCCTGTAGGCGGCAAAGTCTTCAATCGGCTTGGTCGCCACACCGCTTTCCATGGCCGCCTTGGCTACCGCAGGAGCAATCTCGACAATCAGGCGCGGATCGAAAGGCTTGGGAATGAGATAGTCTGCACCAAAGCTCAGTTTCTCTCCCCCATAGGCCTGAGAAACCCGTTCATCGGCCTCGGCCATGGCGATATCGGCCAGGGCGCGCACGGCAGCCAGTTTCATCTCGTCATTGATCTGCTTTGCCCCCACATCAAGCGCACCCCGGAAAATAAAGGGAAAGCAGAGCACGTTATTGACCTGATTGGGATAGTCCGACCGTCCGGTGCCGATCACCGCATCGGGACGGACTTCCTTAGCTTCTTCAGGCAATATTTCAGGGGTCGGATTGGCCAAGGCCATAATGATTGGCTTATCGGCCATGGCAGCCACCATGTCCGGTTTCAGGACACCTGGGGCGGAGAGGCCCAAAAAGATATCGGCTCCTTCAATCACGTCACCCAGGGTCCGTTTATCGGTGGCCTGGGCATAGCGGGCCTTATACTTATCCATTTCTTCAGTGCGGCCCTCATAGACCACACCGGCGATATCGGTGACGGTGATATTCTCTTTTTTGAGTCCCATCTTGACCAAGAGGTCGAGGCAAGCCAAAGCAGCCGCCCCGGCGCCCGAAGCTACCAGCTTGACCTCATCGGCTTTCTTCCCAACCACCCTGAGCGCATTGGTGACCGCCGCACTGACGATAATCGCCGTGCCGTGCTGATCATCATGAAACACCGGAATGTTCATTTTTTCACGGAGGCGTGTTTCCACCTCAAAACATTCCGGGGCCTTGATGTCTTCAAGGTTGATCCCGCCGAAGGTAGGCTCCAGGGCGGAAATGATCTCAACCAACTTATCGGGATCACGCTCGTCCAACTCGATGTCGAAAACATCAATTCCGGCAAACTTCTTAAAGAGAACGCCCTTCCCTTCCATCACCGGCTTGGCCGCTAAGGGGCCGATAGCGCCTAGACCAAGGACGGCAGTGCCGTTTGTCACGACACCCACCAGATTGCCGCGTGCGGTAACGCTGGCCGCTTCGGCCGGATCTTCGGCAATCAATTCACATGCCACGGCCACGCCGGGCGAATAGGCCAGCGCCAAGTCACGCTGATTTGCCAACGGCTTCGTCGCCGTGACGCTGATTTTCCCTGGAACCGGAGCGCGGTGGTATTGCAGCGCCCCTTCTCGCAATTTGTCGGCCATGCCGTGTTCTCCCGCGACAACGATTACGCCCTCTCCATAAAGAAATGGGCGAACCGCTCCGAAGGCCAATGGCCTTCGGCGTTTCAACGTTTCCACACGACGCCGTCTTCCCCTTTGCGACGTCACCCGAAATGACTTCGGAGGCTTTTACGCCCCGCCTATAATGAACGAGGCCCGCACGTTTTGACAACGGCGGGCCTCTAAGAAACTTGGTGCGGTCGAGAAGACTCGAACTTCCACCCGATTGCTCGGACAGCGACCTCAACGCTGCGCGTCTACCAGTTCCGCCACGACCGCATAATCCGTTTCTTAAAATCGACCGTCGGCCAGAAAGTGCTTGCCGTCGGTCGCGAAGGGGAATAGCAAATCGGGAACCGGCGATCAAGCGCCAAACGCCAAACGGACAACTATTTCTTCATGCACCCCATCGAGTGGAAAATCAGCAACGATTTACAAGACTACGAAGCGGCGGTCCAATTCATGGAAAATCGCGTGGCGGCAATCCGTGAAGGCACTGAAAAACAAGCCGTTTGGCTACTTGAACACCCCCCGCTCTATACGGCGGGCACCAGCGCGAACAAAGCCGACCTGCTCGACCCGGATCGTTTCCCGGTCTTTGAAACCGGACGCGGCGGCCAGTTCACCTACCACGGCCCCGGCCAACGGGTCGGCTATGTGATGCTCGACCTCAAGGGCTACGGCTCCGACGTGCGCAAATACGTCTGGATGCTCGAAGAATGGCTGATCCAAACCCTAGCCCGCTTCAACATTAAAGGCGAAAGACGGGAAGGCCGCGTCGGCATCTGGGTTGTCTCAGCCGATGGCAAGGAAAACAAGATCGCGGCCCTAGGCGTTCGAGTACGCCGCTGGGTCAGCTTCCACGGGGTCGCACTCAACGTCGATCCCGATTTGAGCCACTTCGAAGGGATTGTTCCTTGTGGGATTGCCGAACATGGCGTGACCTCGCTCGCCACGGAAGGCGTGAAAGTTTCCATGGTCGATGTGGACGCCGCGTTAAAGTCCTCCTTTGAGCACGTCTTTAAGGCCTCATAGCGTCGCCCTCTGGCGAAATCCACCTTGTTCAGGCAGAGCAGCGTCGGTCGTTTCAATATCTGTCACCACAGCCACACTCGGCCCGTCTTTACAGACTTTCAACATATCGGCCACTTTGTCCGTCGAGCCGGAAAACACGGCTTCAACCGACCCGTCCGAACGATTCCGCACCCAACCGTTCAACCCCCGTGCCGTGGCCTGCTCGACCGTCCAGGCGCGATACCAAACCCCTTGAACCCGCCCCCTAATGCGGGCATTGACAGAAACGATTTCAGGCATAGTACCTCCACACGATTGGACAAAAAAAGGGAGCCGAAGCCCCCTTTTCTATTCCGGTTTTCCTGAGCCCGATTATTCGAACTCGAGGATAATCTGATCGACCTTAAGGCTTTCGCCGGCAGCGGCTTCGACCGTTTTTACGGTGCCGTCTTCGGAGGCTTTCAGGACATTTTCCATCTTCATGGCTTCGACCACGGCCAGTTCTTCGCCTGCCTTAACTTCCTGACCCGCTTCAACAGCGACGGAAACCAATACGCCCGGCATGGGCGACAGCAGGAACTTGGAAAGGTCGGGCGGCTCTTTGATCGGCATATTCTTATTGAGTTCAGCTCCACGCGGACTCAACACCAGACAATCGGCCTGGGTCCCTGCATGGGTCAAACGGTAGCCCGCCTCCAGACGGTCCACCTGGACGCAGAGGTGCTGGTTATTGATCACGGCATTGAACAACGGGTCGCCGAACTGCCAGTTGGTGCGCACTTCGTAGGGCGCGCCGTCAACCGAGACTTCATAACCGTTAAGCGCCTCATGGACGTGGGTTTCATAGCTTTCATCGCTATTGACGATAACCACCCAGTCTTCAGGAACCGTATGGGTCGATCCTTCCATCTGGCCGCTGATCAGCATTTCACGGGCGATGGTCTTACGGTGCAGACAAGCCGCGACGGCCGCCATGCTTGCCGGGTCGTCGTGCTTGACGTCGGCGGCATTGAAACCATCGGGATATTCTTCGGCGATGAAATTGGTGGTCAGCTTGCCCGCATGGAACCGCGGATGGGCCAACAGCGCACCGAGGAACGGAATGTTGTGGCTGACCCCGCGAATGTAAAACTCATCGAGCGCCTGCTGCATATGGTTGATCGCCGCTTCCCGGGTTGTCCCGTAGGTGATCAGCTTGGCGATCATCGGATCGTAGAACATGGAAATCTCGCCACCTTCCTCAACGCCGGTATCGACGCGAACCAGATCGCTTTCCTTGGGCGGCATATAGCGCACCAGACGACCGGTCGAGGGGAGAAAGTTGCGGAATGGGTCTTCGGCGTAGATCCGCGATTCCATGGCCCAACCCTTGAGCTTGACGTCTTTTTGCTTAACCGTCAGTTCTTCGCCACCCGCAATACGGATCATCCATTCAACCAGATCAAGCCCGGTGATCAACTCGGTGACCGGGTGCTCCACCTGAAGGCGGGTATTCATTTCAAGGAAGAAGAAGTTGCGGTCTTTATCGACGATAAACTCAACCGTACCGGCGGATTTATATTGCACAGCCTCGGCAAGACGCACCGCCTGCTCACCCATTTCCTTCCGCTTCTCTTCGGTCAGGAAGGGGCTCGGCGCTTCTTCGATCACCTTCTGGTGACGACGCTGGATGGAGCATTCCCGCTCACCTAAGTAAATGGTGTTGCCCTTCTTGCCGTCGGCAAGGATTTGAATTTCGATATGGCGGGGTTCTTCGATGAACTTCTCGATAAACACTCGGTCGTCGCCAAAGGACGAAATGGCTTCGTTGGTCGCCGAACGGAAACCTTCACGGCATTCACTATCGTTGTAGGCGACGCGCATGCCCTTACCGCCGCCACCGGCGGAAGCCTTGAGCATGACCGGATAGCCAATCTTGTTGGCGATCTCGACGGCCTGATCGTCGCCGCTCAGTGGCGCGGTATGGCCGGGGATCACATTGACTTTAGCCTTTTCGGCCAGCTTCTTGGACTCGATCTTATCGCCCATGGCGTTGATCGCCAGAACCTCAGGCCCGATAAAGGCGATCCCTTCCTTGGCGAGACGCTCGGCAAAAGCGGCGTTTTCGCTCAAGAAGCCATAGCCCGGATGAACGGCGTCGGCGCCGGTCTCCTTAATCGCCTTCATCACATTGTCGATGACGAGATAGCTCTCCGCCGAAGCGGCGGGACCGATGTGAACGGCTTCATCGGCCATTTCCACATGGACGGCGTCTTTGTCAGCTTCGGAATATACGGCGACCGTGGCGATACCCATCTTCTTCGCGCTCTTGATGACGCGACAGGCGATTTCTCCGCGGTTGGCAATCAGGATCTTTTTGATCATCTGGTACTCAAACCCCCTGGCCCAGGTAGAATGGTTTTCCAACTTTTAAATTCAATTGGGTGGTTGCGGCTTCTCTCGGCGCAACAGGCGGCCTATGTAGCATCCTTTTTTCGCCGCGTCACGCGCGGAAATGCAACATTTCTTCACCCTTTGAGGGGGTATTATGCAACATTTTTTACAATGGCGCGCCCATTAAAGAGCGGGTCAAACGATCCCATTCATCCTGTCCGCCCGGCAAGCCGAAACGCAGTCTATGGGGGCGCTCTTCAAAGGGACGGACGAGAATGCCGTCGCGCCCAAGATGCTCAAAGACCTGCCCGGCCTTCGGCGTCTCCACCAAAACGAAAAGATCGGTACCGCCAACCAGATCAAACCCACGGCTTTCCAGCAACCGGCAAAGGCTCCGCCCCGCTTCACTCAGGCGGTTCCTTGTCGCCTCAATCCAGGATCGGTCTTGAAAAGCCCTCTCCCCCAGGGCGATAGCCGGACCACTGACCGCCCAGGGGCCGAGGCGCGCCGCCAGGGTTTCGATCAAAGGTTTCTCTCCTGCGGCAAAGCCCAGACGCACCCCGGCAAGCCCAAAAAACTTACCGAACGAGCGCAAAAGCAGCAGCCCCGGCATTCCAGCCAAATTGGCGACATCGGCCTCCGGCGCAACATCGGCGAATGCCCCATCAACAATCAGAAGGCCGCCTTTGGCCGCCATCTCCCGGGCTGTTTCCTTGAGTTTTTTCTTGCCACTGATCCGGCCATCGGGATTATTGGGCTCAACGATTACCACCACCTCGCCCATCGACACGGCTTCCGACAGGGTCGGCGTTTCTGTCACCTCATGGCCTGCCGCGGCCCAACTATGGGCATGCTCGCCATAGGTTGGAGAAACCACGGCGACTTTTTGAGGCGAAAGCACCTGCGGCAAGGCCTGCAAAAGAGCCTGGGTGCCGGGCGCGGCGACCAGACCGGCCTCGTCGCCCAAACCGTAGTAACCTCGCGCCGCCGTTAGCAGATCTTGCACATCACCCTCATCTGGAAGTCTGGACCAAGCGCTTGAGGGGAGAACCGCCACCGGATAAGGCCAAGGATTAATCCCGGTCGATAAATCGAGCCACCCCTTCGCCGGTGCGCCGAACAATCGCTCGGCGGCCTTGAGGTTTCCACCATGATAGGGGCCGGTTTTCTTCATCGGCGGGGCTCTTTTCCATTTCAGCAACGTCAACATCGTTGCTCTAACAGCCTAACAGAGCCCAGGCAACGAAAATGGGCGCTCAAAATGAGCGCCCATTTTTCAAATAACCCCGATTCTAGGGTTTGGCGACTTTTTCCGCAGCCATGGTCAGGCCGGTAAGGAGTTGTTTGCCCAGGTCACCACCATCACCTTGGATATCCTGCTTAATAATCGCCTTAAGCGTATCAATATGCAGCTTAACGATATCGAGGTGATGGAGGCCGATACTATCTTTTCCCTCAATGAAACGGCAAAGCGAGCTTCCCACTGTCGTCATCAACTCATAGCCAAAACTTCCACCCTGGCCTTTAATGTCGTGGGAAATCTGGAAAATTTTCTTCAGCGCTTCCTGGTCAGCGCCGCCCTTCGCCTGCAAAGCATCGTAGGCCTTTTGGATATTTTCCAGATCGTCTTTGACCCAATCCAAGTACTGATCGGAAAGACTGGAGATCACCGCTTCAGCCCGTTCAAGGGCGGCCATATCGACCCCACCGGGTTGAGGCGGCCCGACTTTTTCCTGCAAGGTCGAAGGCGGCTCAATCAAGGTAGCCGGTTCTGCGTTTGCATCTTCTTCTTGCTTGTCTTTATCGTTTTTTTCGTCAGCCATTCTCATCTTCCTCAAAAACGGCCTATGCTTTCCAGCACAACCACCTTAAAGCCGTCCTTGTTTTTATCTTGATAGCAGACCGGCCCTGCGAGGCAAAGTTTCTCGTAACTGCAACGCCAAAAAACCCACCCACATCAATCGGCTGCATCCTTTCTACCCATAGCCACCATCAAGCAGCGCGGAAACTTCATCCTGATTAAGTTTTTTGCGCTCGTAGGAAGGTGACTGTCCCACTTCTTTTTCCGCATCGGCTTTACGGCGTTCCATCGGAAAGTTCTCGACCTGACGCCGCCGTCGGTCAGGACCGAAATATCCCTTGTTCTTTATGTAGAGGCGTGGATTTTCGATGATCGCGCGGATACGTCGGTAGAGTCCATTCGCCGAAATCGGTTTAGCAAGGAACTCATTCACCCCGGCGTCTCGCGCCTCCACAACCCGTGAGGTCTCCGTGTGACCTGTCAGCATAATGACCGGAACGAAGGGGTTGGGACTATCTTCTCCGGTCCGCACCAACCGCACAAAATCCATTCCATCGAGCGGAGACATATTCCAGTCGCAGATCACAATATCCGGCGTCAGATGGCTAAGCGCTTTAAGGGCGTCGGCGCCATCAACGGCTTCACTAACGATTTTAGCCCCTAGAGCGAAGAGAATGGTTTTTACCAAGGCGCGCATATGCTTGTTGTCGTCGACAACAAGAAAGTTCAGTCGATCCAGCCGGTATCCCGACATGCATACCACCCCATGCGCCGTTCTTCTTATTCAGCCCATACGTGCATTTCTCAGCAGCTAAAAGTAACACGATCAATCTAAAAAAAAGAAGAAGGAATCAGCCGCGAACGAGATAGAAGAAATTCTAAAGTTTGTATTCGTCAGGCGGGATCAGAAATTTTTGCTCCTGCCTGCATTCGTCATGCTCAAAAGGCTGGTTCTTTCTGCGACGGTCGGGTCCAAAATAGTCACCGGTTTTAATAAAGGGTCTTGGCGAATCGATAACATCTACAAGGGCGCGGATCAGTTGCCGCGCTTCAACCGGCTTACGAAGAAACTCATTAACTCCCGCATCCCGCGCCCCCTTAGCCAACCCCATTCCCGAATAAGCTGTCATCATGACGATGGGCAGATAAGAATCACAGCCGCCTTCACCAGAGCGGATTCGGCGAATACACTCGATACCGTCCACATCATCCATTCGCCAATCGACGATGGCTATATCGGCTTTGAAGTTCTTCAAAACCTCCAAGGCCTCTTCACCATTAGACGCCTCACGAAGATTTTTGATATCAAGCGCCTCCAATATCGTCCGTAGAAGAAAACGGAATTGCTTGTTGTCCTCAACGATAAGGATTTTCAAATTGGCGACATCGAAATTGACCATGCCCGTCTTTCTTTCCCTTAAAACAGGGCCCCTCTTTTAAAAACAAATTTCCATCTTTGACGATTTGGCGTTTTGTTTTTCCCGTTATATCTATAAACATATGTCCAAATTACCCGGCGCGTCCAGTCCGAGAGTCGGACGACGAAACACACAACTAAGAGTAAGGCCATGCTTTTCGCGGTTATCTTCATTTCTGTATCTGCATTGATCGCCGTAACCCTGGCCTTAATTTGGTCAATTATCGGCATGGAGCCTCCGGCCAACCAGATGCCACTGGCCTTCGTCGGCCTAGGGGCTTTAGGCGCCTTTTCAGGGCTCCTTTTCGCGAGACTTAAAACTGGAAAATGGCCTGCGGTGGGTGAACCCGATACCGACAAATTGGCGATGCCGGTCAACAATCCCGATGGCCAGCACAAAAGCAAAGAAGACGACTAGAGGGTGATTAAGGGGCGGCTTCAGGTCAAAACACGAATTGCCCCAAACCTAAAACGGCCCGCCCCTAGAGCGGATATGATTTAATCTTTCAGCAATTGAAGAAAGCGCTCTGCCGTAAGCATGTCGTCACACACGGCCTGTCGTTTTTCCATCGCTTCTTTATCCTCACCCCAAAGCTCCACCTGGAAAAGCTCATCAAGACGCGAATGAGCAAAGGCTGTTTTGCCGTCGAGCCGACCATGCAGAACGGAAAGGCTCAATACGACCGAGCCAAGTCCAGCCGTTAGGCTATGCAGCGCCGAAAGCTGCCAACTGCTCATTTTTCCCATTGCCCCGCTCAACATTGGCGCAACATCGTCCGGCTGAGCCACGGGCATAATCCCCGATGTAACGACAAGCGCAACGCCGTAGGTCTTATTGAACCAATCCAGCTCCGGCTGCCACGCCTTGGCCTGACGAACCGTCAACTCTTCCGACGTATCTGCCCGGTAACAGGTCAAGTCGGTTTCTGCAAATTTGACAATCTCGGCAATTACCTCACCATGACGCCCGGTCACCCGGTCTATGGCTGTCGCCGCCAATTGCATCAACCCCATGGTCTGGGGGTCTATTTTTTCTTCCTGGGCTTCCCATTCTTCGGCAATGGCCTGCGCCAGCCTCCTAGCAGGAAGGCTAAGCGGTGCGCTGGCGGGCGTCCGGACAGTTCGGCCATCCAAGAGAACGCTAAAGCCCCCACCCTCTGCTTCTCCAATAGTCGCTTGCTTGTAAAACCGCTTTGCGGGACCGCCTGCCATTTCGTGCTCCGTCATAAAAAAACCGGCGGAGAGGCCCCGCCGGTTTTTAGCTGTTTGGGACGGGCTGTTCTTAACGCCCTCCGAACAGTCCGCCAAGTCCTTTTCCAATCCCTTCGAGGACGCCCTTGGGACTTTTCGGCTCTTCCTTCACCGCCGGTTGTTGGTCGGCGGGCTGCTGAGAGGCCGGTTTGGCTGCCGGTTTAATGCCCAAGGCCGTATCGCAGGGCGCACTATCCGCCGTCGCCCGATCAAGAACGCCACCCGCCAGAAGCGATAGCCCGCCAGTGGCAATGGCCGTCCCCACCGACAAGGCGGCCTTCCCTGCTCCCAGAGGGTCAACCTTGACCCCAGGATCGGACAACGGGCCGGACAAACGCACGACGCTAGCAAGCCCGGCAACGCTGATGCCCAGCCCTTCACGCGGTTCAGTCTTGATGCCCAGATCGAGCATCTCTTCTTTCAAATCGACCCCGCCGCTGCCAATGATGTTCATTGCCGAGGTTTCAAAGGCGATTCCTTTGTCGATAGCCGCCTGACCGTCCCTCACCTTGGAATAGACCACGCCGCATTTGAGCACGGTAAAGGGGTCTTTTTTAGCCAATGGGTTCAGCGCCGTAAAAGTGGAGGTCGCCAAATCGCCACCGAACTTCCTGAGCACCGCATTGTTAATTTTGCCCTCACCCAGGGTAACCTTTACGACCCCATTCAGGCTGCCCATCAATTCGGCGACCGACAGTCCCTTACCACGCAGATTGATCGCCGTATCCAATGGCGTTCCTTCGAGCATGTCACTGGTGCCGGTGACTTTCAGCGCATTGGCAAGGCCGATGCCCTTCCCGTCGAGCGTCAGGGTTAGCGCCGGGGTATTTCGGGCGGCATCTAGATTGATCACCGAATTGAGTAGCCCTTCTGCAACTTTCGCCGTCATGGGCTCGATATCGAGTTTACCCCCTTGAAGGGATAGATTGACCAACACGTCACTCAAAGGGAATGGCTTGGCGATAATTTGCCCAGCCTTATAGGACATTGTGGCGTTAACCGCTTTCAAACCGTCCAGCGGCAGCGGCTCCTTGGAAAATAATTTTCCTCCCTTGGCCTGAGGCTTCTCTTCAGTGTCGGTCGGTTGCGTATCAGCCTCGCTTTTTGGCGGCAGGAAGTCCTCCAGATCGACGACTTTAGAGGCAAGCTTGGCATTGATCGCCGGAACCGCGCCATTCAACCCCACCATCACATCACCGGAAAGATCGCTACCGCCAACTTTGACCTCAACACCGCTGAGGGCGTAGCCGCCGTTCGGGTCGGTCAAGGTCGCTTTGACGCTGTAGGGACCGATCTTGTGTAAAGGCGCTCCGGCAAAAGCCGCGAGATCGGCAATATTTTCGCCTTCTGCCGTTACATTGAGCGCCAATCCTTTACCTGCAGAGGGGTCGGTAATCTCCCCCTTGATGGCAACCGTCGCTCCACCAGCCGTAGCTGTCAGGTCGACCGGCAAGGGCGCACCGGATATCAGACGCGAGGGCGCCCCGATTTGCCCCTCCAGGCCATAGGGCTGTCCATTCAATTGGCCGCGCAGACTAAGGCTCAAAGGGCTCGAAAGACTGTCGGCGCCCGCACGCAATTGATCGATTGCGACCACCGTCGTCTTCCCTGTCACGCCATCGCGATAGGTGAAGACGGCATCTTCGACATCAACAAGCCTGACAACCGGCAAGGAGCCTCCCCCAGCATCCTTCTTTGCCGGGGCCTGCTTTGCATCATCAACCTTAAAGACCCAGTTCCCCTTGCCATTCTTATCGGTTTCAATGAGAACGTCCGGTTTAACCAGAATAACTCTTGAAACCTGTACGGTTCCGCTGAGCAGCGGCAATAAGTCCACCTTGGCTTCAAAACGATCAATGGTCGCCATTTCCTTGCGTGAACCCCAGGGGGCGTTAGCAAAAGCAACCTTGCGGGCCACCACCGAAGGACTGAGCGAAACCTCCAGTTCCAGATCACCTCCCAGGGTCAACTCCCGGCCCGTCGCATTTTTCACCTGCTCGGCAATCAAGTCGCGATACTGGTTGATGTCCGTCGACTTTAGCACCACCACACCAGCAACAACGACAGCAACCAGCAGGACGACTAGTGCGCCTAGAATTTTAAAGAGCTTTCCCATTTTTTAGGTCTCCATTATTTCTTTTAACACCGAGGGAAGCTCGGCGAAGCACCCAACAACGGTTTGCGCTCCCGCCTCGGTCAATTCTTCTATTTCATGATAACCCCAGGCCACACCAACGGCTTTTGCGCCGGCATGGCGAGCCATCTCCATATCGTAGGTCGTATCACCAATCATCACCGTCCGGTCTTTATCCACTCCTGTTTCGGACATGGCTCGGAGCAGCATATCCGGATTGGGTTTGCCGGGCCCCAAATCGGCCGTCTGAAGGGTCACGAACTGTTCAAGCACACCATGGGGCTTCATGGTATTGACCAGACCGCGCATGGGTTTACCGGTGGCAATTCCAAGCAACCAGCCCCAACGGTCCAGTTCGTCGAGCGCCTCCAGCGCGCCGGGAAACAACGGCTCATGCTCTTCGCCCCGGGCCCGCATATCGATGATGGTCTGCTTGTAGGCTTCGGTCAAGGCCTGCACCCTATCCCTGTCAGCCTCCGGGAATAACTTTTCAACGGCTTCCTCGAGCGGCAGACCCACGACTCGGCGCACGGCGCGAGGCATTGGCTGCCCCTGTCCATGGAGCGCCGCCGCCCTGTGCATACCAGCGACAATCATATCCTGTGAATCGACAATAGTTCCGTCCAGATCGAAGACGGCGAGATTGAGCATGGAAAACTTTTTCCGATTAATCATTGGTTGGTTTCAATATCGGACGGAGAAGCAGCGGCTTCAATTGTAAATTAGGGTCAGCCCCATTAATCTGATGCAATTCTGAATACCCTTTGAGCGAATGCCCAACTTTTAGGCTTTTCCCACCGATGGAGAGCCCGTTTCGCTCACCGACACCCACGCATCTTTGCCATTGAACACCTTATCGGGCCTTTCATCTATTTGGCATGTCCTTTGCGTTTACTGACGCCAAAACGGGCTGCAAAGCGTAGGAGACCTGTCTTTAGACCGGTGTCTTGCCGTTCAACTTGAGTGGACCACGGCGGTAGGCATTTTTTTGCGCTATCCCCACTGATAAGAAAGAAAGTGCTTCCTATATGACACAGGCCTTAATTCAAAAATTTCCGATCAAGAACGACGAACACGATACCTACAAGGATATTTTCGAAAATGCCAATATCGGCATCTTCCAAAGCACGGTTGATGGACACTACATCCGCGCCAATTACGCGCTTGCCGAAATGTATGGCTACGACTCAGTCAAATCCTTCATTGCAACGCTGACGAATATCTCAGAGCAGCTATACGTAGAAAAAGGCCGCCGGGACGAATTTATCGAGGCGCTCCATACGGAAGGCCAAATCGAAAACTTCGAAAGCCAAGTCTATCGCCAAGACGGATCAACAATCTGGATTTCGGAAACGGCCAGGGTCGTGCCGGAAACAGTAGGGCGCGCCGCCTATTTCGAAGGCTTCGTAAAAAACATTACGAAACGAAAAGAATTGGAAGCACAGCTCAGAACCTTCAATCAAAAACTTGAGGAGCGGGTTGAGCAAAGGACCCACGAACTGCTGTTGGAAATAGAGCGTCGCCATTTGACCGAATCATCGCTTAAGGAAGCGCTGCAAACCGCTGAAGATGCGGCCAGCGCAAAAAGCACGTTCCTGGCCTCCATGTCCCATGAGTTGCGAACCCCGCTCAATGCTATCATTGGCTTTTCCGATGCCATTCAATCGGAAGTATTGGGCCCCGTTGCTCCAACGAAATACGGCGAGTACGTCAAGATTATCAGGAGTTCCGGCCATCATTTACTTGAACTGATTAACGACATTCTGGACCTCTCCAAAATTGAGTCTGGAACCGTCGATCTATCCCAAGATGCGGTCAACCCTCGGCAGATACTACTTGAATGCCTCGACCTTATTGGACATCGCGCCGAAGAAGCCGGGATCGAACTGTTTGAAAAAACCGCTCCGGACATCCCCAAGACAATCATTGGTGATGCCCGCCGCATCAAGCAGGTATTCCTCAACCTCCTATCCAACGCCATAAAATTCACCCCACAGGGCGGGACTGTCGCGGTCTGCGTCACCGCCGACAATCCAACCAAACTCACCGTACGGGTGGCTGATTCCGGCGTTGGGATCGCCAAAGAAGACATCCCCAAGGTATTAAGCGAATACGGACAGGCCGAGCATGGCCTCGATCACCTGGTTGAAGGAACCGGCCTCGGCCTGCCCATATCAAAAAAATTGGTGGAAATGCACGGAGGACGTTTGAATATCGAAAGCGACGTAGGAAAAGGCACAACCGTTATCATCACCCTTCCGGTCAATGTGGAAAATTTAAAAGAGCGCAGATAAGTGGCGATTCTTTTTTAAATTCAGTTGGGTGAAAAAAGCGAAGCCATCCGGTGTTTCCAAAGATGGTTTTCACGATATGCTATAGACGCCTGCGCCGCCATTTCCGCTAAGCATTCCGGCGTTTCCAGCCACTCTTCAACCAATCCCGGCAAATGTGTCGGGTTTTCGGGCAGGAACAGGATGTCCCGACCGTGGGTAAAGCTATCCCGCATAAAGCTGCTGTCATTTGTCAGAAGGACGCATCCCGTGGCCATTCCCTGCCAAATGCGTTCATGAGCTCCCCCCGACAGAGAAAAATTAGAATTAACCAAGAGCTTCGCCCGCCGCATCATATCAATGACCTGAGGAAACGGGAGCAGACCATGGATTTCGACATTGGGAAGCGGGTTGAGGGCCTCCCGGCTCAAAATATCGGGAATATTGCCAACGATATGAACATTTCCACCCGGAATTCGGCACAGAGCCTCCACGACATCCCGGCGCTGAAGAGAGACGGTCAAACCCTCGATTAAGTTTAAGGCTATTTTCAGATGTTCCGCAGGTAACGCTGAAAGGGGCTGCCGCTGTGTGGCTTGGCAGGCTTCTCGAAGGGAAGCATGAATATCACTCCGCCCTCCCATGACGAGATTAATCGTTTCCGTAACTAAGGTTTTTAACGGTACAGGGAGGCCTTCCAGTTCGCGCATAAAGACCGGCTCAAAGATTAGCGGGGAAAGATTGGCGCAATAGAGGACATCGATGTCCCGCTGCTCCATGGGTAAAGGCAATAGATCAGGGTCTGGGCCACCATGGGGAACGAACCGAACGGGAAAATCGAGACCATAGTCTTGTAGGGCTGTCATATGGGTCCGGTCGACCACACCGATTTCAACCTCACGATCACACGACAGCAATCTCTCCAGATGAAAATATGGATGATCGATCAACAAAGTAAACCGCCTGGGTCGCGGCTCACATTCAAGAGCGGAAATGGAGAAAGACGCATTGAGGTCGAACTGACAGACCTCCCTTCCCGCATTGATCAGTTCATCGCGTTTATCGAAATAGGGTTGAAGATCGTCGCTCTCAAGAAGAACCAGCTGAGAATCAACACCACTTAAACGAAAACCGCGGTCAATATCCTGCAGCATCGTATCGGCAAACGCCGCCCGCCTGGGCGTTCCGACCACAAGCACCGATATCTCCGACTGTTTTCCAAGCATCGTAAAATAATGCAGTCCTCAAAAAGGCTTAGCAAGCTATCCTTTTTTCTTCTCACAAAGCTACTCCTAGCCCCGTTGTCCGGTTTCAACTATTCTGCTGTCATGGAAAAAAAGCACGAACCTCAATTTCACGAAGGACTTTTAGGAACCTTCACCTTTGAATTTTTGGGATCGCCCCGAGAATTCACTGTGTTCAAATCTGAAAATCAAATTCTCACCGTCAAAGAGATATTTTCAGGGAAAACCTTCCCTGCGCCCCCCATCGACCGACAGACCGTTGACTGTGTCCTCGACATCGGCGGAAATATCGGCGCGGCATCGTTGTTTTTTGCCATCTCCTACCCTAACGCCCAAATCCACGTCTTCGAGCCCAACCCATGGACGATTCCCGTGCTTGAACGAAACATCAAAGATATCGACCGGATTACTCACCACCCCTTCGGTTTATTCGACCACGACAAGGAAACCGAAATTGAGGTGGCTGGTTTTGGTGGCGAATGTAGCTCGATCAAGCAGACTATGAATCCTTTCGCCTCCCACCCCATCGAATTGCGCAAGGCGGGACGGGTTTTGCCCGAGCTTACCGAGGGCGCTCAGTCGATCATCGTGAAAGTCGATACGGAAGGATGCGAGGCGGAAATCCTTGAGGAGATAAGCAGTATACTCCCCCGCGTTCAGGTCGTTTATCTTGAATATCATTCCGAAAACCAACGCCGCCGTATTGATCGATTTTTGACCGATCACGGAATGATGGTGTTTCAAGCGGCCTCAGCGCGCCCACATAGGGGGGATGTGTTCTATATTCGCGAAGAAATCATTGCAGCCATCCCATACTTAGACTGCTACCGAACTGATTAGGCCGATAGAGTCAGATAATGGGTCCATTCTGCGTCCGCATCTTTGTGCCGGGGTAGGAGCCAAGCCGCAGGAAACCTGCCTGGTTTTCAAGGGTTGGCGACGCCCTCCCGGCGCAAAGACGCGGAACGCCCGAAGGGTTCATTCGATTTAACCGAGGGACTGCGTCGAAAGGTCTTGAAAGGGAATGACCCTTCCTGCGCTCTTCCTCCTTACCCTCGGCTAAATCGAATGAACAGAATTGCATCAGATTAATGAGTTCTGACCCTAAGCTCCAGCAAATAATGCCGCTATAATGGCAAGCGATACCGTATAAAAAGCGACCCTTTTTACTTTCTTTTGTCGGGCTAGCTTCCTGTATCGCGACTCCCCTGTTCTACCCACGTCTCACACCCCAGGATACTTCTTAAGCAAATACAGCTTCTCGACTTAATTGGTATGACCATAAACCAAGCCCCATTAAGTATCAATAGGAAAATCTGGCAACCGTTTCTTAAAATTTTATTATTATCGCCACCAATTTATCAGAAAGAACGAATGGCCGATATTAACCAAATAGAAAATTCTTTTAGATTCGACGTAGCGGAGTTTCTTTTTCAGAACGAAACCGAATGCTTCAAGGACTCATCGCCATCACTATTAATGAAACAAATAAAACGAATATTTGAATAACGGATTCTAATCTTCAAATACTGAAAAATTCGATGCATCGGGATCAGCTTCATCGAAGCCAAGGAAAGACCAAGTTCTCTTCATGTGTTCCGGTAAGGGGGCAAATACTTCGATCAATTTACCATTCGGATGAGGAAACCGAATACCCCGGGCGTGCAGATGAAGTTGGGAGGCGATTTCCTTACCCAGAGCAAAGGCTTCGGTTCCGCCATACTTACCGTCGCCGACAATTCGCGTATCCAGCATCAGGCAATGAACCCGCAATTGGTGAGTTCGACCAGTCACCGGCTCCATGACCAGCCAAGCGGCCGTTTTCGCCGCCTGCTCGACAACTTGGAAATAGGTTTGCGCCTTTTTCCCGAATTCCTCATCCACCACAACCTTTTCGCCGCTTCCTGCAGGCATCTTAATCAATGGTGCGTTGATCTTGCCTTTATCCATCTTGGGCGAGGGGGTTACCGCCGCCCAATAGAGTTTGCGAACGTCTTTGGTGCGGAACGCTTTGGTGAGAGAGGTCGCAGCCTTGGCCGTACGGGCTAAGACCAAAACACCGGACGTATCTTTGTCGAGCCGATGCACCAACCGAGGTGCTTCATCTTTCTCAAACCTCAAGGCATCGAGCATGGCATCCAGATGTTTGGTGGTTTTGCTTCCCCCCTGGACGGCCAATCCTGCCGGTTTATCGATAACAATAACCTGCTCATCGATATGAAGAACCCGGTCCTGGAGCGCCTTGGCTTCTTCGGCGGTCATCTGGTATTGGGCCGCCTTGGGTTTGGCTTTGGCGTCTTTGTCCGTCGCTTCCATGGGCGGCACGCGGATTTCCTGACCGGCTTCCAAACGCGTGTTGCCCTTGGCCCGTTTACCGTCTACCCGCACCTGCCCCTTGCGCAGCATCTTCTCCAGACGACCATGTCCCAATCCCGGATAATGGCGTTTGAACCAGCGATCAAGCCTGAGGTCGGCCTCATCGGCCTTGATCTTACGGTGTGTCACGCCGCTCATGCGAATAGCGTCCTGAACAGATGGATCGCCCCGAAAAACGCGCCGACCCCTAAGATGATGGAAAGCGCCATGTAGAGCCAGGCCCCACTCATGTCGCCTCGCGTTCCCAGGTAGTAAACATCCATGGAGAAGGTGGAAAACGTCGTAAACGCCCCCAACATACCGACAACAACCATGGCCCTCACCTCCGGGCTCGGCGACCAGTAAAGCGCCGAAATTTCAACGATTGCCCCAAGAACAAACGAGCCCAACACATTGACCGCCAGCGTTCCCAAAGGAAACGGCTTCTCAAACAGATGAAGCTGCCCTACGGCGCTCATCACACCATAGCGCCCAACTGCGCCCACAGCGCCGCCAGCGGCTATGAACAGGATCATTTTTAAAGACATGGCAGCAGACTACCCTCCGGTATGAAACGCCTCAAGCGTCGTCATTGCGTTTCTTGCGCAGTTCGTCCCAATAGGCAAGCCGCTTGGCGATTTCCCGCTCAAACCCTTTCTCGCCGGGCTTGTAGAAACGCCTGCGCCCCATGGTTTCGGGGAAGTAATCCTGCCCTGAAAAGCCATCCTCCGCATCATGGTCGTAGGCATAACCCTTGCCGTAGTCGAGTTCCTTCATCAATTTGGTCGGCGCATTCAAAATGTGCTTAGGCGGCATCAAAGACCCGGTTTCCTTGGCCGCCTTGCGCACCGCCTTATAGGCCATATAAGCCGCATTGGATTTAGGCGCAGTGCCCAGGTAAATGACCAATTGCGCCAGCGCCAGTTCTCCTTCCGGCGAGCCTAGCCGTTCGTAGGTTTCCCAGGCGGCATTGGCCTGGATCACGGCTTGCGGGTCGGCCAATCCAATATCTTCAACGGCAAACCGGGTCAACCGTCGAGCAATATAACGCGGGTCTTCGCCACCATCGAGCATGCGACCAAACCAATAGAGCGCCGCATCGGTATCGGAACCGCGCAGCGACTTATGCAAGGCGCTAATCAGATTGTAATGCGCCTCCTGGCCTTTGTCATAAAGAGGCATCCTTCGCTGAACGGCTTCGGCCAATCCCTTGGGGTCGAGCAGATCATCCTTTGGCAAACCGAAAAGGATTTCAGCCATATTGAGCAGGTAGCGCCCATCGCCGTCCGCCATAGCCTTGAGCGAACGGCGCGCATCGTCATCTAAAGGCAGGTTTCGGTTTTCAAGCAATTCGGAACGGGCAAGCAAGGCCTCCAGAGCCTCATCTCCCAACCTTTCAAGCACCATGACCTGACAACGCGATAGCAAAGCCGCATTCAGCTCAAAAGAGGGGTTTTCAGTCGTCGCTCCGACTAAAATGATGGTGCCGTCTTCCACATAGGGCAAAAAGCCGTCCTGCTGGGCCTTATTGAAGCGGTGAATCTCGTCGATAAACAACAGAGTTCCCTGCCCCACCTGACGGCGCTGCTTGGCGACTTCAAAAACCTTACGCAGATCGGAAACGCCGGAAAACACAGCCGATAGCGGAGCGAAATGCAAATCGGTCCGTTCAGCAAGCAGCCGGGCGATGGTCGTCTTGCCGCAACCCGGCGGTCCCCACAGAATAATCGAAGAAAGATGCCCTCCCGGCTCCACCATACGACGGAGCGGCGCACCGGAATCGAGCAGATGATTCTGCCCGACCACGTCCCCAAGGGTCTGTGGCCTCAGCCGGTCCGCCAAAGGGCGTGGAGCCTGATCTTCGAACAGCGTCGTCATCTGGAAAATGCCAGATTGAGCGTCCTACCATCCCGCTCAAGCGTGATCCGCCACTGCCCCACACGCTTTGTCAGAAGTCCCTTAAGTCCATCGACGGAAGCAACATCCTGACCATTGATGGCGAGAATCACGTCCCCCACTTTAAAGCGCAACCGGTGAGCCGGGCTGCGGGGTGAGATCGCCAGCACCATCACCCCTTGGTCCATAAGATTGACTCCCAATTCAGCATTGAGCGCCGGGTTGAGATTGGCGACCGTCGCGCCAGCCATAGGATGATTTCCCTTCAGCAGCGTTTCATCACGCACCGGTTTCTCAGGCGGCGCCTCCACCGGCACCTTCAACACCACTTCTTTCCCCCGCCGCCAAACGGTAAAATCGGCTTTGGCCCCCAATGGAAGGGTCGCCAGCCTGTAGCGCATGGCCTGCCCATCATCAACAGGCTTATCGGAGATCCTCAACACCACATCACCCAGCTTAAGTCCACCCCGCTCTGCCGGCCCACCTTGGTAAAGGCCGTTGATCAACACACCGACCGGGCGCTTGAGCCCCAAGGAAGCGGCTATATCCTGGGTCATCCCCTGGCCTTCCGCGCCCAGCCAGGGACGGATCAGCTTACCGCCACTCAGCAAGCCATCGACCACCGAACGGACCATATTGGCCGGAATGGCGAAACCGATGCCGACCGAACCGCCGCCCTTGGAGTAGATGGCGCTGTTGATGCCGACTAGCCGCCCATCCATGGTGACCAGCGCTCCGCCCGAGTTGCCGGGATTGATCGAAGCATCGGTTTGGATGAAAGAACTTAAATCCGAAATCCCCACGTTGGTCCGCGCCACTGCGGAAATAATTCCGCTGGTAACCGTTTGCCCCACGCCAAACGGGTTGCCAATGGCAAGCACCAGATCACCCACCTCGATTTCATCTGAATCGTGGAATTGAAGCGACGGCAGAGTTTCACCCCCGGTATCAATCTTGAGAACGGCCAAATCGGTACGTTCATCCGACCCGACAATTTGGGCCTCAAACTCCCGCCGGTCCGCCAGAACCACCGTAACGTCGTCGGCCCCTTCGATAACATGGTGATTGGTCACCACGACCCCGCCACCATCGACAATCACCCCGGAGCCCAGAGAATTTTGCACACGCTTTCTACCAGGTGCGGGCAGCCCCCCCAAAGCGTCGCCAAAGAAGCGCCGAAAAAAGGGGTCATCGAACAAAGGAGAGTAAGACCGGGTGCGCACGACCTTGCGGGTATAGATATTGACGACAGCCGGAGCGGCCTTCTTGACCAAAGGCGCATAGGAAAGCGTGACCTGCTGTTTAGTGGCGGGAACCACCCGGTCGGCCAAAGCCTCCGATGTCATAAGCGCCATCAGACAAAAAGCCAGAACCGCAGACAAAAAACGATCACCCATCCCATGCATCCTTTATTAAATCCATATGCCCCTCTTGCTTAGTCAGCCAGAGTTGAAAAAACAAGGGCGGCCCACTGGGGACCGCCCTTTATCGCAATTCTTTATAGGTCAGGTCAAAGCGACTTAGGCTTCGCCTTCTTCTTCCGCCATGGCTTCCATTTCGGCTTCGTGGCGGGCTTTGTCTTCAGCGCCCTTGGCGTCTTCGTCGCGATCAACGAATTCAATCACCGCCATGGGGGCGGCATCACCGTAACGGAAACCGGCTTTCAGCACACGGGTGTAACCGCCCGGGCGCTCCTCATAACGGCCCGCCAAGGTATCGAACAGTTTTTTCACGGCGTCTTCGCTACGCAGGTAGCCCATGGCCTGACGGCGGGCTGCAACGGTGCCTTTTTTGCCAAGCGTCACCATCTTGTCGGCAACCCGACGCAGGTCCTTGGCTTTCGGCAGCGTAGTCTTGATCTGCTCGTGGGTGATCAGGGATACCGCCAAGTTTGCGAACAGGGCGCGACGGTGAGATTTGGTGCGGTTTAGTTTACGACCAGACATACGATGGCGCATGACGGCAACTCCTTTTCTTTCTTAGCCTCGACGGGCGAGACCGATTGAGTTATCCAAATGCCGCGACGCCATTGATCATCAACGGCGTCGGGTACATTCGGTGTAAAGTCGGTTGAACCCTTAGTAGGGCTCTTCCAGTTTCTTGGCCAGTTCCTCGATATTCTCGGGCGGCCAATTGGGAATTTCCATTCCCAGGTGCAGACCCATCTGAGCGAGCACTTCCTTGATTTCGTTCAAGGACTTGCGGCCGAAGTTCGGAGTCCGCAGCATCTCGGCTTCGGTCTTCTGGACCAGATCGCCGATGTAGATGATGTTGTCGTTCTTGAGACAGTTGGCCGAACGGACGGAAAGTTCCAGCTCGTCCACCTTGCGCAGGAGGTTCTTGTTGAACGGCAGTTCGTCTTCTTTCTTCTCTTCGATCTGGGCCTGGGGCTCTTCGAAGTTGATGAACTGCTGCAACTGATCCTGCAGGATCCGAGCGGCAAGCGCGATGGCGTCTTCCGGGGTGACGGAACCGTCGGTGGTGATGGTCAGCGACAGTTTGTCGTAGTCGGTGTCCTGTCCAACGCGGGTGTTGTCCACCTTATAAGCCACCTTACGAACCGGCGAATAAAGCGCATCCACCGGAATAAGACCGATGGGAGAATCTTCCGGACGGTTCTGAGCGGCAGGCACATAGCCTTTACCCGTATCGACGGTCAATTCCATGGACAGCTTGGCGCCCTCATCGAGGGTACAGACCACCAGATCGGGATCCATGATTTCGATGTCGTGACCAGTCTCAACCATACCGGCGGTCACAGCGCCCGGACCGACAGCTTCCAGCCGCATCCGTTTGACGCCTTCGCTCTCGGCTTTCAGACCCAGGGCCTTGATGTTGAGCACGATGTCGGTAACGTCTTCATGGACGCCCGGAATCGACGAGAATTCGTGCAAAACGCCATCGATCTGGACCGCGGTAACGGCCGCGCCCTGAAGCGACGACAACAGAACCCGGCGCAAAGCGTTGCCGAGAGTGAGACCGAAACCACGTTCAAGCGGTTCGGCGACCACGGTCGCGGTACGCGACGCATCGTCTCCAGGCTTGACGTCCAGCTTGGTCGGCTTAATCAGTTCCTGCCAGTTCTTCTGAATCACGGATGTGACCTCACGCGCGAAATAGTAAAAAATAGATCAGCGTCTAAAAAAAACGCCGACGACCGGCCCCTAAACGGAGACCGGTCATGGTTAAAATCTTTTGCCCGAAGGCCACCCAGGCGATTAGACCCGGCGACGCTTCCGCGGGCGGCACCCGTTGTGCGGAATGGGCGTCACGTCGCGAATTGACGTGATGTTGAACCCAACCGCCTGCAAGGCGCGCAATGCAGATTCCCGACCGGCGCCCGGACCCTTGACTTCAACTTCAAGAGTCTTCATGCCGTGATCCATCGCTTTTTTACCAGCGTCTTCACCGGCCACCTGCGCAGCATACGGCGTTGACTTCCGGGAGCCCTTAAAGCCTTGGGCGCCGGCCGAAGACCAGGAAATGGCGTTACCCTGGGCATCGGTGATGGTGATGATGGTATTATTGAACGTCGCGTTGACGTGAGCCACACCGGAGGCAATGTTTTTGCGCTCGCGGCGTTTGACGCGCGACTGGGCTGTTTTAGCCATTATCCTACACCCTTATTTTTTCTTGCCGGCGATCGCAACGGCCTTACCCTTACGGGTACGGGCGTTGGTCGACGTACGCTGACCACGAACAGGCAAGCCACGACGGTGGCGCAAACCTCTGTAGCAGCCGAGGTCCATCAGACGCTTGATGTTCATCGCCACTTCGCGGCGCAGATCACCTTCAACCTGATAGTCGTTGTCGATGGTCTCGCGGATTTTCACGACCTCATCGTCACCAAGATCGGCCACGCGACGTTCAGCCGCAATGCCAACCTTTTCGCAGATTTCCTGCGCCTTTGCACGGCCAATGCCATGAATATAAGTAAGCGAAATCACGACCCGTTTTTGGGTCGGAATGTTAACGCCAGCGATGCGAGCCAAAGCTAAACTCCTCAGCCAGAAATATCGAAACCGAAACGATATTCGGGGAAAATTCGGAACGCGGATTATAGGGCCCAAAAACCCTAAGTCAACAAACGAATCACCCTAAAATACCGTACAACTCATTAGTTACATCGTCGATCGCGGCCATGCCGTTCACAGTTACCAGCTTTTCCTGGTCCTTATAGTAAGGCAGGATAGGAGCCGTTTCCCCATGATAGGCGGTCAGCCGAGAACGAACCGTCTCTTCATTATCATCGGCGCGACGCGAAAATTCGGTCCCGCCGCACTTGTCGCAAACGCCTTCCTTTTCAGGCTTTTGGAACGAATCGTGATAGCCCTGCCCGCACTTAGCGCAGGTATAGCGACCGGTAATCCGTTCAACCAAAAGGTCGTCGTCTACTGCAATCTCAATAACATTGCCCAGGGCCAGGCCCTTTTCGGACAACATCTTATCCAACGCTTCGGCCTGGGCCACGGTGCGCGGGAAACCGTCGAGAATAAATCCGTTCTTGCAGTCGTCCTGATCGATGCGGCTGCTCATCATAGAAATGATCAGCTCGTCGGTGACCAGTTTTCCTGCTTCCATGATTTCCTTGGCCTGCTTACCGAGATCGCTACCCGAAGCCACTTCGGCGCGTAACATATCGCCGGTCGAAAGCTGGACGATGCCGTATTTCTCCTCAAGCCGTTTAGCCTGGGTGCCTTTTCCCGCGCCCGGCGGGCCAAGTAAAATCAAATTCATTTCTTCTTTCCCCGAAGTTTAGCTTTCTTGATCAACCCTTCATACTGATGCGCCATCAAGTGAGACTGAACCTGGGTCACGGTGTCCATAGTCACCGAAACAACAATCAACAGACTCGTGCCGCCGAAGTAGAAGGGAACCGAAAACTTGGATATCAGGATTTCCGGTAGCAAACAAACCCCGGCTAGGTAGGCTGCACCTACCACCGTCAGACGGGTCAGCACATAATCAAGATACTTGGCCGTATTCTTGCCCGGACGAATACCCGGAACAAAACCACCGTACTTCTTCAGATTCTCTGCCGTTTCGTCCGGATTGAAGACGATAGCGGTATAGAAAAAGGCGAAGAAAACGATCATCGAAAGATAGATCACCAAATATGCGGGTTGGCCGTGCCCCAGATAGGCGGCAACGGTCGAAAGCCATTCGGGACCCTGCCCCGCCGTGAAACCAATCACGGTAATCGGCAAGAGAAGGATCGAACTGGCGAAAATGGGAGGAATAACGCCAGCGGTATTGATTTTCAGCGGCAGGTGGCTGGACTCGCCGCCGAACATACGATTGCCCTGTTGGCGCTTCGGATACTGAATAATGATCCGACGCTGGGCACGCTCCATGAAGACGATAAAGGCAATTACGGCAACCGACATCACCAACATGAAGATAATAAACAGAGTGGAAAGCGCACCTGTACGGCCCAGTTCCAGCGTACTGGCAAGAGCCGACGGCAACGCCGCCACGATACCGGAGAAGATGATCAACGAAATACCGTTGCCGACGCCGCGAGCGGTGATCTGCTCACCCAGCCACATCAGGAACACGGTACCGCCAACCAGCGTGATAACCGTCGTGAAGCGGAAGAACCAGCCGCCTTCAATAACCGCAGACCCAGCGCTCGATTGCATCCCTTCAAGCCCGACGGCGATGCCGTAAGCTTGCAGGGCAGCGATCAGCACCGTGCCGTAGCGCGTATACTGGTTCATCTTCTTGCGACCGCTCTCGCCTTCCTTTTTCAACTGCTCAATGGACGGCACCATGGCCGACATCAACTGCATGATAATGGAAGCCGAGATATAGGGCATGATGTTGAGCGCAAAGATAGTCATGCGGCTCAACGCGCCCCCGGCGAACATATCGAACATACCGAGGATACCGCCCGACTGCTGAGCGAACACGTCTTTCAGCACGATGGGGTCGATCCCAGGAATGGGAATGTAAGCGCCGATCCGATATACGATCAGCGCTCCAAGAGTAAACCAGATACGTTGCTTCAGCTCCGTCGCCTTACCAAAGGCGCCGAAGTTCATGTTCTGGGCCATCTGCTCGGCGGTAGAAGCCATCGGCGGTCAGTTCTCCGGGTCTTGGTTAAGCTTCGGCTTCGGCGGGCGCCGCTTTAGGAGCGGTCACCGTAACCTTGCCACCGGCTTTCTCGACAGCGGCAACGGCAGCAGCCGAAGCGCCGGCGACTTCAATGTCGACCTTGGCTTTAATCTCGCCTTTAGCCAACAAACGAACACCGTCAAAGGACCGGCGAACAATGCCGGAAGCAATCAGGGATTCGGCATTGATCGGCTTTTTGGCGTCAATCTTGCCTTCATCGATGGCCTTTTGGAGGCGACCGATATTCACCACGGCGAACTTCTTGGCGAAAATGTTATTGAAGCCACGTTTCGGCAGGCGGCGGTACAGAGGCATCTGGCCACCTTCGAAACCGACCAGCGACACGCCGCTGCGGGACTTCTGACCCTTAACACCGCGACCACCGGTTTTGCCGGTGCCGGAACCGATACCGCGGCCAACCCGCTTACGGTTCTTGGTCGCGCCGTTGTTATCGCGAATCTCGTTGAGTTTCATTCCTCGAGTTCCTTAAATCCTAAGTGAGGCGGGGGCCTTAGCCCGCTTCCTCGACGCGTACCAGGTGGGAAACCTTTTCGATCATACCACGAACCGCAGGAGTATCTTCCAACTCACGGGTCCGGTGCATTTTGTTCAGTCCCAGACCGACCAGGGTTTGACGCTGATCTTTGGGACGACCGATCGGGCTACCGGTTTGGGTGACCTTGATGGTCGCTTTCTTAGCTGCGGCCATGATTTACGCCTCCCGGACTTGATCGCCGTCGCGGCGAGCGACGATGTCGCCAACCTTTTTACCGCGCTTGGCGGCAACGCTGCGCGGCGAAGCACAGTTTTCAAGAGCCTCAAAGGTCGCCTTAACCATGTTGTAGGGGTTAGCGGACCCCTGCGACTTGGCGACGACGTCCTGGACGCCCATGGTTTCAAAAACGGCACGCATCGGACCACCGGCAATGATACCGGTACCAGCCGGAGCCGCACGAAGCATCACCTTGCCAGCGCCGAAGTGGCCCCGAACGTCGTGATGCAAAGTCCGACCTTCACGCAGCGGAACACGGATCATTTTGCGCTTGGCCGCTTCCGTGGCCTTGCGGATGGCTTCCGGAACCTCACGGGCCTTACCGTGACCGAAGCCTACCTTGCCTTTACCGTCGCCAACGACGACCAGTGCGGCAAAAGAGAAGCGACGGCCGCCCTTGACGACCTTGGCGACACGGTTGATGCCGACGAGCTTATCGATCAGTTCGATTTCGTCGCGCGACTGTTCGCTCCGGTCGTTGCGGCGTTTGCCGCGATCTCCGCCACGGGGACGGTCTTGTTTGTTATCAGCCATATCTCAATCCCCTAGAACGAAAGTCCGCCTTCGCGGGCGGCATCGCCCAACGCTTTGACGCGACCGTGGTAGCTGTAACCGCCACGATCGAAGACAACCTCTTTGACGCCAGCCTTGACGGCGCGCTCGGCAATCGCCTTGCCCACACGCACAGCTGCGTCTCTGTCGGTGCCTTTGTCGCCACGGAGATCCTTTTCGACGGTCGATGCAGCCGCAACGGTCACACCTTTTTCGTCGTCGATGATCTGGGCATAAATGTGCAAATTCGACCGGAAGATGGAAAGCCGAGGACGGCCTTTCGACTTGCGGCGAAGCTGTTTCCGATTGCGGCCTTTGCGGCGCTCGAACAATTCCCTTGCAGTACTCATGGCTATTTCTTCTTGCCTTCCTTACGCAGGATCTGCTCGCCCTTGTAGCGGACACCCTTGCCTTTGTAAGGCTCAGGACCGCGGAAGGAGCGGATCTCGGCAGCAACCTGACCGACTTGCTGTTTGTCGGCGCCGGTAATGGCGACTTCGGTCGGGCTTTCGCACTTGATGGTGATGCCTTCCGGGATCGGATAGATCACATCATGGGAGAAACCCAGTTGAAGCTGCAAATTTTGACCCTGAACGGCGGCACGATAACCGACGCCCTGAATTTCCAGTTCCTTGGTGAAGCCTTCGGAAACACCCTGAACGATGTTACCGGCCAACGAGCGGAAGGTACCCCACATCTTGCGGGCCTGGACGCTTTCCCCTCGCGGGTTGATCCAGAGTTCCTTGCCCTCCAGCTTGGCTTCCACGTCGTCGACCAAGGTCAGGCTCAACTGGCCCAGTTTACCTTTAGCGGTAATCTGCTGACCAACGACCTGAACGTCGACGCCGTCCGGGAGGTTTACGGGAGTTTTGCCAATACGAGACATCTCACATCCCCCCTAGAAGACCTGACAGAGAACTTCGCCGCCAACATTCTCGGCGCGGGCCTCTGCATCGGACAACACGCCCTTCGGCGTGGACAGGATCGAGATGCCAAGACCATTGTAGACCTTACCCAGGTCTTTGATCTTGGAGTAAACCCGACGGCCCGGCGTTGAAACGCGACTGATTTCGCGAATAACCGGCGTACCTTCGTGATACTTCAACTCGATCTTCAATTCATTGATACCAGGCTTCACTTCGTACTTTTCGAAGCCGCGGATAAAACCTTCACGCTTGAGAACCTCAAGGACGTTGCTGCGCAAATTCGACGCAGGGGAAACGACACTCGATTTGTTGGTCCTCTGCCCGTTACGAATACGGGTCAGCATATCCCCCAAGGGATCGCTCATGGACATAGTCTAAATCTCCAGTTACCAGCTCGACTTCACTACACCCGGAATCTGCCCAGTGGAGGCAAGATCACGCAGCGCAATACGCGACAGCTTGAACTTGCGGTAGTTACCACGGGGACGTCCGGACAGCTCGCAGCGAAGGCGTACACGCACTTTGGAGCTGTTGCGCGGCAGCTTTGCCAGCTTCAGCGCCGCATTGAACCGTTCTTCAGGCGACAGGTCGCGATCATTCGCGATAGCCTTCAGAGCCTCACGCTTGGCCGCGTACTGTTTGCCAAGGCGTTCACGCTTCTTGTTCCGCTCAATGGAACTCTTTTTAGCCATCTCGCTTCCTCCACCCTACTTGCTAAACGGCATATCAAAACCGGCGAGCAGCTCGTAAGCTTCCTCGTTGGTTTTGGCCGTTGTACAGATCACAATATCCATCCCGCGGATCTCATCGACTTGGTCGTAATCGATCTCTGGGAAAATGATCTGCTCCTTAATGCCCATGGCGTAGTTGCCACGACCATCAAAGCTCTTGCCATTAAGACCGCGGAAGTCGCGAACACGCGGCAGCGCGATGTTCACCAAGCGATCCAGGAATTCATACATTTGGTCGCCCCGGAGGGTCACCTTGCAGCCGACGTTCATGCCGTCGCGCAGCTTGAAGCCGGCGATGGATTTACGAGCCGTGGTGACAATCGGTTTCTGACCGGCGATTTTTTCCATATCGGAAACGGCAGCCTCGACCTTTTTACGGTCCTGAGTGGCTTGGCCAACGCCCATGTTCAGCACGATCTTTTCAATCTTCGGCATCTGCATCGGGTTCGCATAATTGAACTTTTCCTGCAGGGCCGGCTTGACGACCGTATTAAAATGTTCACGCAAACGCGCCATGACTAATATCCTCAGTTGTCGATGACTTCGCCGGACCGCTTGGCGTAGCGGACCTTGCGGCCATCGATTTCCTTGAACCCGACGCGGGTCGGCTTATCGTCCTTGGGATCCAGGTGGGCAATGTTGGAAATGGCGATTGCCGCTTCCTTATCGATGATACCACCGGGATTGGTCTGGGTCGGGCGGGTGTGCCGCTTGACCACGTTGACTCCCTGAACAACCGCACGAGCGTCCTTGGGCAGAACCTGGAGAACCTCTCCGGTTTTACCCTTGTCCTTGCCGGTCAGCACGACGACCTGGTCGCCTTTTCTGATTTTGCTAGCCATTAGAGGACCTCCGGCGCGAGCGAAATGATCTTCATGTACTTACGGGCACGCAGTTCGCGGGTCACCGGGCCGAAAATACGGGTTCCGATGGGCTCACCGGCCTGATTGATCAGCACAGCGGCATTGCGGTCGAAGCGGATCACGCTACCGTCGCGGCGTTGGATGTCCTTCGCCGTACGGACGATCACAGCTTTCACCACGTCGCCTTTTTTAACACGGCCCCGGGGAATGGCTTCTTTGACGGAAACCACGATCACGTCGCCGACGGATGCGGATTTCCGTTTGGAGCCCCCGAGAACCTTGATGCACTGCACCCGGCGAGCGCCGGAGTTGTCAGCAACATCGAGATTAGATTCAGCCTGAATCATAATTTTGTCCCTTTATTCATCCAGACAGAGCTTAAGCGCTCTCGGTAATGACTTCCCAAGTCTTGTTCTTGGAGATGGGGCGGCATTCTTGAATGCGAACCACATCACCTTCCTTGCATGCGTTGCCCTCATCGTGCGCGGCATACTTTTTAGACTTGCGGACAATCTTCTTATAGACCGGGTGCTTAACGCGGCGTTCCACACGGACCACCACGGTTTTGTCCTGTTTGTCGCTAACGACAACACCCTGAAGAATTCGTTTCGGCATTCTTCCTGCTCCCTTAAGCTTCAGCGCGAGCGCGTTCGCTCAAGATGGTTTTGATGCGCGCGATATCCTTGCGCACCTGATTGACGCGAGCGGTGTTTTCCAACTGGCCGCTTGCAGCCTGGAAGCGCAGGTTGAACGCCTCCTTGTTCAGATTGACGAGCTCGTCTTTCAGCTCGTCCTGGCTCTTGGCCCTCAGATCGCTTGCAGCAGTCATCTGATTACTCCTCACCCAGACGGGTCACGAAGCGGGTCTTGACCGGAAGCTTGGCCGAAGCCAACTCAAAGGCGCGCTGGGCGATTTCACGCGGCACACCATCGACTTCGAACATGATGCGGCCAGGCTTAACTTTGGCCACCCATTTCTCCGGGCTACCCTTACCTTTACCCATACGAACCTCAGCCGGCTTGGAGCTGACCGGGACGTCCGGGAAAATGCGGATCCACACACGACCGGCACGTTTCATGTGCCGGGTGATGGCGCGACGGGCCGCCTCGATCTGGCGGGCGGTAATACGCTCGGGCTGCATGGCTTTGAGGCCGTATGCGCCGAAGTTGAGCGTGGTGCCGCCTTTAGCCATGCCGTGGATACGGCCCTTATGCGCCTTGCGGAATTTTGTACGTTTTGGACTAAGCATTGTTCTTCAATCCCTTACGCTCTTGGACGACCACTGGCCGGACCACCCTGATCTGCAGAGCGCTTGTCCTGGGCCATGGGATCGTGGGCCATGATTTCGCCCTTGAAGATCCAAACCTTGATACCGCAGATGCCGTAGGTGGTGGCAGCTTCGGCGGTGCCGTAGTCCACGTCAGCCCGCAGCGTGTGCAGCGGAACGCGGCCTTCGCGGTACCATTCGGTCCGGGCGATTTCTGCACCGCCAAGACGGCCGTAACCCGGATACCCAGGGCGCCCAGACGCATGGCGTTCTGCACGGCGCGTTTCATGGCGCGGCGGAAAGCGATACGACGTTCCAACTGGTTGGCGATGTTCTCGGCCACCAACTTGGCGTCCAGTTCCGGCTTGCGAACTTCAACGATATTGAGATGCACGTCGGAACCGGTCATTTTCGACAGGTCGCCCCGCAGTTTCTCGATATCTGCGCCTTTCTTGCCGATGATCACACCCGGACGAGCCGAGTAGATGGTAATGCGGGCCCGCTTGGCGGGACGCTCGATCACCACGCGGCTGATGCCGGCTTGAAAGAGTTTCTTTTTAACGTACTTCTTGATCTCCAAGTCCTCATGGAGGGTCTTGGCGAAGTTGGCGTCGTCCGCATACCACCGGGAATCCCAGGTACGGTTGATGCCAACACGAAGGCCGATCGGGTTAACTTTCTGTCCCATTAGGCCGTCTCCTCACGTTCACGCAACACAATGGTCATGTTGCTGAAGGGTTTCTGAATACGGCCGACACGGCCCCGAGCACGCGGACGCCAACGTTTCATCACCATGGCGCGGCCAACGCTGGCCTCGGCAACGAACAAACGGTCGACGTCAAGCTGATGGTTGTTCTCTGCATTGGCGATAGCCGCCTGCAGAACCTTTTTGACGTCGCCCGCAACGCGGCGCTTATTGAACGTCAGGCTGATCAGAGCCTTTTCGGCGTCCATACCGCGGATCGACTGAGCCACCAGGTTCAGCTTCTGCGGGCTGGTCCGCAACATGCGGATCGAGCCTTTGGCCTCATTTTCGGCCAGACGGCGGGGAGCTGCTTTCTTACCCATGACTACTTCCTCTTCGCCTTCTTATCGGCAGCGTGGCCGTAGTAGGTGCGGCTCGGCGAAAACTCACCGAACTTGTGACCGATCATATCTTCGGTCACCAGCACGGGAATGAACTTCTTGCCGTTGTAGACACCAAAGGTGATCCCCACGAACTGCGGTAGAATGGTCGACCGGCGAGACCAGGTCTTAACCACTTCTTTGCGGCCCGAGGAGCGCACAGCTTCGGCCTTCTTAAGAAGGTAGCTGTCGACAAACGGTCCTTTCCAAACGGAACGAGGCACGACTGCCCTCCTTTACTTCGCGTGCCGACGGCGCATGATGAGCCGATCGGTCTTCTTGTTGCTACGGGTCCGCTTACCCTTGGTGGGTTTACCCCAAGGAGTGACCGGATGACGGCCGCCCGAGGTACGGCCTTCGCCGCCACCATGCGGGTGATCCACCGGGTTCATGGCGACACCACGAACTGCCGGGCGTTTGCCGAGCCAGCGATTGCGGCCAGCCTTGCCCAGATTGGTGTTCTTCTGATCCGGGTTGGAAACTGCGCCGATGGTGGCCATGCACTCGGCACGGACCAGACGAAGTTCGCCGGAACCCAGACGAAGCTGAGCGTAGCCCTGATCCTTACCGACCAGCTGCACGTAGGTGCCGCCGGCACGGGCGATCTGACCACCCTTGCCCACTTTCATCTCCACATTGTGGATGATGGTGCCGACCGGAATGGCCGACATGGGCATGGCGTTACCCGGCTTGATGTCCGCGCTCTTGTCGGCAATCACGGTGTCGCCTTCTTTGAGACGTTGCGGAGCCAGGATATAAGCCTTGTCGCCGTCCTGATAGTTAATCAGTGCAATGAAGGCCGTCCGGTTGGGATCGTATTCGAGACGCTCGACAGTGGCGGGAACGCCAAACTTGCCGTTACGTTTGAAGTCGATCACGCGGTAACGGCGCTTATGTCCGCCACCACGACGCCGGGAGGTGATGCGACCGGTGTTGTTACGGCCGCCCTTCTTCGTCAGACCCTCGGTCAACCCTTTCTCCGGCTTGCCCTTGTAGAGCCCGGAGCGGTCGATCAGGACCAGATTGCGCTGGCCCGGGGTGCTCGGTTTGTATTGCTTCAGAGCCATCTGCTTAGACCCCCGTCGTCACGTCGATGGAGTGACCCTCGGCGAGGGTAACGATAGCCTTCTTCACGTCGTTGCGCTTGCCGACGGTTCCGCGGAAACGCTTCACCTTACCCTTGTTGACGAGGGTATTGACGGCTTTCACCTTGACGTTGAAGAGACCTTCCACCGCGGCTTTGATCTCGAACTTGTTGGCGTTGAGCGGCACCTGGAAAGTCACCTGGTTATGCTCCGAGATGATCGTCGCCTTCTCGGTAATAACCGGACGGGTGATCACCTGGTACATCCGCTCCTTGCTCAGCGAGCTGTCTTTTGGGCTGTACTTGCTCATTTCAGTCGCTCCACCAACTTCTCTACGGCGTCCTTGGTCAGGACAAGCTTTTCGCGCCGCAAAATGTCGTAAACGTTGGCGCCCTGGCTCGGCAGCACGTCAAGACCGACGATGTTGCTGGCCGCACGGGCGAAACCTTCGTTCACCGCATCGCCGTCAATGACCAGAGCGGTCTTCCAACCAAGCGCAGCGACCATTTTGGAAAGGTCGGCGGTCTTGCCGGATTTCAGCTCGGCCTTATCGAGAACGATGAGGCTACCGTCGGCTTGCTTGGCCGACAGAGCGGTGCGCAGAGCCAGCTTACGAACCTTCTGAGGAAGGCTGTGGGCATGGCTGCGAACCACGGGGCCGAAGGCCTTACCGCCGCCCCGCATATGCGGAACCTTGCGGCTACCCTGACGGGCGTTGCCCGAACCTTTCTGGCGGAACGGCTTAGCGCCGGTGCCGGAAACTTCGGAACGGTTTTTCGTTTTGTGGGTGCCGGTCTGGCGCTTAGCCAGCTGCCAGCGAACCGCACGCTGAAGAAGGTCGGCACGAACCTCTACGCCGAACACGGCGTCGTCGAGATCGATATTGCCCGCCTTCTTATTTTCGAGGCTGATAACGTCCAATTTCATAGCCCCTACTCCTCCGTCTCGCTGGCTTCAGCTTCAGCCGCGGGTGCTTCCTCAGCGGGAGCTTCCTCGGCGGGAGCGGCAGCAGCTTCTTCAGCCTTACGGACGCCTGCCGGGAAGGGTACACCTTCCGGAGCAACCCGCTTCACGGCGTCTTTGACCAGGACCCAGCCGCCCTTGGAACCGGGCACGGAGCCCTTCACCAGGATCAGGCCGCGGTCGAGATCGGTATCGACGACGGTCAGGCTTTGAACGGTTACCCGCTCAGCGCCCATGTGACCGGCCATCTTCTTACCTTTGAAGACCTTGCCGGGGTCCTGACACTGACCGGTGGAACCGTGGCTACGATGGGAGATGGAAACGCCGTGCGAGGCCCGAAGACCGCCGAAGTTGTGGCGTTTCATGGCGCCAGCGAAACCTTTACCAATGCTTGAACCGGTCACGTCCACGTGCTGCCCAGCAACGAAGTGCTCAGCAGTAATCTCCGCGCCCACATCAACGAGGGCGTCGGCACTCACGCGAAACTCAACCAGCTTACGTTTCGGCTCAATCTTCGCTTTGGCGAAGTAAGCCCGCATTGGCTTGCTGACGTTTTTAACTTTTGCAGCTCCAACGCCGAGCTGAACAGCCGTGTAGCCGTCCTTCTCCTCGGTACGCTGAGCTACTACCTGACAATTGTCGACCTTCAGGACGGTGACCGGTACAGACCGGCCGTCATCCTGGAAGATGCGGCTCATGCCAAGTTTTTGCGCAATAAGACCGGAACGCATTGTTCCCTTCCTAATCTCTAGAACAGATCGTTTTTTAACTGAGCCGCTTCGCGGCGAAGGTCAAAATCGTGAATCTGTTCGGTTTCTACAGTTTAGAGGGCGATTCACGGCTTAATTAGATTAAGCCGATCACACTCTAGAGTTTGATCTCGACGTCGACACCAGCAGCGAGGTCGAGCTTCATCAGCGCGTCCACGGTCTGCGGAGTCGGGTCAACGATGTCCAAGAGCCGTTTGTGTGTCCGAATTTCGAACTGCTCGCGCGACTTCTTGTCGATGTGGGGCGAACGCAACACAGTGAAGCGCTCGATCCGGTTCGGGAGGGGGATGGGACCCCGCACTTCCGCACCAGTCCGCTTGGCCGTATTGATGATCTCGGCAGTGGACTGATCCAGCACGCGATGATCAAACGCCTTGAGGCGGATGCGAATGTTTTGACTGTCCATAGTTTCTTGGACCCCAGTTAAGTGCTCGCTCCCCTGGCGAACCAGAGGAAACGAGCGTTACGAAAAAAGTTACTCAGTGATCTTTGAGACCACGCCGGCGCCGACGGTACGGCCGCCTTCGCGG
>CBDUMN010000002.1:0-95411 GCA_965368335.1 uncultured Rhodospirillales bacterium
AGGCCAATCTGGGGGATACACTTGACCAACTGTCGGCGGAATCTGCTGCTGATATGGAGACCCTTCCTGGGGGTGGGGATAGGGTGCGCGAGGACGTGCGCTCCAAGCTGGTGACCGCCGGTAGACCCCTCGACGTGGCGGAGCGTGAGGCCGATGTATTCGGGGCATTTTTCCAGACTATGGGGGGCCGTGCGGAGGTAGATGCCTGGGAGCTCTACAAGAGCTACGGGCTCGATATCAAGGGTGGGCTTCCCGAGGCCCTGCAGGGACGGGATGATCTGGACGTCCTGATAGAAAACCTACGGGCTGGGGATACGGCGCCAGATAAGCGACGCTCTTTGGTGGCCTTCCTCCGGGAGAAGGGGCTGCGGGATGATGCCGGTGAAGTTGCTGCCCTCGGCCTCAAGGACTGGCCCTTTAGCCCCAAGCTGATCCGAGAAGAAGGCCAAAGTCTTGATGACGCCACCCTGGCCGCCTGGGAGGCTGGATATCTACCGGAGTTCACCGAGCGTCCAACCCCCAATGACCTTTTGGCTGTGCTTGGAGACAGGCCGCGCTACCGGGAGGCCGATAGGGATTCTGTACGCGAGGACCGAGCCAAAGCTGTCAAGACCCTTGACCGGGTGTTGCACCAAATGGGGGTCGATATCAACTCCGCCACCAACGAGGAGGTCAAGGCAGCCCTTGAGGGGTTGAATCAGGAAGCCGGGGACTATTTCCAGGAAAATGTTATCACAGAACTAACCGGAGACGAAGTGGCCGGGATAATCGAAGGGGACGTAAAAGCCTCGCAGGAAGCGGCCAATGAATGGTATCGGACCACCCTACAGGGCACCACCGCTGAAACCGAAATCGGGACAGTGCGCTTCAATGCCGTCGGCCGTAAGAAGTACGCTTTTGACAATGCCGACCCCGATACCCTGCGCATGGGTGCGGCGGTGAAAGACATACTGGAAAAAGGAACCTATAAAGGCGCACGCGACCTCGTAAAGTCCCGGAAAGACAATATTGTCCGTTTCCACCGTTTCGAGGCCCCAGTGGCGCTGCGCGGGGAAGTCCATACCGCAGCCGTGTTGGTCGGCGAGGACAAGGCCGGAAATCTATTCTACGACCTCTACAAAGACAAACCCCCCGTTGACCAGACAGAAACTCCGGTCGCCGAGGGGCCGTCGAAGGACGAAGGATCATCCTTCAGTCAAAGTATACTCCAGCCGAAGGACGGTTTCAATCTAACCCTCGACAAAGACGGAGACCGCAAGCGTGGCTCCATCCGTTTCGGCGAAGCATCAACCCTCATCACCCTGTTTGAAGAGGCGGACTTATCGACGGTGTTGCACGAGGGCGGACACTTCTTCCTCCGGACCTTCGGTGATCTGGCCGAACGAGACGACGCCCCCCTGCAGATACGTAAAGACATGGAGGCTGTAGTCACTTGGCTGGGGGTAGGAGACGTCGCCGAGATCGGCATTGACCAGCATGAGCAATTCGCCCGCGGCTTTGAGGCTTACCTGCGTGAGGGCAAGGCTCCATCGTTGGAACTGCAATCCACCTTCGACCGCTTCAAGGCCTGGTTGGTGACCATCTATCGCAACCTCCGTGGCCTCAACGTGGAGGTGCCGACTGATATTTCGGCGGTGTTTGATCGCATGCTGGCGACGGACGAAGAGATTGCCGCAGTCGAAAGGGCCAACCGTTTCCTGGCCGACCCGGCCATTGCCGACCTGATGACCGAGGCCGAACGAACCGACTACGCCAAGGCGGCCGAAACGGCAACACGGGCCGCAGAAACGGACCTTCTGAAACGTTCGCTCTCTGAAGTCACTAGGGAAACCAAGCGCTGGTGGAAAGAGGAGCGGGCCAAGGTCCGGAGTGAGGTGGAATCGGAAATTAACTCCCAACCGGTTTACCAGGCCCTCTATTTCCTTCAAACGGGCAAGACCTTCGATGGTCAGCACCTTGAGGTAACAAAGCTCTCCAAGGAGGCTTTGGTGGGTGAATACGGAGAAGGCGTCTTGAAGCTGCTGCCGCGGCCCTACGTCTACTCACGGAAAGGCGGTATCCATCCTGACGAAGTTGCCGACCTATTTGGACTTTCTTCCGGTGACGAACTGGTCAAGGCCCTGATGAATGCCAAACCGCGCAAGGCCCTCATCGAGGCAGAAACAGACCAGCGCATGAAGGACCGCCACGGCGACATGCTAAACGACGGTTCCATCCAGGAGGAGGCACTCAAGGCCGTTCATGGCGACAAACGCGCAGCCTTTCTGGCCACCGAACTGAGGGCTCTTTCCCGGCGCGGTGGCGGCGATCCCACACCAGTCTCCGTGATCAAAGAAGCAGCCCGGCGGGTCATTGCCGAAAAGAAAACGGCAGAAGCCTCACGCTTAGGTGTCTATGCCGCAGCAGAAGTCCGGGCGGCTAAGGCGGCCCAACAGGCGGTGGCCGATGGTGACTATTCCGAAGCGGCCAATCAAAAGCGCCGCCAACTGCTCAACCACGTTCTATTCATTGAAGCCCGCAAGGCCCAAGACGAAGTAGAAAAGGCTGTACGCTACCTGGGCAAGTTCTCCAAGCCAGGAACCCGTAAGAATCTCGACCCTGGCCACCTGGAGCAGATCGATCGGTTGCTGGAGCGCTTCGACCTGCGCAAGGGGGTGAGTCTCAAGGCCATCGAGAAACGGAAAGCCCTCGCTCAGTGGGTACAGGAGCAGGAAAAGGCGGGCCATCAAGTGATCATCCCCGATACCCTGCTCGATGAAGCCGACCGGCGGCACTACAAAGACATGACCCTCAAAGAACTGCGCGGGCTCAAGGACTCGGTAAAGAACATCGAGCACCTTGGGCGGCTCAAAAAGCGCCTGCTCACCGACAAGGCCAAGCGGGAGTTTGACGAGGTGGTGACTGGTATGGTCGACCACATCTACGAACACAACGAAACCCAACCTGAAAGCCTAAATATTTCACCGACTTTCAAGGAAAAACTCAAGAATGGTCTGAGCCGGGTCCATGCCGAACACACCAAGATGGAGTTCCTATTCCGTAGGCTCGATGGGTACCAGGACCTGGGGCCTATTTGGTCCGCCATATTCAAACCCCTGGCCGATGCCGAAACCGCTGAACAGGCGATGATGGGAGAAACAACCAAAAAGCTCGGCAAAATCTTTGACCGATACAGCCGCATGGACCGGGCTAAATGGACCTGGAAGCGCACCTACATAGAAGAGGCGGGCAAGTCCTTTACCAAGACTGAAATCCTCGCTGTGGCGCTCAACTGGGGCAACGAGGGCAACCGGGAGGCCATCCGGCAAGGCTATGGCTGGAACGACGCTTCGGTTGACGCCATCCTCGCCCGGATGGACCAGAAAGACTGGGAGACGGTGCAGGCCGTTTGGGACTTGGTCGATTCCTTCTGGCCGCAGATCGCCGAAATGCAAAAGGACCTGGCCGGAGTAGCGCCGGAGAAGGTGGAGGCCACCCCTATACAGACCCCATTTGGCAGCTTCAAGGGGGGGTACTACCCCCTCCATTACGATGCTGATAAGTCGCACAAGGCGCATCAGCACGAGGAAAAACGCAACACCCAGGACCTATTCGAGAGCAACTGGCTCCGGCCCAACACCAGACAAGGGCATACTAAAGAGCGGGTGGGTTCGGCAGGCCAGGCGGTCAAACTTTCCCTAAACGTGCTGACTGACCATCTGGGTAACGTGGTCCACGACCTGACCCACCGGAAGGCCATCCTCGACGCTGACAAGCTGATTGGAGATAAACGTTTCCGTGAGGCCGTTGAGCAGACCGCAGGGCGGGAGATGTATCGGGAGATGCGCCCCTGGCTCCAGGCCATCGCCAGTGACCAGCGCGACCCCATGGGCTTCTGGGAGCCAATCATTGGCCGGGCCCGCAAAGGCGCTACGGTTGTCAATATGGGCTGGAAAATCACCACGGCCATTGTCCAGCCATTGGGCTATCTCCAATCCGTAGATCGGCTAGGCGAACGCTATGCCATGAAGGGGCTCACCAAGTTCTACGGCAACCCGGCCCGGATGAAGGAGAAACTCTCCTTCGTCATGGAGCGCTCGGTGATGATGCAAAACCGGCAGAAGGCCTTCGACCGAGACGTACGGGACAGCATCAAGAAGATGGGGCTCAAGGGCCCGCTGCACGAGGTCCAGCAGTCCATGTTTTACCTCACCGGCTTGATGGACATGGGGGTGGCAGTGCCGACCTGGTTGGGGGCATACGAGAAGGGCATGGCCGACTTCCAGGGCGATGAAGGCAAGGCAGTCGATTACGCCGACTCAGTGGTCCGTATGACCCAGTCGGCGGGCGGCACCAAGGATCTGGCGGCCATTCAGCGCGGCGGTGAGTTCAAGCGCATGTTCACCATGTTCTACTCCTACTTCTCGGCCCTCTACAACATGGGCGCCAACCGGTTGGGTCAAACCAAGAGCTTCAAAGACCTGCCCCAGTTGGCCGCCTCTGCGTTCTATCTCTGGTTCGCTCCGGCGGTGCTCTCCGAACTGGTCGCCGGTAGGGGGCCGGGAGAGGACGAGGACAAGGAAAAATGGGCCGCTAAGACCCTGGCGCTCTACCCAGCCCAAGCCGTCGTTGGCCTAAGGGACATCGCCCAAGGCGCTATTGGTGATTATGGTTATGGCATGACGCCGGTCGCCGACGCCTTCGAGGCAACTACCCTGACCATGCAAGGGATAGCCGACGGTGAGCCGGACAAGGCCCTGGCCAGGAATGCTCTATTGACCCTCGGCTACTGGGGCCAACTTCCGTCCCGCCAGATGTGGATCACCGGAGAGCATGTCTATGACGTGATGACCGGAGAGGACGACTTCAGCCTTCGGGATTTGATGCTGGCGAAGCGGCGGGATTAGGGCGTAAATATTTCCGGGTGACGACAGATTGCTCGTGGAGAGTGTGTTTTGCCATAGGGCACTGAAAACAGTTTGGTCAGACTCATTTATTTACGCAACCTTGCCTTCAACATATTGTGGATGTTTCAAACAAAAAACTCCTGATAAGCACCAAATAAAGTCTTTTTTTGAGAACTACTGAATGTTTCTGGTTTTATAGAGCTGAAGTAGCCGCTATCGTTGCAACTCCGCGACGCTTTATTCTATTTGGTATGCCTCTATGAACTTCCTCTACATTGATGAATCGGGTGAATTTGGTGCCGCGCCAAGGTCCAGTAATCATATGTTGATCACCGTTCTCAGCACCCCGTCTCCTAAAGCATTGAAAAAGCGAGTATGGAAGGTAAAGGCTCAGCTGTATGCGAAGGGCTGGCCTAAGGATATCGAGATAAAGGGGACTTCCTTGTGGGGCGCAAAACACATTCCTAGCGTTCCCGAGATAGTTGCCGAGGAGGCGCGAGATTATCTGCACCAAATGATTAATGCTATTTGCCGTGGTGAGACGAGCGTTTACTACAGCATTGTTAGAAAGTCGAGAATCAGCCAGCGCATTCTTGGAGCACCTTACGGAATTGCCTACAATTGGCAGGCTGGGAACTTGCTCGTCCGCGCTTACGAACATTACGAAGGGGCGCTTGATATTACCGTCGACCAGCGAAACAAGGAAACCCACCACAAGCTTAAGTTCGATGGATACCTTGAAACGCGCCTATATACGGACTGCGAGCACGCCCACGATCTTTCGATTAGGCATGCTGAATCGCACGATGAATTTGGCCTACAAGCCGTTGATTTTATTAGCTGGGGTCTGTTCCGTCACTTTGAGCACGGGGACAGCCAGTTCTGCGAGACGATTCGGCCAAGCGTCCGCTACGTCGACGATTGGTATTCTCAAAAACACTGCCCTGGAAAATAAAAAACCCCGTTCGCACGGGGTTTAGGTGCTCGAACCAAGGGGCGGCCACGACACACGGGGCTTATCTCCTAGAAGACGCTACCCTGAGGAATTACCGAGCCCACAAAATATGCGTTTCACGTATAGAGTTGTCAACCATTTGTTCTGTTCGACCACCCATGGCAACCATTAGGTTAGGCAGCTAAGAACGCCCACGATTCTATCCCGTGATCCCCTTAGGCCTTGATTATTACCAAAAAAGCAATCTGCATCCCGGTTCACACTTGCCCCACCGCAACGTGTGCGAGAATTTGCTGCATAGTACCTTCGGGGGGGTAAAATGAAACAATATGAAAGCGATTCAGGCCAAAAGGGCCGACAGGCAAGGCATGAAATCAAAGTGATTATCCTTAAGTATGCATCCTATCGTATACTATCCTGTTTTCTGATTGGCAGCACTTTCAACGCTTGTAGACTTTGTTAGTTGCCATGCTAACAGCCTGCTATCCCGAGGTACGGCGATGCTCCCGGGCGCTACCGACAAAACATCAAAAGGGGTGAAGTTCGGTAGTGGTGCGTGTCGTCTCCCCCTTGTTCCCCGAAACGGGATGTTCAGACGACCCGAGAAGGTTTTGGCCGGTTGAGCATGGCAACACCTAAAGCCTCAGGCCTTGATCATCATTTACTTGTAGAGGCCACTCCGTATGAGCGTGCGCTTTATTGCCGATTTCAATTACCTCTTCAGGCATTGGCCCCCATGTGGGGCTCCATTGCTTACTGAACGTCACTTGTTGGCAGCCAACACTTCCATACCCATGTGCTTCAGGCGGATAATACTGGAACCAAAGGAATTCCGACGGATTGGGCTTTTTCTTAAAGCCAATTGCTTTCAAGATTTTTTCCAGAACCCCTTGAGGCTCTGCTTGCTCTGAAATCTTCTGATAAACGCTGACAGCTACACGCTCAACACTGTTGGTAATCGAGGTTTGATGCAGGTGAGGGGGATTAGAGAGCATTACTGAGGGAGATCCTTGATACTCAAAAAATAGGACGCCAAAACATGCGGGCAACGTCCAACCGAGATCAGAAAAATCCAAAACCAAAAAGCCATCAACTGGTAGCTTGCGAAGGCGGACACCTGGTCCTTCCCCATTTTCTGGGATAAAGATCACTCCGGCCCATTCAAGTGCCCGTCGAATTTCACAAAGAGTTCTTTCATAAGGAAATCTCTTTGATCCCTCGAAATCTGCGAGGGTCTTTCTTGCTACCTTTGATTCCCGCTCTAAATCGGACTGTGACCAACCAAGGAGCGCTCTGGCTGCTCTGCATTGTTCTGGCGTAATCATCTCAAACCTTACTCAAAATGAGTTGACTCAATATGGGAAACTTGATACATAATGAGTAACATATATTGAGAGGGGATTTCAATCATGTTAGGCGCAACCAGACACCAGCACTCTATAAAACATGCAAAGTCAGCCAAGATTATTCCTTTTCCTGAGGTGCAAGCGCACCGTCGGGAAAAAGAAATTATGCAGATCCAAAACGTTCTTCTTGTTTGTGAAGCTCGGCGTCAAGACGGTAGGCTTCTTACCGAAGCGGAATGCTGGAAGGCGGCTGAGAAAATGCATACTGGGGTGATCGAGAAGTTGGGGCAATCTTGCGAATAGCGAGTTGCACAGACAAAAGGCGCCCAAGAAAGACTGGATGCGGGAACTTCAGCCCCTGAGCCAGATACGGAAAAATCCTTTACTGGTGGGCATTCAATGGCCAGTTTCCCGCCTACTCAAGAAAACAGCGAAAAGGTGAGTTCAAGCTTCTTGGCCTCGGTGCCAAACGTCAAATTTTAGCCTCTCGAGCTACCTTTAAGACTCTGTAAAGGCTGGCCGTCGAGAACCCGAGCTCTTCCGCTATTTCCTTATCCTTGCCTTCGTAATCGCCGCTTGCCTTCATCTCCTGGGCTCTGCGGACCATGTCAGGGGTAATTTTGCGGGGGGCTCCGTGGCGGGGCCGTGAAAAATATTGATAGACACGCTCGACAGTGGCGAGGTCTCGCCCAAGCCAAAGGGAGATGGTTTCCGGGCTCTCTTTCCTCTTCATCGCGCGAACCAGGATATTCAAGTCGGCCTCCGCCCAAAGGAGGTAATCCCTCTGCCTGTGACAAATGGCGTAAAGCTGTCGGCGGACTGAATGCTCACCGCGAGTGAGGATTTTTGCGCCTAAGGCTTTGCCCATCAACCAATCTTGGACCACGCCATTTATGAGGTCTTGGGTTTCACGATGCGTCCAAGGACGGCGGGCACGTTTTCCACTCAACTTACGGGCACGGGCTTTGACTTCTTTCGTTGACCGGCCAGGAAGTCTTTTGGCGATCCGTGTGTACGAAACGCCTGTCTCAATCCCCTCTACTACTTCACCATCCTCGCCGAAGCTCCACGGGTCTTGAACCGAACGTCCCTCAAGGAGCAGCCGCCGTGCGACAACGGAGGGAGGCCTAGCCAGGGCTATGGCCATATAGACGATGGATCGCCCCTCATCGCGTAGCGCGCGCAGGGTGGAGAGGTCTTCCGCACCCCACTTATTGCCAGTAGACGTAGGGCTGGCCAGCACCAACATTCGGGCCTTGAAGAGCCGACGCCAAAGGGCCCTGTGAGTGATACCGTCGCCCAGGTCATTGACGTCCAGTCCCCGCCGCTCGGCAGCAGCGAGGGAATGACGCAGCCGCCGGAATCGCCATGCAGGAATATGGCTCGGGAAATCAGGTGTCCGGATGAGATCAAGCTCCTGAACCCGAGAAACAACTTCACCTCCGCTGCGGGAAAGTCTGGTTGCGATATCTGATGCCGGAATACCATTCGGCCAAGCCTCCATCAGGTACCGATCCTCTGTAGACCGCCATGGCGCAAGGCCCTCCATTTCCTGTTTGGTCAAAGCAGTGACGCCAACAATCTCCTGTCCAACCTTGTCGACTTCCTGTGCGAGATGCCCTTGCTCAAAGAGTTGGTCAATAACTGCCCCGGTGAAGCGCCGAGCCAGCATCAGCCGGTCAAAAGGGAACTTGGAGCGATGAACCAATAGGACAATTGCGCGTTGGCCCTCGGGGAGATGATGAAAATTGGTGCGTCGCTGCATTACACGATCAAGTCCTTTGCCTATTTACTCTGCCATGGTCACCCGGCCGACAGATGGTCTACCGGCTCTTTGTGTGCGATGCTATACTGACGTTGCGCGCGTAAGGCGTCCGACCGTCGGGTGTAGAAATCAGACGCTCCCCGTCAGGTATCCCGTCAGCGAATAAGGCCGTTGACGGAGATTCGGGCGTCAGACGCGCGCATTTTCATTTTAAGCGTCGCGCGCAGCGCTGAGAGCAGCATTACGGACAGCCCCAAGCAATCCTAGCAATAGACACAGATTGGTTCGGGAGTAGGGACAGGCGCACCGGGAGAGAAACGAGCTGGGGGTAGGGGGCGACAAAAGCCGCCCCATCCTAAGACGCCTATGTCGGTGAAGGCAGTAATTTGGTCAAGTAAGTCACGGCAACGGCGTCACGTTCCTCGAAATATTTTTGTGACCGTTGTGGCAACCAGACATTGTTGAAATGGTGACGGAAATCCTCAAGCAAGCTATTGGGATAGGCCGTGGCGGCAACGACCCTCCCATCTTCGTACTGGTGAGGGTACTTTGGGAAAGTTTTGGGATTGATCCCCTTTTCCTTTCGCAGCCATCCTGCAAACATGCGCCCTTCGGAAATATCCGGAACCATATTTTCCGGCAACGTATACCCTTCCGCCTCCATTGGCGCGATGAGGCCGTAAGTGAGTTCCTGAAGCACAGAAAAATGGCCTTTAGGAATTTGCGTCATGTTGGCGACATAACGACGGAGATGGTATGGAAGGCGCTCAACAACCTCCGGCCCGCCAGACATCCACTCAGTAATCCACTTGGACACTTTGACTGCAAAGGCGGGATTCAACCACTGACCTAAGTTGATCGCAACATAAGGATGAACCCAGGTTCCCTGCTCATGGGAGCGACCACCCTTTATCGACTGGATGAGTTCCGATGCCGGAATTCCGGTGTCGGTCACAAGTTCTTCAACAAAGGCTTGGGTAGTAGCATTACTAACATAATGATTCCACTTTTTGCCTGCCGCTTTGCAGAGGGCAGTGGCGTTTACATAGCCGTCTTTCGCTCGCTGGGGAATTAACTGGCCTTGGTGGGAGTGCTCGATGACGGGGAAAAGCTCCCCCTGAATCTCGTCAGACATGCTGACCTCCAAAAAATGATGAAGGCCGCCTTGCGAAGAATCTGCAATGCCAGTAAAGTGACATTTCCTACACAGACATTTCGCGGCGACTTTCATGGTTACCACGGAATTTCGAATTAAGGTCGGGGTGCCAGCCTCGGCCTTTTTTCGTGCTCGGTCAGAATTATACCAAACGTGGCTGTATGAGTAGCAATAGGAAAATCCGTTTCTCCCCAACTTTCTACAAGATATAGCGCTTCTGTGCATGAATCTGTGGATAGCGTGTGCAAGATATAGCACTTGACATGCTTATTTTGAGCGGACTCATTCCGAAGACGGAACGACATGCGCAGTCAACCATAAACTTACGTAAATCTTGTCTCCGAAACTAAACGCGATTCTTTCCTGTGCCCTTCTTTGCGAGGATAAGCATTGCATGCTGTAATGGTAAATGAGAGCATTGCACCACAAATAGGGGAGAGCAATGTTTACAAAACCCATTTCTGAACTGGTGATATCCGACATAGAAGCCCTTCTTGGCATTGAGCCCGAAGGATCTGTTTTGGAATACAAAGAGGCCCTAACCGCAAAAACTGGTCTCGACCCTTGGTATGAAGGCAAGGAAATGGGTGAGCGGGCTAAGAAAAAGCTCGTGAAAGAGATTGTCGCCTTTGCCAATGCTCATGGCGGGACTCTTTTGATCGGCATAAAGGAAACAGATACCAAGCCGCCGATTGCCGAAGAGATAAAACCTGTTCCCAGGTGTCACGACTTAGCCGTTCGTATTAATCAAATGTTGCCGTCCGTAATTGAGCCCCGCCTTCCGACGGTTGAGGTGGGAGCCGTGGAGACAGATGAGGAGGGCGGTGGAGTCATAGTTATCCGTGCTCCACAGTCGCGATTGGCGCCACACCGGGAAACCTATGAGAGGCAAGCCTACTATCGTCGGGGAGGGGACAGCGTGCCAATGACAATGCGAGAAATTCAGGATCTCACGCTAACCAGTCATCGAGGGCTGGAAGCAATCAACAAGCGCTTCCAGGAGAGGCATGGAAAAGCCGGCAAAGAGATCGCCCTGCACAATAACTTGCCCGAGGGCTGGCATTCATTGCGTGCGACACTTTTTCCTGTTGGTGGAGAATTGTACATCGACAAGGTTCATGGAAATCCTAGCGTTGCCCCAACAACCAAAAAGGTGATGGGGCGTTTTGAAACCAGTGGTGAGATCAAGGAACTATACGGTCCTTATGTTCTAGATTCTCCTAGGCCCCTACTGAGGGCAACTCGCAGCAGCCCTTATGACCGCCCAGGGAGCTACCTTGAGGTCCATTGCGACGGACTAATTGAACACGCTTATTCATTCCGTCGACCAGAAGAAGCTCAGCACGATTTCTATCATCCCGGATGGTTTGTAGGCGTCATTGCCAATGCCATAGCCATGGCTCATAGGTTTCGTTTGGCTTGTGGAGCCCCTGAGATTGAATACGGACTTGAGGTTGAGTTAGAAATAGCCGGTACCAAGCCGCTCCCTGTCTCTGGATACTTCCGCTCGTATTTTTATGATTCTTATGGGGAGTTGCCCCCTAGATCGACAATATTCCCAAGGTACAGCATCGGGCCAGTTGAAGAATGGGGAGAGTTAATGCCGATTATCGAGAGAGACTTTTGGCATTTAGCTGGACATGGGAAAGACGATGAGGGTGAGATTGAGATTGATTTTTCTACCCTTTTGACATGATCAAGAACGGCGATGATCTCAAATTGGCTCTCCCTCATTGGCCTTGGCCTCGATATTCTAGGCTTCTCGTTGATTGGTTGGCAGTTGCTTAAGCACCCGGACCGTCGGCTTTTCTGGGGCGGGGCTGGCATCGACTGATTCAGAGACGTTTTCGGCTTTGCCTGCGTAATAGCAGGCTTTGCATTCCAGGCGGCCGCGCAAGTGGTGGAGATGTGGCCGTAGACAGGAATCGGCGGCTCTACGCAATTCGCAATGTGGGCAGAAATGTGGGCTGAGCGTATGTCCGCCAGAGTTAATCTTTTAATATCAACTCACTAAGCAGAGCAAATGGCGGAGAGGGTGGGATTCGAACCCACGGAAGGTTGCCCTTCAACGGTTTTCAAGACCGCCGCTTTCGACCACTCAGCCACCTCTCCAAACCGGAAAGGGTTCTAGCCTGTTCCCGAGAACGCGTCCAGCCCATATTTTGACGGAGATTCATACTTCCGAAACTCCGATCATTTAAAAATTTTAAAGCGAATCGAAGAATCGATCCTAGTCGCTTGAAAGTCAGCGGCTTTCAAGATCGCGCAATTACTTGAACGAAAAGACGATTTTGTTCGATTTGCAGGGATTTTTGAGGGTTGTGAATTAATAAGGGGGCATAATGCATTCTGATAACTCTTTCATCCGGGACATCGTCCGATGGGCGTTCGCCGGGGCTTTGGTTGCTGCTGTCGCCATAGGCTTAAGCTTCGCCGCCTATGCCGCGCCAAAAACCGATTTTGAGCAATGGATGAAAGAACTCAGACAAGAGGCCTTATCCAAAGGAATTCGTCAGGAAATTCTTGATGCCGCTCTTACCGGAATAAAGCCTATTCCGCGAGTCGTCGAGTTAGACCGCAAGCAACCTGAATTCACCCTGACGTTCAACGACTATCAGCGCAGGGTCGTTCCCAAGTCCCGCGTGGAGAAGGCGAGACAAAAACTCCGTGAAAACAAGGAATTGCTTGAAGCTGCTGCAAAGAAATATGGCGTACAGCCGCGGTTTATTGTTGCACTTTGGGGCATTGAAACCGATTTCGGGCGTGTGACTGGCGGGTTCAAGGTCGTCGACGCTCTGGTGACCCTGGCCTACGACGGTCGGCGAAGCGCCTATTTTCGCAAGGAGTTATTCAACGCTCTTAAAATTCTCAATGAAGGACATATCGCGCCTGCGGATATGATGGGGTCCTGGGCGGGCGCCATGGGGCAATGCCAGTTCATGCCATCTTCGTTCCTTCGATTCGCTCAAGATTCGAACGATGACGGGCACAAAAATATCTGGACCGATAAATCCGACGTTTTTGCCTCAGCGGCCAATTATCTCTCTTCATCCGGATGGAAGGGCGATCAGACCTGGGGGCGTCCCGTTGAATTGCCCGAAGGCTTCGACCTATCGCTCGCCGGATTAAAAGTTCGCAAGCCATTGAGTGAATGGCAGAATTTAGGAATCCGCCGGTTAGGGGGCAGGGACCTTCCGACACGGGATTTATCCGCCTCTCTGGTTCTCGGTGACGGGAAAAAGGGACCCGCATTCCTCGTTTACAACAACTACCGGACCATCCTGAAGTGGAACCGTTCGACCTATTTTGCCGTCGCCGTGGGAACACTTGCTGATCGTATGGTCGGGCGATAACCTGGGGGCAACGTTTTGTTGATTGGGTAAGATGAGCTCTTTTCTTTCTCGCCGTTGGGTTTTCTTGTTTCTCACCGCTTTCATTCTGAGCGGTTGCGCAGAAGTGCAATTCCTGTCTCACGCCACCAAGCGGATGGGGTCGTCGGGGATGGACGACAGCCGTTACAAGGTCGGCAATCCTTATCAAATTGCCGGCGTTTGGTATTACCCGACCGAAGACTGGGATTATGTGGAAACGGGGATTGCCTCCTGGTACGGCCCTAAGTTTCATGGCCGCGATACGGCAAACGGTGAGGTCTTTGACATGAACCTTGTGTCCGCCGCTCATCGCACCTTGCCCATGCCGAGCTACGTCATGGTGACCAACCTGGACAATGGGCGGACCATGGAGGTGCGGGTCAATGATCGGGGGCCCTATGCGCACGGCCGGATTATCGACCTCTCAAAACGCGCTGCCGAACTACTGGGCTTCAAGAAAAACGGAACGGCGCGGGTTAAGGTTGAACTGATCCGTGAAAAGAGTATGCGCGTGGCGCGCAATGCCGGTCGGCCGGGTCTCCAACTGGCAAAAAACGATTCGCCCATTAAGGTCGACAAATTGCCAAAAGCCAGCGTTTCCCAAGAACGATTGGCGCCGCCCCCTGGCCAAGCGACCGCTCAACCGGCCGTTCACACCGCACCAGCCAACAACTACGTGCAGACGGCCAGCGCCACAGGAGCCACCTCTGCGCCTGTCACATCGACGCCTTTAGCCGAACCCGCCGTAACGGTTGCCGCCGTCCAACCGACCAATCTCTATATTCAAGCAGGGGCTTTTTCGCAGTACGCCAATGCCTATCGGGTGAAAGCCGCGCTTGCCCAAATCGGAGAGGCCAAAATCACCTCGACCATCGTTAACGGCACTGAATTGTTCCGGGTTCGCATAGGCCCTCTGCAAACCGTCGACTTAGCCGATGCAAAACTTGAAAAAATCATATCCACCGGCTACGCCAACGCCAGAGTGATCGTCGACTAGAGATTTCACCGACAAGACTTTAACAAAACGGAATGGATACAATGGGTTGGAAGATATTTCTTAAACCGGCAATCGTTTTTTGCCTCGTTCTGCTGACCTCCCAACCCTCGGCAGCTTTCGAAACCAGCGCAAGCGAAGCCATTGTCATTGACGCCGAAACGGGCGCCGTTCTTTTTGAAAAGAATGCCGATGAACTGACCCCACCATCTTCCATGACGAAGATCATGACCGCCTATCTGGTTTTCGAGCGCCTCAAAGATGGCAGCCTGTCCCTCGACGATAAATTCAGGGTGAGCGAAAAAGCCTGGCGCAAAGGCGGCTCAAAGATGTTTGTCGAGGTGGGAAAACGCGTCCGGGTCGAAGACCTGCTACGCGGTATTATCGTCCAATCGGGCAATGACGCCTGCATCGTCATCGCCGAAGGGCTGGCGGGTAGCGAAGAAACTTTTGCCGCCGATATGACGGCTAAAGCCCGTGAAATCGGCATGACCCAATCGATTTTCAAAAATGCATCCGGTTGGCCTGATCCGCAACACTTGGTAACGGTGAGAGATCTCTCCACTTTGGCGCTTAGAACTATTGAGGACTTTCCTGACCTTTACCGCTACTATTCGGAAAAAGAGTTTACCTTCAATAAGATACGCCAGTCCAACCGAAACCCTTTGCTGTTCCGGGTGAGAGGGGCCGATGGCGTCAAAACGGGTCATACCGAAGCAGCCGGATATGGACTGGTCGGCACGGCGAAAAGAAAAGACCGGCGCATTATTGCCGTGCTCAACGGCATGGAAAGCGCCAAGGAAAGAGCCAGCGAGTCCGAACGGGTTATCGAGTGGGCATTTCGCGAATTCAACAATTACAAACTGTTCGCCGCTGGCGAGAAGGTGATTGACGCGGACGTCTGGCTAGGCAACGCCATTTCCGTTCCGCTGCTCATTGAGAAGAGCGTCAAGCTCACTCTACCGCGCAAAGCGCGCCGGAAAATGAAAGTTTCCGTCCGTTACAACAGCCCGATCCCGGCGCCTATCCGCAAAGGTGACCGGCTGGCCACGCTGGTAATTGAGGCCCCCGATGTTGCAACGCACGAAATCCCCCTGATATCCGGTGCAGAAGTCAGCCGCCTCGGCCTGTTTGGTCGTCTCGGCGCAGCGCTTAAATACATTCTCTGGGGCGCGTCGGGCTAATATGACGAAGGCACGCTTCATAACCCTGGAAGGCGGCGAGGGAACCGGGAAAACGACCCAAATAGCCCTTTTAGCGGAAAGCCTTGAGAAAACCGGAATTGCGACTCTCAAAACCCGTGAGCCTGGGGGCTCGCCGGGAGCCGAACAAATCCGCAAGCTCCTGGTCGAGGGAGACATCGCCCGCTGGGACGGCATAACCGAAGCGCTCTTGCATTTTGCCGCCCGACGCGACCATTTGACCCAAACCGTCTGGCCCGCCCTTAAAAAGGGACAATGGGTCATATCCGACCGTTTTGCCGACTCGACCCGCGCCTACCAAGGCGTCGGCCACGGAATAGACGGCAAAATCATCGATGCGCTCTATCAAGCCTCGGTTGGAGATTTTACCCCCGATCTAACGCTTATCCTCGATCTCCCGGTCGATGTGGGGCTGAACCGGGCAGCCGCCAGAGGGGAGGGGGAAGACCGTTATGAGCGTATGGGGTATGCTTTTCACGAAAACCTCCGCCAAGCCTTTCTCGATATCGCGCAAACCGCCCCCGAGCGTTGCGCAATTATTGACGCAACGGGCTCTATCGACGACATTCACCAAGCGATAAAGCAAACCGTATCGAACCGCTTGGACGTCAAACTTCCATGACACAGGACAGCCTGTCGGAAAGCCACCCCGAACCGCGGGAAAACGCCATTCTTTTCGGGCATACGGACGCCGAAGAAACGCTTCTCTCAGCCTACAATTCCGAACGAATGCATCACGCCTGGCTGATCTGCGGTCCTAAGGGGATTGGCAAGGCGACGCTGGCCTTTCGGTTCGCCCGGTTTTTGTTGGCGCAACCGCCGAAAACCGACGACGGCGGCCTTTTCGGTGAAGCGCCCCCCGCCGAAAAGCCTCAAACCCTGGATATCTCGCCGGACCATCCTGTTTTTCACCGGGTCGCCGCCAACGGCCACGCCGATCTTATGACTGTTGAGCGGGCCTATGACGACAAAAAAGATCGCCGCAAGACCGAGATCGCCGTTGGCGACGTCCGCGGTGTCGGAGGATTTCTTTCAAAGACGGCAGCCGAAGGGGGATGGCGGGTCATCGTCATTGACGCCGCCGACGAAATGAACCGCAACGCGGCTAACGCCGTCCTTAAAATTCTCGAAGAACCGCCACGGCAGGCTATTTTGCTTCTGGTTTGCCATAATCCGGGCCGTCTATTGCCAACCATCACCTCCCGCTGCCGCAAGCTCTCTCTCGCGCCTTTAGTCGAAGAAACGGTCAGCGAGTTGATGCAACGCTACGAACCGGCGACATCGCCGGAAGATGCCCGCGCCCTGGCCCGTCTCTCGGAGGGGAGCATTGGACGGGCATTGTCTTTGGCGGAAGAGGGCGGTCTCGATTTTTACAACGACCTCGTAGGATTGCTTTCAACCTTACCGAAACTCGATACCGGGAAACTTCATGGTCTTGGCGACCGGCTTGCCGCCCGCGGCGCGGAAGGATCTTTCATTACCGTGATGGAATTGCTCAGATGGTGGCTCGGTCGCCTAATCCGCTACGGCGCAGCGGGCGATCTGGGGCCCTCAAGCCCGACCCAGGACGAATTAGCGCTATATACGCGCCTGCTAGGGCTTGCCGGGCTTGATCGTTGGATTGAGGTATGGGAAAAGGTCTCCCAGTTAATTGCTCGCGCCGGCGGCGGCGCTCAGTTGGACCGGAAACAGGTCGTGCTCAACGCTTTTTTGGCCATCGAGTCGACGGCGCGCCGCTGACTAGCTTTTTAGAAATTTCAAGCCGGAGTGCCCAAAATGGCCGGGTCGCAGCCCTATTATATCACGACACCCATCTACTACGTGAACGACGCACCGCATATTGGGCATGCTTACACGACCCTTGCTTGCGACGTACTGGCGCGTTTCAAGCGCCTTGATGGCTACGATGTGAAGTTTCTCACCGGTACTGACGAACACGGCCAGAAAGTTGAAAACTCGGCCAATGCCGCCGGGATCGACCCCCAGAGCTTTACCGATAGGGTTTCGCAAAACTTCCGCGACCTGGCGGAACAAATGAAGTTTACCAACGACGACTTCATTCGAACCACCGAAGAGCGCCACAAGAATTCCTGTCAAACCCTCTGGAGCAAGCTACTTGATGCCGGGCATATCTATCTCGGCTCTTACGCCGGTTGGTATGCGGTAAGGGACGAAGCTTTTTACACCGAAAGCGAACTGACCAAATCGGCAGACGGCAAGCGGATCGCGCCGACCGGGGCGGAAGTCGAGTGGGTAGAAGAACCCAGCTATTTCTTCAAGCTTTCGGCCTGGGAAGACAAGCTGCTGAAATTTTATGAAGACAATCCGGACTTTATCCTGCCGAAAAGCCGTCGCAATGAGGTCATGAGCTTCGTCAAAGGCGGGTTGAACGATCTGTCCGTCTCGCGCACCACGTTCAAATGGGGCGTCCCGGTGCCGGGCGACGACGACCATATCATGTATGTCTGGCTCGATGCTCTGACCAACTACATCACGGCCGTCGGCTACCCGGAGACCGGAGAAGGGGAGTACGCCAAGTTCTGGCCTGCCGATCTCCATATGGTCGGCAAGGATATTCTGCGGTTTCACACGGTCTATTGGCCCGCCTTCCTGATGGCCGCCGGGCTTGAGCCGCCCAAGCGGGTCTTCGCCCACGGCTGGTGGACCAACGAAGGGCAAAAGATTTCGAAATCCCTGGGTAACGTCATTGATCCGGTGGAGTTGATTGAAAAGTACGGCCTCGATCAGGTGCGCTATTTCCTTCTCCGTGAAGTGCCATTTGGCAACGATGGCGACTTTTCTCATCGCGCCATGGTCAACCGAATGAACGGTGAACTGGCCAACGACCTCGGCAATCTGGCCCAGCGCGTCCTTTCGATGATTTTCAAGAACTGCGACAAGGCAGTGCCCGAGCACGGCGACTTTACCGAAGAGGATCAGGAAATTCTCTCAGCCTGTCATAAGCTGCTACCGCACGTCCGGGAGAAACTGAATATCCAGGCCTTCAACGAGGCGCTGGAAAGCATCTGGGTGGTGATCCGCGCCGCTAACGCCTATGTCGACCACCAAGCTCCTTGGAAGCTGCGTAAGGAAGATCCTGAGCGCATGAAAACGGTGCTCTATACCCTGGCCGAGGTTATTCGCCATCTGGGGATCATTCTCCAGCCATTCATGCCGGACTCCTGCGAAAAACTACTCGATCAACTCTCGCTTGGCCCTGACAGTCGAGGTTTCGACCAAATGGGTTCCCACGCCGCCTTACAAGCAGGGACCGAATTACCCAAGCCGCAAGGCGTATTTCCACGCTTCGTGGAGGAAGAGGGGGAAGACTGATGCTGGTGGACAGCCACTGCCATCTGGATTTTCCCGATTTCGAGGACGAACTGGATACGGTCGTCCGCCGGGCCGGTCATGCAGGCGTCGACACCCTGCTGACCATCTGTACACATGTCAGCCGGTTTGAACAGGTCAGGCGCATTGCCGAAACCTATGACAATATTTTCTGCACTGTCGGTATCCATCCACACAATGCCGAATCCGAGAAAGACGTTACCCCGGAGCAACTGATTGCCTTGGCCGAACACCCCAAGGTCGTCGGCTTTGGGGAAACGGGCCTGGATCTCTATTACGAACACAGCCCCTTGGCCGCTCAGGAACGCCAGTTCCGCGCTCATATTGCGGCGGCTCGCGAAACCGGGTTACCGCTCATCGTCCATACCCGCGATGCCGACGAGCAAATGGCGCAAATTCTCAGCGAAGAATATGAGAAGGGCGCTTTTAAGGGTCTTATCCATTGTTTCAGCTCCGGTCCGGCTCTGGCCAAACGAGCTCTTGATCTCGGGTTTTATATTTCGGTTTCCGGCATTGTGACATTCAAGGCGGCTGAAGAATTGCGTGAAACCGTTGCCGAGGTTCCGCTCGATCGTCTGCTTGTTGAGACTGATGCGCCGTTTCTTGCGCCCGTACCCATGCGCGGAAAACGGAACGAACCGGCCTTTACCGCCCATACAGCGGCCAAGGTCGCCGAACTGAAAGAAACGCCCCAGGCGGAATTCGCCAAGGCAAGCACAGATAATTTCTTCACCCTTTTTGATAAAGCGCGGAGGCCCTGATCCATGCGCGTTACGATCCTGGGATGCGGCTCTTCTTTTGGAATGCCCGGGGTCAACTACGGCTGGGGCGACTGCGACCCCGATAACCCGAAAAACCGCAGAACCCGGCCGTCCATTCTGGTCGAAAAGGGCGAAACGCGCTTGCTGATCGATACGTCCCCCGATCTGCGACAGCAATTATTATCAAATAATATCAGCACGTTAAGCGCTCTTCTCTATACCCATTACCATGCCGATCACCTGCATGGGATCGATGATCTTCGGGCGATCAATCAAAACATGAACGCCGATCTGCCGCTGTTTTGCGATGCAGAGACGCTGAGGGTTATCGAAAAACGCTTTGGCTATGTGCTTGAGCCTTTGGCCGAAGGCGCTAATTTTTACTATAAGCCGACGCTGACACCCCAAATCATTGAAAATCATAAGATATTTTCAGTTGGTGATTTTGAAATCTATCCATATTTCCAGGATCACGGATACTGCGATACGGTTGGGATGAAGTTTAACGACCAATTTGCTTACTCGACCGACGTGGTCGCACTGACTGATGAAGACCTTGAAAACCTAAAAGGGGTCGGTGTCTGGGTTATCGGCGTTCTGACCAATCAGCCTCACGACACCCATGCTCATGTCGCAAAGGCCCTTGAGTGGATCGACATCGTCCAACCGGAACGCGCCTATCTGACACATCTCGGCCCAGCACTCGACTACGACCGTCTCAGTAAAGAACTTCCAGACGGGGTAGAGCCAGCCTGTGACAATCTGATTATAGATCTATGAATGAAGTTTAATGTGCCTGGACATTCCATTGATATAAAACAAAAACACCTCGCGAACAGACAAATACCCATAACATACATTATGCGACAATAGATGCATTATTCATCTTTGCTCTGGAGTTGCTCTCCCCTTAATATTCTTCTGTCTCTCTCTTCGAAAATTTCTCCGAGGCCACTCCGTCATGACTGAACAAACCAAACGCCTTCTTGAGATCATGGCGAAGCTACGCGATCTCGATGGTGGTTGTCCGTGGGACTTGGAGCAGACCTTTGAGACCATTGCGCCACATACCATTGAAGAGGCCTATGAAGTCGCCGATGCGATTTCTGAAAAAGATATGCCATCCCTTAAGGATGAGTTGGGCGATCTCCTCTTCCAGGTGGTCTATCACTCTCAACTGGCCAATGAGTTGGGCGAATTCAGCTACGACGACGTCGCCAAGGCCATTTCGGAAAAGATGATTCGCCGCCACCCCCATGTGTTCGGCGACCTTGATATTGCAACGGCTGACGCCCAGACGGAAAATTGGGAACAACAGAAAGCCGCCGAGAGGAAAAAGAAAGCCGAACAGGAAGGCGCAGACCATAGCGCGCTTGATGGCGTCACCCGCGGTCTGCCCGCCCTGACCCGCGCCGGCAAACTGCAAAATCGGGCTGCCAGAGTGGGCTTTGACTGGCCCGATGCGGATGGTGCGCTCGAAAAGGTCTTTGAAGAGCTTGAAGAAGTCAGGGAAGAAATGGAAAATGCCAATGATCAGAAGCGATTAAGCTCTGAAATTGGCGATTTATTGTTTAGTTGCGTCAATCTCGCCCGCAAGCTCGCTATCGACCCTGAAACCGCGCTCAGGGACGCCAATCACAAGTTCGAACATCGTTTTAAAGCCATGGAAAAAGGGCTCGATAAACTGGTTGAAGACGCTTCATTGGAAGAAATGGACGCCCAATGGGAGAAAGCTAAAAAATTTGACCCTATCTAATTGAAGGGTATCATCTTTTTAAGTACGCCTTCAGCATAGGAAATTACCATCCCCATGTGGTTTCGCGCCCTAGCCCTCCTCCTAATCCTGCCTATCCTATCGGCCTGCTATCTGCCGGCACGATTCGATGCCGAGATCGATCTTCGCCGAACCGGTCTCTATAAGATCGATTTCACGGGCTATATCGCTGAACTCAATCTTTACCGGAAACTCCACGAAGGCTCCATCGATGCCGAGGAAGAAGCCGAACGTCGGCAAATCGTTGAAAATGATTTCAAAAGAGACAGCGCGACCCAGGAAGTTACTTATTTTAAGAAAGGCCACTTCAAAGTGGTCTGGAGTAAAGAAGGCGATATCGTCAAAAATCGCTTCATCACCTTCTTCCGACGCAACGAGAACATGCTGAGTATCTCCATGTCGCCCAAGACCGGCGCCATTGATATCCGCGGTAAGTATATCAATAAAGCCAACAAAGACCGCTTGGTCGACTATGGGCTCTGGATGGAAGGCGAATTGAGGGTCAAGACCGATACAAAGGTTGTCGATCACAACGCAACCCAGGTGATCGAGGGGAAGAACCGGGAAAAAACGCTGATCTGGCGGATTACCAGCCCTTACGACCCCTCACCCAAGCTTCGTCTGTTTTTGTATTAGCGGTCCGGTTAGCCTTTCCGCTTAAAATTCTTGATCAGGCTTGAGGTGTCCCAGCGCCCTCCTCCTTGCTCTTGCACACGAGCATAGAACTGATCGACCAAAGCCGTGACGGGAAGGCTGGAGCCGTTCTGATTGGCTTCATCCAAAATAATTCCCAGATCCTTGCGCGCCCAATCGACGGCAAATCCGAAGTCGAACTGATCGTCAATCATGGTCAAGGCCCGATTGTCCATCTGCCAGGACTGGGCGGCTCCTTTGGAAATCACGTCGACGGCACGCTTCATGTCGAGCCCCGCTTTTTCACCGAAAACAATCGCCTCGGCCAAAGACTGCACGGTCCCGACCCAACAAATCTGGTTGACCATCTTGGTCAATTGACCGGAACCTATATCGCCCATCAGGGTGACGGCCTTGGCAAAAGAATCGATCACCGGTTCGGCGCGGGTAAATGCCGCCTCATCGCCACCGACCATAACGGTAAGAACGCCGTTCTCGGCTCCTGCCTGACCGCCAGAAACGGGGCCATCGAGAAAATGAACGCCTTTTTCTTTGGCCGCTGCGCCCAACTCCCGCGCCAGTGTCGCCGACGTCGTCGTATGATCGACAAAGATCGCACCTTCCGACATACCGGCAAGCGCGCCGTCATCGCCATAGAAAATGCCGCGCACATCGTCATCATTGCCGACACAAGCCATGACGATTTCGGCCCCGGAAGCCGCCTTGGCTGGGGTTTCGGCAAATAAACCACCGTACTCTCCCGCCCATTTCTCCGCCTTGGCCGCCGTTCGGTTATAAACCGTGACGTCATGCCCCGCTTTCTGGAGATGTCCAGCCATGGGATATCCCATGGCTCCGAGCCCGATAAATGCGACTTTCATGGTCGATGCCTTCCCTTATAGATTTGCTTGTTGGGCTGAACTTTAGAATTCTTGGAAGCCTTATGGCAAGGCTCGACCAGTTTATGAATTGAACAGTCTGGTCAACTGGCGCCAAGCTTCTTCATTTGGCGCGAGCAAAAGCCGGTTCCCCGTGGTTTGCACGGCTCGGTACTGTCGCTCCCCATTAACAAGCGCACTAAAACCTCCCGCCTCCCGGTGCAGAAGAACCCCTGCCGCATGATCCCAGGGCTGAAGCAAGCCGTACTGGGCAAAATCAATATGGCCATCAGCTAGGTGAATATATTCATGGCCGACACAGCCGTAATGGCCAATTTTTCGAGGCACGTCGCCCAGCCCCTTTCTGGCGTTTTCCTGTGACGTCTTTTCCAGCTTCTTCCACATGGGGCCGGTCATCTCGGCCAAAGACGCCGGATTGCCGACCCTCATGGGTTCGCCCGCATAAAAAGCCCCGCTACCGACTTCGGCAATAGCCGTTTTGTTTGAAAGGGGATCGTGTATCCACCCTGCCAGGACTTCTCCACGACGGCAAAGAGCCACCATGGTGGCGAAACAGGAATCTCCCTTGGCGAAATTGGCTGTTCCATCGACCGGATCGACAACCCAGACCGGACGATCTTCTTCCAGAGGCGCAAGCGTTTTATCCTGTCGGCTAATGGCCTCTTCACCGATGACCAAACTTCCCGGCAAGGCGTCCATCAACAAGCGTTCAAGATAGACCTCCGCCTCAATATCCGCCGTCGTCACCAAGTCGCCAGGCTTCTTTTCCGAAATATCGCCCTCGGCCAGCTTCTTAAACCGAGGAAGAACCTCGGCTTCGACAGCCTCTCTAATCAACTCGGCAATACGCGCGACATCCAGCATCATGGGCATCTAGGGTTCATACTCATTCAAATGCTCCCTTTGGCGTGGGCGGTTTTCTTTCCTGTTAGGCGCGTAGCACGCAGTGATGCTGGCGCATCACAAGGGGGACGCAACGCAGCAGGGGAGGAAACCGCCCTCGTCCCAAAGGGATTTGGAAAGAATAACGCAGGTCGGCGTCGAGGACTTTCACCAATGAACCACATTGCCTTCAAGCCCTCTCCTTGTCCTGCGTTATTCTTTCCAAACCAAAAGGACCATTTGAATGAGTATGGACCCTAGAACTCGTATAAATATCCCGATCACGCTGGTAGCTCTGATCGAAAACGTCCAACAATCTGGCCGCTTCTTCATTAAACTCTGCCTGCTGCATGAGAGATTTGGTCACAAAGCAGGCAAAGGTCACGGCCTCCCCCTTGCCTTCCAGATCGTAGGTTTCGGCAATTTCCTCCAGATACTCATGCACCAGTTTCCGCGCCATCACATTGAGCTGGCGCTTCATAATGTGATTCTTCCGTCGCCATTTGGTCTGAGCTTCAGCAGTCGCCATCATACCCTCATTTTTCTACTAGTAGAAAAAACTATAGATTTCCGCCATCAAGGGCAACCTTTGGAAAAATCAGGATTTAGGGAACTTACGTTTGTAGCGTTCAGTATTGGCGGGGTTAAGCCGCACCGAAAGGGTAATCTTGCCAGTTTCAGGATCGTCCGCTCTCTCACCGACCTCACCGTGACTGTAAAGCCAGGAAAGCTCAGCGCCTTGAGAAGGTTCAAGCTCAACCCGATGCAGATCCATTCCTTCGCGCATCAATTGATCGATGGCTTCAAGCAGCCCCTCGATCCCCTCGCCCGTGACAGCGGAAACACTGACGCAAGGAATGGCGGCGCGGGCTGCCAGATTGTCGACAATCTGTTTCCGCTCACCGGAAAGAAGATCGATTTTATTGTGAACCTCAATCAGGTTGTTCTGACGTTCGCTATCAATCTCCAATTCACTGAGAACCGCAGCAACGTCGGCTTTCTGAGCCTCGCTGTCAGGGTGAGAAATATCGCGAACGTGGAGAATAATATTGGCCTCCTGCACCTCTTCGAGCGTTGCATGGAAAGCCGCTACCAATTCGTGAGGCAGTGATGAAACAAACCCCACCGTGTCGGAAAGGATAACTTTGCGCCCCGACGGCAGGTCGAGACGGCGCATGGTCGGATCGAGAGTCGCAAAAAGCTGATCTTCGGCCATAACGGAAGCCTTGGTCAACGCATTGAAAAGCGTCGATTTTCCTGCGTTGGTATAGCCGACAAGCGCCACCACGGGAAACGGCACCTTCTTGCGGGCCTTGCGGTGGAGCTCACGGGTTCGCCGCACCTCCTCCAGCTTCTTTTTGATGCGAACGATGCGATCATCGATCATCCGCCGGTCGGCCTCAATTTGGGTTTCACCAGGGCCACCCATAAAGCCATGTCCGCCCCTTTGCCGTTCAAGATGGGTCCAGGAACGAACCAGCCTGGAACGCAAATAGGTTAAGGAGGCCAGTTCGACCTGCAAGCGGCCTTCTTTGGTTTTTGCCCGTTCACCAAAAATTTCAAGGATCAGACCGGTCCGGTCAATCACCTTAACCTGCCAGGCCTTTTCGAGGTTGCGCTGCTGAATGGGCGTCAAAGCACCATCGAAAACAACCAGTTCGACGGGCGTATCGCAGGCTTGTTGCTGATCGATGATTTCACCGATGATATCGACCCCGCCCTTGCCGAGAAGCGTTGCCGGGCGCGGCTTGGATACCTTGACGATTTGCGCATCGGCGACATCCAGATTAATGGCGGCCGAAAGCCCGATAGCCTCTTCCAGACAAGCGTCGATATCCCGCTGCCGGTCGACAGTGGGGTCGCGATAAAAAAACGGATGAACCACGATGCAACGCGCCCCCGCCGCTTTCGCGGAGGAGCCCGATGCGTCATTACCGGAAAAGGTCAAGACTTAAAGGATTTGTCAGCCTTCGCCTTCTTCTTCGCCTTCGTCTTTACCCGGATCGAAAAGCTGAACCGGAACAGAAGGCATTACGGTCGAAATGGCGTGCTTGTAAACAAGCTGGGTATGGCCGTCACGACGCAGAAGAACGGAGAAGTTATCGAACCAGGTTACGATACCCTGCAGCTTGACGCCGTTTACCAGGAAGACCGTGACTGGAGTTTTATTTTTCCGGATATAGTTCAGGAAAACATCCTGAACGTTTTGGGATTTTTCGGAAGCCATAGGCTTACCCCTTTTTCTTATTACCCTGTAGGTGCCCGAGGAGAATTAATCGCCCCATTTGAAGTTTCGCTTTGTATCGGAATTCGCCCGCGATTTGAACCTATAATTGATAAACTCGAATAATTTTCGATTTTATCGCCCAATCCCCGAATGCGAGTTCCTAGAGAGTTCTAACAAGACTGAGCAGGTCCAGGCAACTCTTGAAATATATCGAGGGTTGAAAGGCGTCGAATTCTCCATGCTTGGGAGCCTGATCACGGATGAGAACCGGCACGCAGGCGCCGTTATGGGCGCACTCAAGATCGATATCGGCATCGCCAACATACCAAACGTCTTCCCCCAGAGAAAAGCCAGACCCGTTAAGCGCCTGCCTCAGGGGCTCGGGATCGGGCTTATCCTGTTTAGCATCCGTCGCACCGACGATTTGACTGAAATAACCGTTCCAATCTAGGTGCGCACATTCTTTTCTGAGATAGCCTCCGGTCTTATTGCTCACAACGGCGAGATAGAACCCCTGCTCTTTCAAGGCCGCCAGCATCTCTCCAGCCCCTTCCTTGGGGCGAAGCATCTCAAGATGGGCTTCCTCGAAGCGGTCATAAAATATTTTAGCCGCTTCTTCCCAACGCTCGCCGAACATCTCCGGAAAGCTGTCCCTTAAGGATTTGCGGACGCGGGATAGCGCCTGCTCTTTCGTCCAGGGCTCCTGCCCCATGGCGATCAGGGTAACGTTCAGCGCGTCGGTGATCGCCAGCCAGTTATCAACCAGGGTATTGTCCCAGTCGAACAGAATGGCCTTAGGTCGCTTTACCGCCACGCTCATTCATCCTCTTCCATATGACGCTCATACCAATCGAGCAACGCCGTGGTCAATTTCCCAGGAGCCCCGCTTCCAATCGCATGACCGTCAATCTGCAGAACGGGTTTTACGAAACTCGTGGTGCTGGTCAAAAAGGCCTCATCGGCTTCCAAAACATCTTTTTTGGTAAAGGCCCGTTCAACAAAAACCAACCCCTGCCGCTCAGCAATCGCAAGTACGCGTAAACGGGTAATGCCCGCCAGAATTTCAGGCCCGGTTCGACGTGTTACCACTTCACCCTTTTTGGTAACGATCCAGGCATTGCTCGACGTCCCTTCGGTAATGAAGCCCTTTTCATCGACCATCCAGGTTTCAAGAGCCCCTGCCTCCACGGCCTTTTGCTTAAGCATTGCATTAGGAAGGAGGGATATCGTTTTGATGTCGCATCTCTTCCACCTAATATCAGGCGCGGTGATGACCTTGCCACCAGTTAAAATCGTCGCTCTATCGAACGGCTTGATCGGTCGCGCGGTCACGACGAAAGAAGGCTTTGGATTTGCCGGAAAAGCATGATTGCGCGGCGCAACCCCACGCGTCACCTGCATGTAAACCAAGCCATCGGAGATAAGGTTTCGCCGCACCATTTGCCCGAGCACGACACGAATTCCGCCTCGCGCCATGGGGCTGGGAATGGAAAGCTCAGCCAATGAGCGCTCCAAACGGTCCAGATGTTCCTTCTCATCGATCAGTCGACCTTTATGAACGCCGACGACCTCATATACTCCATCGGCGAACTGGTATCCCCTGTCCTCTATATGAACGGCGGCCCGCCGGTGGGGCACGTAGCGCCCATTGACGTAGGCAATTCTCGGCATTCTACGATTTCCTAAAAATATTCAAGCCGGACGGAGAACATCTTTTCGACCTTGCGGACCGACTCGGCGGCGGCAAAGAGCACCACCCTGTCTTTCGCCTGAACAATCGTGCTTCCTCGTGGGCTGATCACCTTGCCTTTACGAACGACCGCGCCCAAGACCACCCCTGGCGGCAGGTCCACGTCCTTGAGCGGCGTATTGACCAGGGGCGATGTCTCGAGCGCCTCGGCTTCGATCAACTCGCCAAAACCGTCGCGCAGACTGTGGACCGAATGAATGCGCCCCCGTCTAACATGCTGAAGGATAGTCGAAACCGTAATCGCCCGGGGACTGACGGCAGCATCGATATCGAGCGGAGCCAACAAGGGCTCATAGTTGCTTTTGTTGATCAGGGTGATGACACGCTGACATCCGGCCCGCTTAGCCAAGAGCGAAGACAGAATATTCGTCTCATCATCGTTGGTGACGGCAACCACGGTTTCCGTGGCCCGCACGTTGGCCTCATCGAGCAATTCGGAATCCAAGACATCGCCATTGAGAACGACGGTATTGGACAGTCTGCTGGCGATTTCCCTGGCTCTCTCCTGGTCCGCCTCGACAATTTTGGCGTTCACCCAGGGATATTCCCGCTCGATTTCTTCAGCCAAAAACAACCCGATATTGCCGCCGCCAAAGATTAAAAGGCGTCGAGCCTCGCTTTCTTCATGACCGAAGGCGGCCATGGCGCGCGACACATGATCGCTATCGACAACGAAATAGACCTCGTCACCCTCAATCATTTGATCTTCAGCCGTTGGGATGATCGCCTTCCCTTCCCTGATAAGGCCGATAATCACGATATTCAGATCGGGAAAAAGCTGGGTGAGTTGGCGCAGGGGCGTATTGATCAAGGGGCAGTTCTCTTCACACCGAACCCCCAATAGCTTGACCTTGTCATTGACCAGGGAAATCATATCGAACGCCCCGGGCACCTTGAGACGCCGCGTCACCGCCCGCGCCACTTCAATTTCCGGCGAAATAATCACATCGATGGGCATATGCTCACGGGAGAACAGATTGGCCCAGATCGGCCTCAAATAACTCTGGTGGCGAACGCGGGCGATCTTCGTCGGCACGTCGAACAATGAATGAGCCACCTGGCAGGCAATCATGTTGACTTCGTCGGCATAGGTCACCGCGATCATCATGTCCGCATCGGCCGCCCCGGCGGCTTCAAGCACGTCCGGCAAGGATGCTTGGCCAACAACGCCTTGGCAATCCAGACTATCTTTGATTTTACGAACCAACTCGGCGGACTGGTCGATGACCGTGACATCGTTGTCTTCAATCGCCAAATAGCGGGCAATATTAAAACCAACCTGCCCCGCGCCGCATACGATGACTTTCATAATCCTGGTATCCCTGCCCTGTCCCTCTGACGCGCCAAATTAACCGTTGGCGTTGGACTTGTCTTCACTGGTAATGCCGAGGCTTTTGAGCTTCCGGTGCAATGCTGAGCGCTCCATGCCGACAAAAGACGCCGTACGGGAGATATTTCCGCCAAAACGGCTAACCTGCGCCTGCAAGTATTCGCGCTCGAACACCTCCCTGGCTTCACGCAACGGCATACTCATGATTTCCCCGGTCCGATCCAAGCTCATAGCTTCTCCCGACCCGGCCTCAAGAACCGAAGAAAGCATATCCGCTCTGATTTTTTCTTCAGAACCTCCGGGCGCCATGATCAACAACCGCTCAACCAAATTCTTCAACTCACGCACGTTGCCGGGCCACTCATAGGACTGCATAGCCGCCAAGGCATCGTCACCGAGTTGTCTAGAAGGTTGACCCGTGCTTTGGGACGCCACAACCATGAAATGCTCTGCAAGGAGAGGAATATCCTCACGTCTTTCCGTTAAACCCGGCAAGCTAATAGGCACGACGCTCAACCGGTAGAAAAGATCCTCGCGGAACCGTCCTACAGCAATTTCGTCGGTCAGGTTTCTGGCTGTCGAAGCGATAACCCGAACGTCGACTTCGACTTTTTTTTGACCGCCAACTCTTAAAAAGGTTTGCTCCTGCAAGGCCCGAACAATTTTCCCCTGTGTTTCCAGAGGCATATCGACCACTTCATCGAGAAAAAGCGTCCCATTATGGGCTTGCTCAAACGTTCCGACCTTTCCCGGCCCTCGAGTTGGAGAGGGCTCGACGCCGAACAACTCTTCTTCCATTCGCTCCGGCGCCATGGTCGCGCAATTTAGTGCAACGAAAGGTCCGGCCGCTCGACTGGATTGCCGATGGATCAGACGAGCCGCCACTTCCTTGCCGGACCCAGCTGGGCCGGAGATCAAAACCCGGCTGTTGGTCGGCGCAACTTTTTCAACAGCTTGGCGCACGGCATTCACGGCCGGGGATGAGCCAATCAGGTCGTATTGCCCCCCAGCCCTGACTTTAAGCTCTTCGTTTTCACGCTTCAGACGGGTCGACTCGATAGCCCGCTCGAGAATCAAAATCAGACGATCCGTCTTAAAGGGCTTTTCAATGAAATCGTAAGCACCGATTTTCAGGGCGGAAACCGCTGTCTCAATGGTTCCATGACCGCTCATCATCACAACCGGCAGATCGGCATGTTCGGCCTTAATCGCCTCAAGGATACCTAGGCCATCCAATTGACTGCCCTGAAGCCAGATATCCAGTAAAACCAAGCTTGGTCGCCGGGTTTTAATCGATTCAAGCGCCTCGGTGCTGTTGGCCGCTTCCCGTGTCTGGTAGCCCTCATCCTCCAAAATACCGGAGGTCAGCACCCTGATGTCGGCTTCATCGTCAACTATGAGAATATCATAAGCCATCGGTTGTCAGCTTGATTGCCATATCCATTGGTTCTTCCCGAGACCCGGCGGAAGCCGAATCGTCAGAATTTTCTACGCCCTGGCTATCCCTATCAACGTGAGGAAATACAAGGGTTACGGTAGCTCCTCCCCCTTCTCGGTCGTCAAGTATAAGGTCGCCATCGTGCTCTTCCATGATTTTTTTAACGATAGCAAGCCCCAGGCCGGTCCCTTTCTCCCGCGTCGTTACATAAGGTTCCGTTAAGCGGCCGCGCAAATCCTTGGGAAAACCGGGGCCGTTGTCCTCGATATGAACCGTGACGACATCCGGTTCGGTCGTCAGGGTCAACGCGACGAACCGACCGCCTTCTCTTTCGACCGCACCCAACGATTCGGCTGCATTCTTCAACAAATTGGTCAAGGCCCTGCCAATTTGTTTTTCATCGCACAGAACAATGACATCTTCTTCGGGAACGTCGGCTCTGAATTCGATGTCGCTATTGCGATTTTTTTCAAGAAAAACGGTTTCACGACACAACTGCTTGAGGTTGGTAGGAGCGAGAACCGGCTGCGGCATTCTGGCAAATGAAGAAAATTCATCAACCATCCGCCCAATATCCTCCACATGCCGCACGATGGTTTGCGTACAAAGCTCGAAGGTCTCTTTGTCCTCTTCAATCCGGTCGAGATATTTACGCTTTAAACGTTCTGCGGAGAGTTGAATGGGCGTCAGAGGGTTTTTGATCTCATGGGCTATCCGACGCGCCACATCGGCCCAGGCCGCGGTTCTTTGGGCTGATTGCAACTCCGTGATGTCATCGAAGGTCACGACGTATCCCAAGACCTCCTGTTCCATGAGTTCCGCAGCAATCCGCGTCAGCAGGATCATTTTTTTCTCACCCCGGATAAGCGAGATTTCTCCTTGAGCGCTTCGTTCTGGGCGGCGCATGACATTCAGCAACAGGTCCCTCATTTCAGGGACTGCTTCTCCAAAAGGTTTCCCCTCAAGATCCTCTAGACCGGTTGCCAATAGTGCGCAGGCGGACCGGTTAGGCAGATGGATCAATCCCTCCCGATCCAAACCAATTACACCGGCGCTAACGCCGGAAAGGACGGTTTCAGTAAACCGGCGTCGCTCATCAAGTTCCCGGTTGGCATCTACCAGTCCTTTTCGCTGAGTCTCCAATTGGCTGGTCATACGGTTGAAGGCCCTATTGAGGGTGTCGATCTCATCGCCCCCCTCAAGCAGGGAAACTCGAGCCGACATGTCCCCTTTGCGGATACGCTCCGACGCCGAAATCAATTGCCCAATCGGTGCGGCTAGTCGGTTGGCCATGACCAGCCCAAACCACCCCGCCACCAACAGCAACAAAATCGCCACAAGAGCGAAGATCATGACGAAGGTGATCTGAATACCTTCGCGTTTTTCCTCGATATCTTTGTAGCGTTTCACTGCCCCTTCGGTTTTTTCGATGTGCTCGAAAACCTTCGGGTCGACGAAACGTCCAACAAGTAAATAAGAATCGACAAACCGGTCGAGCCGGGTAATCGCCCGCACCCGATCTTCGTTTTCTCCCGTCAGAATAACCACATCGCCGGATTGCGCCTTATCCAACGCCTCCAAGGGCACCTGATCGAATTCCAACGAAAAGCTCAAAGAGGAACGCGCCAGGATTTTTCCACCCCGGTCCAACACGACCAACTCGGGCACAGTTCGGATAGCGCCAACCGTATCGAGGAAACGGCTCATTTCGTAAGACGATTGCATCAATCGTGGAGCGTTGTTGTTGATATCGGCCGCAACCGCCAAAACATCTGCCTTGATCGCTTTGCGGTGCTCGTGCAGATAAGCGCGAACAACCTCCCTGGACTCCATAACCGCTGTGAAAACCTTGTCGCTAAACCAAGCCTGAATACCGAAATTCAGGAAGAGACCGGCAAACACGGCGACAATGATCGAGGGCGTCACGGCGACCAGGCTGAACATGAGCAGGAACCGCGTATGCAGCTTAGACCCCGCAACCCCTTTACGCCGTTCCAGCCAAATCGTCATCAACCGTCTGGCGATAATCGCGCCAAGGCCTAGCAACAAGATGACATCGAGATAAAGAAGGATCAGCACCACTTTGGGATTCATGGCCTCTGGCCCTGTCCCTGCCATACTGACCAATGTGGCAACCCCGGAGACCGCCGCCGCGCCGGCAAAAGCAAAAGCGACTTTGCGGCTCAGTCCCGTTTTACGGGACCAGCTGCTAAATCGCCTCAAAGGGTCAACGGGTCTGGGGTCCATACTATCACTGCCTAAAGATCGTTTTTCCCGCCCCGAACCACCGGGATGCCGAGAACTTTTATTTTCTTACGCAAGGTATTGCGGTTTAACCCCAAAAGATCGGCCGCCTTGACTTGATTGCCCCGTGTCGCCTCCAGACAAATGCTAATCAACGGCCGTTCGATTTCCCGCAGAATACGATCATATAGCCCTGCCGCCGGCAAGGAATCGCCGTGGGCGTTAAAATATTCCCGCACATGGCGATCGACGAGATCGCTGAGCCCTTCCCCCTCAGAAGACTTGCTGCTTACCGCGCCGGAAGTTCCCGCCAATTCCGTCTCAATGGCCTCAACGCCAATTTCTTCTTCCGAATAGAGCGCCGCCAAACGCCTGATAAGGTTTTCCAGCTCCCGCACGTTCCCCGGCCAACGATAGGTTTTCAACCGCTCCATAGCGGACGACTGCACGGTTTTCCAAGGCAAACCTTCTTCCGTCGCCTGAGAAAGGAAGTGATTGACCAGTTCGGGGATATCCTCAACTCGCTCACGAAGCGGCGGCAACCGTATGGGCACCACATTCAAGCGGTAATAAAGGTCTTCACGGAAAAGCCCCTGACGGATCAACTGGCTCAAATCCCTATGGGTCGCCGCAATAATCCGTACGTCTGTTTTAATCGGCGTTCGACCGCCCACGGTCGTATATTCGCCCTCTTGAAGCACTCGCAGCAAACGCGTCTGGGCTTCCGGCGGCATATCGCCAATTTCATCGAGGAAGAGCGTCCCGCCTTCAGCCTGCTCAAAACAACCGACAGATCGGGACACGGCGCCGGTAAACGCCCCTTTTTCATGACCAAACAACTCACTCTCGATCAAATCGCGTGGAATAGCCGCCATATTAACCGCGATAAACGGCTTGTTCCTGCGCTTACCGTAGTTGTGAAGAGCTTTGGCGATCAATTCCTTACCGGTTCCCGATTCCCCCGTAATCATAACGGCGAGATCTGTTCCCATAAGCCGCGCCAGGGTGCGATAGATTTCCTGCATCGCAGGCGAACGACCAATTAACGGGAGGCGATCGTCCACATCGTCATCTGTATTATCAGCATTTACCCCTGCCTTGCTTTCCTTGAGCGCCCTCTCAACAACAGACGTCAACTCTTTGAGATCAAAAGGTTTTGGTAGATATTCAAATGCGCCGCGTTCGGTCGCTTTAACCGCTGTCATCAGGGTGCTATGGGCCGAGATGACAATAATACGGAGATCGGGACGGAGTTTTTTGATTCGCGGAATTAGATCGAGGCCGTTTTCATCAGGCATACGAACATCGGTAATAACCAAATCGCCTTGCCCATCAGCAACCCAGCGCCAAAGCGTTGACGCATTTCCCGTCGCACGAACCTCGTACCCTTCCCGCCCCAAGGCCTGATTGATTACCGTGCGGATGGCCGCATCATCATCGGCGACCAGGATGGTTTCATTGCTCATATCTTATAGTTCCGCATTGTTTTCACTTGCCACCAGTTCGGCAGGCGCTACCGGCAACATTATTTTGAAAAGGGTTCGATTGGGTTGGCTATCGCATTCAATGACCCCACCATGATCGTTGATGATTTTGGCGACCAAAGCCAAACCAAGCCCACTTCCATTGGTTTTCGTCGAAACGAAGGGCTCAAACAGATGAGGGCGAACATCTTCGGGGATGCCTTCACCATTGTCTTGAATGGTCACCATAAGCGGCAAATGCACCTTGGTTTTGGTGCCTGGCACGACAAAGCTCACACCATGCTGGTAAGACGTTGAGATGATAATTTCACCGCCCTTTTTAGGCACTGCCTCAGCCGCATTCTTAATGAGGTTGAGAAACACCTGAATCAATTGATCCCGAACGCCATAGACCGGAGGCAGGGATGGATCGTAATTCTCCACATATCGAACTGTCGCGCCAAAACCATTCTTGGCGATTTTGCGTACATGCTCCAAAACCCGGTGAATATTAACCGGCTCACGATCAATGGGCCGCTGATCGGTAAACACCTCCAGCCGATCAACAAGCGCGCAGATTCGGTCGGTTTCAGTGCAAATCAACCGCGTTAGCTCTTGATCTTCCGGTGTCGCATTCTGCTCAACAAGCTGAGCCGCTCCTCGAATACCCGACAGAGGGTTCTTAACTTCATGGGCCAGCATGGCCGCCAAGGCCGTAACCGAACGGGCAGCCCCCCTGTGAGAAAGCTGCTTGGCGATCTTATCGGCGAAGGAGCGCTGATGGATGGAAAGAACGATATGACCGGGCCGACCGCTCAATTGAGACGCCTGGATATTGACGAAATGCTTGCCTATTCTGGGAGAATCAAGGGTTACGCCATATTCGGAAACGGCGAGTCTGGCGTTCCTCGCCTGATCGATCAGGCCGTACATGGGATGGTCTGACGGAACGAACTCATCCAAAGATCGATCTTTCAGATAAGCAGCACTTGCGCCAAACAGCTGCTCCCCCGCCCCATTGACGAATTCGATCAGATTTGCAGGCCCGACCACTAAGACGGAGGCTGAAAGCGAGCCAAGAACGGCTTCAAAATCAATCTCGCCACCCCCATTCTCAATCCCGTTCATCAGGCCGCATCCTTTTCGCAAAGCGGCAGATAAAAAGCATCAATTAAGGAAAGCACCTGTAGAGGGTCGTCCAAAGTGTTGATTTCAGAGCGAAATTCAGCAGAACCAGGCAGCCCTTTCGAATACCAACCCAGGTGCTTTCTGGCAATTCTGACCCCACCGCGTTCGCCGTAATGCTCAAGCATCATTTTGTAGTGCTCGACAACGACGGCATATTGGTCTTCCAGTTTTGGCTCATCCGGCACTTGGCCTGTTTCCAGGTACTTGGCGACCAACCCCGGGAACCAGGGACGACCATAGCACCCACGGCCAATCATGACGCCGTCTGCACCGGACTGATCCAGGAGTTTCCTGGCTTTTTCGTAACTGGTGACGTCGCCATTACCAATCACCGGAACGCTCACCGCCTGCTTAACCTCGCCAATGGCCCGCCAGTCGGCTTGCCCTTTATAGAATTGGCTCCGAGTGCGGCCATGCACTGTCAGGGCAACCGCCCCACAGCCTTCGGCGATCCGAGCCAACGAAACCGCATTGCGATTTGAATCGTCCCACCCCAAGCGCATCTTCACCGTGACCGGCAGTTTGACCGTCTTGACTACGGCTTCGACGATGCGGCCAGCCAAAGCTTCATCTTTCATCAAGGCTGCGCCGGCGTCGCCTTTAGTGACCTTCTTAACCGGGCAGCCCATATTGATATCGATAATCGCCGCTCCGCGGTCTTCGTTCATCCTTGCCGCCTCGGCCATGGCCTCGGGCTCGCATCCGGCAAGCTGAACGGCAATGGGATGCTCATCTTCACAATTGGTCGACATTTTGAGGGTTTTCTCATTGGCTCGGATCATCGCCTGACTGGCGATCATTTCGGAAACCACCAGACCCGCGCCATGCCGTTTGACGAGACGCCGAAACGGCATATCGGACACTCCCGACATGGGGGCTAAAATCACTGGATTGTCCAGGCGCACCGGCCCGATAAGAAGCGACATTTTTAAGCACCAAAGTGAGATGTTTGTTTTTTAGGCAATTTCTGCGCTAAATGCAAGAAACAGAGTACGGTTCTAGCCGGGGGTCGGATGGTTTTCGGCAGAACTATAAAGCGGCTCAACCAGACCCTAATGATTAACCAGCACGTCGGTCACAAACTTAACGCCGGGATAACCGAGCGTAAGCAGCAAGTAGGCCAGCAACACCAAGCGGGCCGCCGAACGCCCGCGAACACCGGTCTTATGATGAGCAACCAATAAAGCGCCGATAACCAAAAACGTTCCAACGGAAAGAAGCGTCTTGTGATCAAGCACAAAAAACTGGCCGTTTGAAAAGTATTGAGCCACGACACCGGTCAAGAGGCCAATTCCGAGAACGACTTCACCCGAGCCTAACAGCTTAAGGACGAGACTTTCACTATCGACGACCGCCGGCAAAACTCGGGTCAGGCGGGTTCTTTGTTTCTTCTTAAGTGCGCGCTCCTGGAGAAACGCCGCCAAGGCCGCCACGGCCGCAAGCGTCACCATGCCATAGGTCACGACGGATACGAAAATATGCATATGTATCCAGCCGGTCGGCACTTTGAGGCTCATCGGAGTCCCTTGCGCCGTATGCCAGACCGTCGCCAAAATTCCCAGAATAAGGAGATAAGGCATCAAAATCGGCGTCAAGCGCCAAGCCTGCGGAGCCCAAATAGAGACGGCGAGAAACAGCAGAAGGGTCATACTGATGGTGACCCACAGGGTAATTGAAAGACCCGTCTGCCAATGCCCGGCAAGCAGCGCCACGGCCCAGACACCGACACCGGCGACCGCCACAACAAGCGTCGCCCAATAGACAGTATCCTTACCGCCTTCACGATTGAGACTAACGGCCCAAACGGGCAAAAGCGCCAATAGAGCGCATATGTTCAAAACCAGGCTTTCACTCATGGCAATCTGTATCCTCCCGCAGAAGCCATCTGTCAAGGACCCCGTCGATCTTGCCCCTTTTCTCGGAAGGGTTTAGTAACATCAAGAACACGGGAGTTAAGATTTGAATGCGTGAGCAGGAAAGAAGAGATAACGCAGCGATTATCGTTGCTGCAGGGCGTGGCCACAGAGCCGGAACGCCCCTGCCCAAGCAGTATCTTGACCTGAACGGCAAAACCATTTTGCGGCGAACCGTTGAACAATTTCTTGCCCATAAGGACGTCTCCCTTATCCAGGTGGTGATACACCCCGACGACAGAAGCCTCTACGATGAAGCCCTGCAAGGCCTGCAGCTACCCGAGCCGGTTCCAGGCGGTGAAACACGCCAAGCTTCCGTGCTCAACGGCCTTGAGGCCCTGGCTGCGAAAAAACCGACGAAGGTTCTTATTCACGATGCGGCCCGCCCTTTTGTCTCCCTGCTGGATATTTCCAACGTTCTCACCAAGCTTGAAAATTATCCCGCGGCCCTTCCCGCCGTCAGGGTCGCCGATACACTCAAGCGCGAAAAAGACGGCATAGTGAGCGGCACCCAGGACAGAGAGGGTCTCTGGCGGGCTCAAACGCCACAGGGCTTTGACTTTATGACCATCTTAGAGGCCCACCGCCAGCAAATCGGACAAAAACTGACTGATGACTGCGCAGTCGCCGAAGCTTCGGGCATCCCCGTTGCAATTGTCGAGGGCTCTGACAACAACTTCAAAATCACCACGAAAGATGACGTAAAAAGGGCACAACGAATGACGGCGGCTCAAACACTAACGAGAATGGGAAGCGGCTTTGACGTACATGGGTTCTGCGATGGCGATCAAGTTACCCTTTGCGGTGTTTCCATCCCCCATAACCGTTCGCTTAAAGGACATTCCGACGCCGACGTCGCCCTGCATGCGCTAACCGACGCCCTCCTCGGCAGTATGGCGCTAGGGGATATCGGTCAGCACTTCCCACCCAGTGACAACAGGTGGAAAGGCGCTGATTCGGCTCTTTTCTTGCGCAAAGCCCATGATCTGGTTTGCGAAGCCGGTGGGGACATTATCAATCTGGACCTAACCATCATTTGCGAAAGCCCTAAAATCGGCCCTCATAGCCAAGCGATGCGTGATAATATCGCAACCCTTCTCGACCTTCCGATCAACCGCATCTCAATCAAGGCGACAACGACCGAAGGACTGGGGTTTACCGGTCGCAAGGAAGGGATCGCCGCTCAAGCTATGGTCTCAGTGCGCTGCCCGGAATAGGCTCTAGACGGTTTCCTCATCGATCCACCGCAGGAAGGCCTCACTTCCCCCGACGATTGGAAGCGCAATAACGCAGGGACAATCGTAAGAATGCAGTTCCTCGATACGTTCGGTCGCCTTGGCGATAAGGCTTTTCTTCGTTTTTAGAATGAAAGACACCTCAGCATCGCTTTGAAGTTTTCCCTGCCAACGATAAAAAGAACGCACTCCCCGGGAAACATTGGCACAAGCCGCCAGCTTCTCTTCGACGAGCTTTCCGGCAATTGTTTCCGCTTCATCCATCGTTGGCGCCGTGACATAAAGAATCACATGGCTCATAGGCACTCCTTTCGGGTTTCACCGCAGGGTAATCTAACGTACCATACAGACAATTCACCTAGTTGATTCTTACGGAGCACGTCATGACAGGTCAGGAAAAACCCACTGATATACAGGTCCAGTGGCTGACCCGTGGATTGTCACAACCCGGAGGCAAACTCCCCCTCTTCGATGCGGAAGGACAAAGCATTAACCCGGCAACCGTACAAAGCTGTATCCGGCATGGTTGGGCCGAGCCCTGGTTTTCAAACCCCTTAAAACCGGATTGGCTCGTCTGCAAGCTTACAAAAAAGGGACGTGAAGTCTTGGAAAGTCACGGCTGATGGAAATTCTAACGGAAACAACAGATGGCTTGACCATCGCAAAGCCGGTTGGCGACTTTGATCTGGAAAGCTCGCCAGAGGCAAGGGAATATTTCCAGGAAATTCTCGCCGAAAAAAGAGGCCTTCATGTGAATTGCTCGGAAATCACCGCCATCGATAGCTCAGCAATTGCAACCCTTATCGAAGCTTTTCAAAGCGCTGAACGACAGAAACTGGATTTCAAGCTGACTTCCGTTGGCGCCAACGTCATGCGCGTTCTTCAACTCGCCCGGCTCGACAACGTCTTTCCTATTGTAACCTAGGGTCAGGAATCAACCTCTGGTGTTGATCGCCACATAGCCTTTTTCAATAGCGTCGGTCAGAGCCTCAAAAGCCGCTTTTGCTTCTTCAAACATTTCCCGCTTCAGCTTCAAGTCGCTCACCGTATCTTCGGACGGGACCGCTTCTCTTCCGCCGCTGGCAATCTCAAAAGCCGCTTCCAAATAAGCCGTGCGTAGCTTGCCAACCACAACGGCAAAGGCCAAAACCTTATCTCGAGTTAAATGGGGAATATTCGAATGAATAATTTCCCGATTGGCGATTCGGACGCCCTGCTCCACTTCATTCATAAAACGCTGAAGTTCCGCGAAATTGGGAGCCGCTGCTGGTTCCGTCATGGAAGCCTCCAAAACCATCAAAAGGTTGCGATATCAAAGCTATACCAACTTACCACGAACACCAAGAACTGAAGAAAGCACTTGTTTGGCAATGCGCTTCCCCTCAAAATTGCACGCACTGGAACCGGAGACCGAATTTTTGAATGATTTTTCCTCCTCGACGCCGTCGCTTCTGATCTGCATTAACGAACGGCAAGACCCAACAAGACCGAGCTGCGCTCGTCGCGGTAGCTTAAAACTCGCCCAAGCCATCGAGCAAGGGATTGTCGAGCGGGGAATCGCCTTGAAAATCGAACGAATCCATTGCCTCGGTCACTGTCAGAAAGGCCCGACCATGCGCCTTGCCCCAGGGGGAAAATTTTATCTGGGCAATAAGGACACGGAAGCAGAGACAATCCTCGACGATATCGAGTCGCGTCTGAAAAAAAGTTTATAATCAACTGAGAAGTTGGGGGGAATGAAATGGTCGGAGCGAGAGGATTCGAACCTCCGACCCCTTGACCCCCAGTCAAGTTTTTTGATTAAACATGGTTAAACAAGTCAAAAAGTCATACCCATAAAAACGGCTGTTTTATTGCGCTTTTTACAACATGGTGTAACATGGGGTAACAGCAAGAAACGGGGTTTGTGTTACCCCGGCGTTACCCCGAATGACCTTTTGACCCTGCGGAAGGACCTTTTGACCATGCCCACAATTAAGCTGACCGCGCGCGCCCTCGACCACCTTCCAGTACCGGCGAAAGGACGCCTTGAGTTTTGGGACGCCGCCCTTCCCGGCTTCGGGCTCCGCATCACCGACCGGGGCGTTAAGTCCTGGGTGGTGATGTATCGGATAAACGGAAAGTCGCGACGCCACACCCTAGGCCGCTATCCGAAAATGCTTCTTGGCGATGCGCGGGAGGAAGCGCGAGAAGCGATGCGGGCCGTCGAAAAAGGTGATGATCCGGCGGCGGAAAAGAAAGCGGCCCGAAAGGCTGCGCCCGACAGCTTCGGCCAGGTGGTTGAAGACTATTTCAACCGCGACGCCAGCCGACGGAATAAAGCCTGGGTGGAAACCCGGCGTCTGATTTTACGAGATTGTGAGAAATGGACTAATCGGGCGATCAGGGACATTTCGCGCCGAGAGGTTCGTGATCTTCTAGACGGCATCGTGGATCGTGGCTCCCCCGTCATGGCAAACCGGCTGTTTGCGTATATCCGTAAAGTTTTCAACTGGGCCGTTGATCGCGAAATCATCACAGAATCGCCCTGCCGTGGATTGAAAAAACCGAGCGAAGAGCGAAGCCGCGACAGGGTTTTGACGGACGGAGAGCTTGTAGAATTTTGGAACGCTGCCGACGCGCTGGGCTATCCCTTCGGCCCGCTTTACCGGCTCGCCCTGCTGACGGCGCAACGGCGCGGCGAAGTCGCCGCCGCTCGATGGCAGGATATCGACTTGAAGCGCGGCGTTTGGACCCTCCCCCGCGAAAAGACTAAATCCGACCGCGCCAACGAAGTGCCGCTTTCGGACTTGGCGATTGCCGAGTTGAAAAGCCTGCCCCGCTTCAAATCCTCCGCCCTGCTATTTCCTAGCCGCACAAAAACGCAACTCGCTAATAAAGACCTGAAACGAGACGCGGAGGACCACCCGATCTCTGGATGGAGTCGCAGCAAAAGACGCCTCGACGAACTCATCGCCAAGGAACGCACTAAGAACGATGTGGAACCGATGCCCGGATGGACGATCCATGACCTGCGCCGCACCGCCGCATCAGGAATGGCCCGCCTCCGCATCGCGCCCCATGTGGTCGAGCGCCTTTTAAACCACACAGAAGGCGAAATTTCAGGCGTCGCAGCCGTCTACAACAGGTATGGATACGAGGATGAAAAACGCCAAGCAACAGATGCTTGGGCACAATTCTTAATGTCATTATTGAATCAAAAAGATAATAGGAACGTGGTCAAAATCGAGGTTCGTGGTTGATGGCGAAGGAATATAAAACGCGCGGCACCGGGATAACGGAGCGCCAGTACCTTTCGTACAGTGGCGACGACGTGCCAGAAGGTCTCCGCAAGTTCTTCGACAAATGGGACAAGAGGATTGAGGACGGCGGCGGCTTCTTCGGCGGAGTTACGATAAGCATTGTTCAAGAAGCCGAGGCCGTCCTCGCCACGGCTGACGATGAAGAACCTTTGGAAGATAGTCCCGTCGATTTTGCTCAGAAAATATTGAAATTATGGCGTTGGGTGAAGCATGACATTTCAGCGGACAATGCCGATCAAGCCGCACGGTGGGCTTTTGAACTTGGATACACCTACGCTACGGCGGTGATGAAACAGGATTGGGAAGAAGCCGCCTTGAAAGGGGCTGAAGTGCTTGAAGGCAAGGCGGAACTTGAAGCACGGCAGCGCGAAGAGCGCCAAGCGATACTTGAGGATTACGAGGCGCTCCGAAAAGAGGGGGTCCGAGCAAAAGTGGCCTATAATATTGTTGGGGAGAAATTCGGCAAAAAAACCGATGGTGCGGTAAAGCAGGCCGTTTACCGCGCCCGGAAAGAAAAGAAGGGGACACCTTAGAGATGTCCCCCTGCGAGCAGTAGGACAACGCCCCGCCCTGTGTTTTTCTCGAAAGTGAACACGCCGCACCGCGGCTAAACATGGAGGAAAACGCAATGACGCGCACATTTTTACGCTTCCCGGACCTCGTCGAAGCAGGTCTAGTGAACAACCGCACCACCTTGGCTCGGTGGATAAAGTCCGGCAACTTTCCCGCACCCGTCTCGCTCGGCCCGAATACCCGCGCATGGCTGGTTGATGATATCGAAGCATGGGCGAACACACGCTTCGGGGGCACGGAATCATGATGAGTCCCCGCCGCGAAATGGGAATCGCCGTCTATCAGGCCGCTAGGGCAATCCGCCAACACCGCCCGGATGAGGTGCGCTCGAATAGTTTGGGCGGATTTCACCGTATCCCCGGATTTCATATTCAATTTCACCGGAATCGAGGTCGCATTGTCGTCACCAGCATGGCCGGACTTTTCGACGGCCACCTAAGGGCCGGTCGCATCGCGATAACTCGATTTCAGCGTCCCCATGATTGGGTCGATAAATTCTTGGCCTACGTAGACGAGGTGACGCCATGACGCAAAAACGAAAAGCCCCCGCGCCGGGAAGCAACGGGGGCCTCAATTCCAAGGAGAATAACAGGATCGATTATAGCGGAAATGCACCCCAAGCACCAGCCGCATTCACCCCCTACCCGCAGTTTATCCTGTGGCGGCTCGAACATCGCCCCGGCGAACCGAAACCGGCAAAAGTCCCGTTCGATCCGCGCACCGGCTCCCGCACGAACCCGCACGATCCGGCGAACTGGCTCTCACATGACGAAGCCGCATCGTTCCTCGCCGTCTATCCCGATGCGGGACTCGGTTTCGTATTTACCGAGAACGATCCCTTCACGTTCATCGATGTGGATTCTTGCGTGCAACCGGACGGAACGCTTACGGCACTTGCCACCGATATTTACAGCCGGTTCCCCGGTGCCGCATTCGAGTGGTCAACGTCACAAACCGGTTTCCACCTGTTCGTCACCGGTCCCGTTCCCGAACCGTTCCGTAAGAACAACCGTCAACTTCACATCGAGTGCTACACCTCTAAACGGTTCGTCGCTCTGACCGGGATCGGTGCGCAAGGTGACGCATCAATAGACCACACCGCCGCGCTCGCTGCGTTCCGTGATGCTTATCTCGCTACGGATGGCGCGACCATAGACGATGCGGACTGGACCGACGCCCCCGTACCGGAATGGAACGGGCCGACCGACGACGACGAACTGATCGCCCTCGGTTGCCGTATGACCAGCGCAGCCAGTGCGTTCAATGGTCGCGCCACGTTTGCCGATCTATGGAACGGTAACGAAGAACGCCTAACAGATACCTACCCCTCCGACACCGACGTATTCGGACGTTCTGAAGCGGACTCGGCACTATTCTCACACCTTGCATTTCTTACCGGTAAAGACTGCGAACGGATGGAACGCATCGCCAGACGGTCGGCTCTATACCGCGACAAATGGGAACGCGACGATTACCGGCGTAACACCATCCTCAAGGCTGTGGCGCGGTGCGAGAACGTGTACTCAAAGCCCGATCCTGCCGCGATCACGGAGACCGAGGCGCTCGACACTGCCCGGACGTTCACGAGGGACACCGCCGGAAGCGAAGTGTCCGAACTCCTCGGACGTATTGCCTCGGCGGGACTAAGCGGAATCTCCCAAGAGGCAATCCTCCGAACGGTTAAAGAATTTACTGGACTGTCCCTCGGCACCCTTCGCCGTGAACTTAACGCAACCGCCAAGGACGACGAGGACCTTGCACTGCTTGTCGCCCAACGTGTCGAGAACGAACGGTTCGCCGGAGGACGGCATATCCTCCGAGATCAATTCTCGACGTTCAATGTTTACACCGGAAAATATTGGGTAACGAAAACCGACGAGCAAATCGGAAACATTGCCTTGGGTGTAATCGAGGCGTCTGACGACCTGGGCCGGGCGAGCCGTCCCCAACTCGTTAAAAACGTCATACACCTTTTGGCCGTTCGGAATGTGGTGCAAAGCGATGTAATGGGGCTGACGAGCGAACCGCGTCCCCTTATCAACTGCGACAATGGCGAGCTTCATTTCGACGAAAACGGGGGCGTCGCTTTTTATAATCACACGGCTGAAAGCTACCTACGCTACGTCCTGCAAGTTCCGTACACACCCGGCGCGCAGGCTGATCGACTCGACGCGATCCTCCTCGGAATTTTTGCCAACGCAACCGATCCCGCCGGGATGGTGCGCCATATTTACGAAGTGATTGGCTACGCGATTCAGCCGGACCGATTCATTCCCGCCTTTTTCATATGGCAGGGACAGGGACGAAACGGAAAATCCCTCCTCACGGGATTGATCGAGGCGCTTATGAGTCCCGCCGCCGTACACAGCGGTTCGATGTCAGAGCTCCAAAACAATCGGTTTGCCATTGGCTACCTTTTGGGGAAGCTCATTCTCCTCGACGACGACGTGACCACTGGACAACGGCTGCCTGACGGGCTCCTCAAGAAAATTTCCGAGCGGAAACTCCTCACGGGCGAGCGCAAGAATAAGGACCCCTTCGAGTTTGTCGCAACGGTTCTCCCGATCATGCTGACAAACAATTTTCCCACCGTCTCGGACCTGTCCCCAGGCCTCCGACGCCGCGCGTATGTCGTACCGTTTAGCCGGATATTTACCGACGAAGACGCGGACCCGAACCTCTTATCAACTATCTGCGCGACAGAACTTCCCGCATTGTTGAACCGGGCAATCGAGGGGTTCCAGCGTCTACGCGCACGCGGTCGGTTTGAGGAGCCCGTCGATTGTGTCGTTGCGAAACAGGCTTGGTTAGAAGAGGCAAACCCGCTCCCGGCGTTCCTCAATGAGAAGTGCACGCTCGGCGATGGTCACTCGGTTTTGATTTCTGACTTTTACCGACACTTTCAAACCTGGGCATTGCAGAACGGATACCGCTCCGTCCCGATCCAAAAAGTCGTCAAACGGGACCTCAAAAATATGGGCTTCGGCGAACACAGGTACAGCAGCGGAATTCACATCATGGGCTGCACCGTAGGTACACCCCTAACCCACTGAAAATAAAGGAATGGTGTAGGAAATGCAGATTTTAGATTTACCCTTTTACGTAAAAGAAAAACATAAAAAGGGGAAAAAGTATTTTTTCTATACATACATGAAGTGGCCGAAAAATCTGCATTTCCTACACCTTGACCAGAAGCCGCACCCTGTGAATTTTGGCGGCTGGGGGTGGGGGGCGGTTGCATCCCTACGCCTCCGGGCTGGCGGGACCGCACGGGGGCTCACGCGCACATCACGGAATGGCTATGATTAATTTTGAATAGGAAAATCAAAATGAACACCATCTTCGAACACGACGACACACCAATTTTTGCGTGCGCGCGCCGCGATGAACTTGCTCGGCGGTGGCGGGAGGAAGGCGACGAACGCGCTTTGGAAATTCTGCTCGCTGCCTCGGCTCCCGACCTTCGCTCCGGGCCGCTTCGCGGCGAGCGTGATCGTGAAATTCGGGCTGTTGCCGCGTGGCTGGAAGCAGCGTTGCCCGGAGTGAACAAAACCAGCCTCGCAAAACTTCTCGCCAAGGCCGGGCGTGCGGTAGGCCGGGGTGATTCACTTCGACCGACAGTTTTCCCCGGCCTAGACGACGGGGAACGCTTGGAACTGGCCGCCCGTCTTGAAAAAATCCTAGCGTGGTCGCCGAGCACGACGCGCAACGCTGTGTGGCCGTCAAAACGCCAGATTGATGCTATTTTGAAGTAATCGGATTGGACCTGTCCTGAAAAAGTGGAGTGTATCTCACTCATTTAGGCAGCCCGTCTCTCAAACTTGATCGGGCTGAGGCCGTTTAGGTATGAATGGCGTCGGCGGGCATTGTAAAATCCGTTTATGTATTTGAACAATACCTTTCTGGCCTGCTCCCGTGTCCGGAAGGCGATTTTCCAGACCATTTCCGCCTTCAGGGTTTTGAAGAAGGTCTCCACGGCGGCATTGTCGTAGCAATTTCCCTTGCCGGACATGGACTGTCTGAACTTATGTGTGGTGAGCAATCTTCTGAACTCGTTGGAGCAATATTGCGAGCCGCGATCCGAATGAAAGATCACGCCTTCAGGCGGCTTGCGAAGAGCTATGGCCTTGTTCAAGGCGTCGATGACCAAGTCCTTTTTCATCCGCCGGCTTGCCGACCAGCCGATCACTCGGCGGGAATAAAGATCGATCACGACCGCTAGGTAAAGCCAGCCTTCCTTCGTCCAGAGATAGGTGATGTCGCCAGCCCATTTCCGGTCAGGCCCAGAAGCCTCAAAGCCCCCCTCCAACAGGTTGGGGGAGATGTTGTGGCTATGGTCGCTATCCGTCGTGCGTTTGAACTTCCGGCTTCGCACGACCCGCAAAGCGTTTTCCTTCATGAGGCGGGCAACGCGGTGCGGACCGACATCAATGCCTTGCTCCTTCAATTCGTCCGTCATGCGGCCACGGCCATAGGCTTGGTAATTGGCGTGATGAATAGATTTGATGTGAGCGAGCAGAACCAGATCTTCACGCTGGTGTCTACTTGCAGGGCGGCTTCGCCAAGCGAAATAGCCGCTTTCGGAAACGTTCATAGCCCGGCATAGCCTTGCGATGCTGTGGCTTTGACGCTGCTCGTGAATGAACGGGAACTTCACGGCTTTTGGCTCGCAAAGTAACGAGCCGCCTTTTTTAGAATATCCCTCTCCTCCTTGAGTTCACGAACTTCACGGTGGAGGCGGGCAAGCTCCTTGTGAACATCATCAGATGGCTCAGAGGCCTCCCTGTCCCGGTGCAAGGAAATCCACCGGTTAAGGCTGTTCACGCTAATGCCGAAATCTTCAGCGACCACCCGGCGGGACTGGCCGCTCGTCAAGGCGACGTGAACCGCTTCAGCTCGGAATTCAGGGGTAATCTTTCTCTTCATGGCGTTCTCCTGTCGTCAACGTAATTAACTCAGGAGACACACTCCACTTTTTCAGGACAGGTCCAGATTGTGCAACTTCTCACATATCGATTGCACACCCGATGGGGAGAACATGACGGAAGTTAATCCCCAATGGAGCTTCCAAAAGATGTTCACCAAAACACTACCACCGAAAAAGCCCGCCGCCGTGGTCGCCGCCGAGCATGTTCTTCGCCGTGCCCGCGAGAAACAGGCCGAGGCCGAGGCGGTCCATTTCGCGACAATTCACGCTAAAGACACGGCGGGCCGCTCGATTGCGACCGGTTCCAACGATTCCCGGCTTCGCGCCGAACACCGGGCCGCCGCCGAAGCGTTGGCCGAGGCCAAGGCGGCGACGAAATCAGCGCGGCAGGGACTTAAAGAAGCGCGGGAGAAGTGGCGGCCCGCATACCGCAAGGCGGTCGAACCGATGGCGGAACAAGTTGAAGCGACCCTCCGCGAAGGCTTGGCGATAGTAGAGTCCGCCGCTGCCGCGTTGACCGATCTTGACCTGGAATCCGAAAGGCACGGCGGCATGCCGAAACCCGGCCTCATTTATCAAGCTCGGTCCATAGCGCTCGCGCTCGACGGGCTTAAACGCTCGCTCAAGCGGTGAGAACATGGCTTCCACCGATAGAACCCGCCTTGCCCGTGCCCGAAAACTGTCGGTCGCGATGATCACGCTCCATGCTCACTCAACCGAAGCGCCAGCCGACCGAACCCGCCGTCTAAGAGCGTCCCCGCTAATCGAAATGTGCGGTGAGATTGATGAAAAACTCGGCGCTTCGGTTTGCCGAAAACTCGACGCGCTGAAAGGAAGCCCGTCCATTTTGATGTGGATAAATTCGCCGGGCGGTAGCGTCGTCGAGGCGGGGAAAATATGCTCGGCACTGGACCGGCTAACCGACAACGGCTGTGTGGTTTCGGCGCACGCTCAAAAAGATTGTTCTTCCGCCGCGATGGCAGTTTTTTTGCGCGCCACCGAACGAACCGCCGCCTCAGGAACGCGGCTTTTGGTGCACCGCGCCGCCTTGCCGATAGGCCTTTCCGAATATCGCAACGCCGCCGACCTACGCCGGATCATCAACCTGCTTGAGGATGAGGACCGTGCGGCCCTCCATGAATTCGAGGGCCGCCTCGGTCGCGCGATGCCGCGTTTTATGCGTCGCGATTTTTTGAGGGGAAAAGACATCCGCATCAGCCAGACCGTGGCTCGCGACCTCGGCTTAGTTCATGGCTTCTCAAGCGGGATAAAATCAAAATGTACGTGATGAATCAGGAACTTAGAGCGCAGATAGTGGCAATCAAAACCGCGCTCGGCCCGTCGCATCCCGCGCTCTTGGCGCTTGCCAGAGCGACCAGCTTGCGCGACCACAGCGCCGCCTTGGCGCTACTAACGAAAGACGAGCGGCTGGCGGTCGGGGCTCTGTTGAAAAGCGACGGACCGGTCGGAACGGGCTCATTCTCAATCCGGTTCTGACTGCACCACAGCAGCTTCTACGTCACGTCCACAATGCTTACATACTATCGCCGCTGCTTTAATTTCTTCTGCACAATAAGGGCAAGTTCGCGTCTCGGCTGTCAAATTGATAGCTACATCAGAAACGCTTGGCATCGCCAACAGCGCCACCAAGCCGAAAACACCGAACACCAATCCTAAGACAAACCAGGCCCCAGCACTCCGCCCACGTCCTGGGGCAATCACAGAGCACAAAACACCAAACCCCATCCAAATCATAATGATTATCGTTTCAATCATTTCATTTATCCTTTTGTTCGGAAGGCAGGGGAGAGACGGCACCGTGAGAACATTGTGTAACACGAGTAAGTACGGCAAATAGTTTTAAAGCATTCATTTCGACCTGCTGTTCTCCCTGATTAGCTGTGCAATCATAGTAAGTTCTTGCCAAGATTGCGACATGGAATAGGCGCTACCCTGGCTGCCGATGTCCCTTCGAAAAACCAATCACATTTGAAGGTCAAATGAAGGCGCTGGATGGCGATACGCTCAAATTTGAAAAACAAAGGCTACGTTTGTTTGGGGCCGCTGCACCTGAGATGGACGACCCGCGTGGCCCACTGGCCCGAGCTGCCATAGATGATCTAATCGCCGGGAACAGAAGGAGATAAATCGGCAACGCCTTATCCATGAACCGTAGATCAATAATGCCGATCTACGGTTCAAGCTTTTTGAACAGCGTTATGAGGTTTTTCGCAACGTCCAAAAGATAATCAATCAGACTTTGGGGAGCAGGTCAGAGCTATTAACTTGGCTCAACAATCAAACAGCCGCATATCATGATCTGCTGCAACCATATCTCCACTTCCCTAAACGCTACTGATGATTAAACTTTGAAATCGCCGCAGGGTCGGCGGGCACTGGACCGGAGGGGGTATATTGTGACTGATAGTGGGCAAGACCAGGCAGATTTCAGGACACAAATCGAAAAAGTCCGTCTTGGGCAAGAAGACATCCGCTTGAAGCAAGAGGACCTCCGTTTGCATTGGGAGCGGTGGAACCTCGACGTGGCTCCACTACAAAAAAAGGCTGGCGAAGCTACTGCACACGCGGTTGAATATTCTACATTGGCGCTCCGAACGCTTATCTTAATCAACGGCGGTGCTCTTTTGGCACTTCCCGCTTTTTCCCAGTTTGATAATGGCCTTAGTTTTACTAACCTTGGTTGGGCTATGGCATGTTTTGTTCTTGGCCTTTTCGGTGCGGGAATTGCCTTACTTAGCGGGTATCTCTCTCTTGCAGCTTCTACAAAAAGGTTTTCACATGAAGCAACGGCTAGAGCAATTGTGTTAAATGCTCGTGATAACCTAAACGATGAACAGAAAAAAAATAAAGAAGACGCGGATAAGAAGGCCGCCGACCAGTCCGGCAAAGAAAGCAAATGGGAGGTTGTTGCATTAGTGGCCGCTATCGTCTCCCTCCTGCTTTTTGTGATTGGGTGCTTTCTCGGCGGGAAAGCAATAGCTGGCTGAATTCTTAGTCTCGCTCAGCCTCTATTCCTGCACGGACCCTCTATCGGGGTAGATTGTGGCTAGCTACTGCCGTTCCTCAACTGCCTATCCAATTGCAATACTCTTACATTAGTTCTATAACCCTAATGTTCCCCATATGTTCCTTCACTGGGCTACCTATGCTTTATCGTGCTGAAACCACCACTTCCTGCCCTCTCCCTTTGTTCTCTTCAACGGTTCGCGCGGGGTTCCCAAGTCCTGCGGAGGACTTCGTTGAGGGAAGCTTGGACCTAAATAAACACCTCATTGAACACCCTGCCGCCACGTTCTTTATGCGGGTCTCTGGAGACTCGATGACGGGGGCCGGTATTTATCCCGATGACCTCTTGGTGGTGGACAGAAGTCTCAAGGCGGTTGCTGGGAATATCGTGATTGCTGTCCTGCATGGTGAATTGACGGTGAAGCGCCTAGCCAAAGAAAAGGAGGCGTGGTTTCTGAAGGCGGAAAACCCTGACTACCCAAGGTTCGAGTTGCCTGAGGATGCTGAAATCTGGGGAGTTGTCACAAGCTCTATACGAGCCCTCCGATGATCATCGCCCTAGTCGATTGCAATAACTTTTATTGTTCCTGTGAACGGGTGTTCCAGCCAAGGCTTGAAGGACGTCCCGTTGTTGTTCTCTCCAACAATGATGGTTGTGTGATTGCCCGTAGCAATGAGGCCAAAGCTTTGGGGGTTCCCATGGGGGCTCCTTACTTCAAGCACAGGGAAGTCTTGCAGAAAGCTGGCGTTGCCGTCCGGTCCAGCAACTATGCTCTCTATGGCGATATGAGTCACAGGGTAACGACAGTCTTGAGCCGCTTCACACCTAACATTGAGGTTTACAGCATTGATGAATGTTTCCTGGACCTCTCAGGCTTCAATGGTCGCGATCTAACGGCCTATGGACAGACGATCCGCGACACAGCCAAGCAATGGACGGGCATCCCGGTTTCCGTTGGTATTGGCCCGACAAAGACCCTTGCTAAGATCGCCAATCGCATCGCCAAGAAAGACCTGGAGGCAGATGGTGTCTGTGACCTCACCGATCCTGCCTTGGCTGAAGCTGCGATGAGCAATACAGAAGTCGGTGATGTTTGGGGCATTGGCAGACGTTGGCGAAAAATGCTGGAAGGTCGAGGCATCCATACAGCCAAGGACTTGAGGGATGCCCAGGAAGGCTGGATTCGTCAGAAGATGGGCGTGGTCGGCCATAGAACCGTTATGGAGCTTCGTGGAACCCCTTGCGTTGACCTTGAAACCGTTCCTCATGACAAGCAAACGGTCTACGTTTCCCGTACCTTCGGCAAGCCCATGACGGACTACGAGGGGCTTCACGCAGCCATATCGACCTTCGTCATGAAGGCAGCGGAAAAGCTACGCAAGCTCGACCTTGTGGCGACCCACATCAACGTCTTCGTTCACACGGACCCCTTTCGGGAAGACCGGGCGCAGTACAGCAATTCGGTTACGGTCGATCTTCTGACAGCGACCAATCATAGCGGCAAGATTTTAGCCGCAGCCTTGCGTGGACTGAGAGGCATTTACCGTTCTGGATACCACTACAAACGAGCCGGTATTCTGCTTCTAGACCTAGAGCGGTCAGGCTATGCACCCAGGACATTGTTTGATCATGAGGACCAGAAAGGGCAACGCCTCATGGCTGCTGTCGATGCCATCAACAAACGCTATGGTCACGGCATGGTCAATTACGGACAGATCAGGCGCTCATCGACGTGGTACATGACGCAAGAGCACCGATCACCCAGGTTCACCACTCAGTGGGATGAATTGCCTGTAGTAAAATCTAGCTAACTGATTTTATGGATTGCGGTTTGGAACTTTTTACTAGGTCAAAAATCTAGGGGCGATTCAGTGATCCTGGTAATCCGCACAGCCGCAAACGCCACCAGTAATATGGGATCGAATCTAATCATCATTCCGCTCGACCCTGACCGCTGTTCCATTGGCGACCAGCATCAGCATTCCATGCTTCCCGCCCCCAGAAATTTCTTGATAGTCGAGGTCGGTCGCTATCACTGCATTCGCCCCTACTAAATGGGCCTCAGTTCGGAGTTCTGCGAGACACGTTCGCTTCGCATCACGTAGCACCTTCTGTGAGGCTTTGCTTCTTCCGCCAAAAACATCCCGAACCTCAGCAAAAATGTCGCGGAAGATGTTCATCCCATAGACGCACTCGGCGGAAATCAAATCAATAGTTTCAACGACTCGGTAGCCCTCAAGAGTGGGGGCTGTTGTCACTATGACATTTTTGGCTTCTAGCTTAGCTTGAAATGCATCGATTTCATCTGGATTAACTTGACGTGTTGATAGTCGCAAAGGCCCAGATTGTGCGCTTAGCTCCATCATTTCGCCAGAACGGATGATTTGTAGCGTTACCGTTTCAGAGTTTCGGTGTTGAGCGATTGCTTCCGTTAATTGCTGGGAAGTGCCAATCCGTTGGCCCATGTAGGAGTACAGCAAATCGCCTTCACGAACACCAGCTTCATAAGCATTATTTCCTGAATCAACTGTGACTACAATTATTGTGTTTTCATCGAGATCATAGCTCATAACTCCCCCTCCCTTTATAGCAATTAGGCCAACTTTACCGCTGTCCCATTCGCTACCAGCATAATCATCCCCCCATCCTTGTATCCGGGAAATTCTTGGTAATCTAAGTCGATTGCAATCACAGCGTCCGCTCCAACCATCAATGCTTCTCGACGAAGCTCTGTTAAAGCTGTGCGACGAGCGTCCCTAAGAACTTTCTGGGAAGCCCTACTTCTCCCGCCCACAACATCACGAACGGCTGCAAACATATCTCTAAACATATTCATGCCAAAGACGCACTCGGCGGAAATGATTTCAATCTCATGTTCAATTTCGCGCCCTGCAACCTGAAAAGAAGTTGTGAGGACAATTTCAGAAGCAACTCGGGAAATAATTTCTGCTGGAGTATCTGACCAATCTCCAGACTCGCGGGACTTATCAATTAACGCCTGTTGGTGGGCCTCAATTCGTTCCCTACGGTCCGCATCAGTAGGTAGCGGAGCATTGCAATGCGGGCAGGCTGTCTGGTCCGAATACGTTTCTTTCTGACATGATGGGCAGGTAACTACAGTTGAAAGCATCATTTTTCCCTTTTGGACTTTCGCCATTCCCATGGCGAAATAAACTCGCCGCTCCACATTCCACGATGATCGCTCATGGCGCGAGCCTCTTGATCGACGTAATCCCCTGAGTATTTCCTGTATGCTAGCGCCCAGCCAGCGGAGACCATTTCCGCATTGAGGTTCATTTGCCCTACAAAGCAGATGCCAATAAGCCGATTATAGCGATCCTTTACGCCACCCTCGCAGTGGACATTATTATTCCCAATGAGTTTGCCTAGGTACGCCTTGGCATCCTTTCCACACAGGAACTGCTCACTATGTTTGGTCATGCACTTCTGCTTAATTTCGGGGGCATCAATGCCGTGAAGGCGAATGCGTTGTTGATTGATGATAATCGTGTCGCCGTCGGTCACTTTGGCAGTGCCAGTGAGTTCAGCTGCATGAGCAAAGGAGGTCATAAAGAGAAACATCAGAAAATATTTCATGGACGCAACATTACCATCATTGCGACATTATCGCTAGAGACACCACCCTTGCTGGTCGCCAATAGATTATAAAGACGGCGCGCCAATCGAAATAGGTCCTTTCCCGATTCGCTACTGACAGGGCCGCAACACTGAGGGCAATGGGCCCCTGATGATTTCCCCTGTGATATTTGTCTGCCGTTACCCCAAATGTTACCCCAAAACAAAAAAAGCACCCCGCGATGGAGTGCTATTTTTGTAAGCTATTGTTTTTTAAGTTTAAATTGGTCGGAGCGAGAGGATTCGAACCTCCGACCCCTTGACCCCCAGTCAAGTGCGCTACCAGGCTGCGCTACGCTCCGACCGTCGCGACGGAAAAATACCCCGTTGCAGGGGGGCACTATAGCGATAGGTTTTGATTTCGCAAGTACTAGTTTGCGGCCCGCGCAAGGAAGTTTTTTAAGTCCTCCAACTCACCGATCACCGCAGAAATTTCCGCTTTCACGCGGTCGCCCCCTGCGGTTTCTATCGGAGCTTCGCTCCGTCGTGGGGCCGCAGCGCCCGAAACCTCATCGCTTAGCAGTTTCTGAACGCCTTTAATCGTATAGCCATCGCTATGAAGCAGCCTTTTGATCCGCTTCAGCAGCGCGATATCCTCTGGACGATAGTATCGTCGCCCGCCGCCACGTTTCATAGGATTGATTTGAGAAAATTTGGTTTCCCAAAAGCGCAACACATGCTGCTGCAGATCCAACTCGTCGGCAACCTCGCTGATTGTCCTAAAGGCCGCCGCCGACTTCCGCGGTTTCCGATCACTCACCGTTGCTTCCCCCCGACCTTTGGATGCTTTTACCGGCTAAGAGCCTGATTAATCCGCTCTTTAAGCACCTGTGACGGGCGGAAAACCAGAACTTTACGGGGAAGAATAGGCACCTCCTCACCCGTCTTCGGGTTGCGCCCAATCCGTTGCCCTTTTTGGCGAACGGAAAAACTGCCAAAAGATGAAATCTTTACGGTTTCCCCATCCGACAAGGCGTCTGAAATATTGGAAAGGACCATTTCCAGCAATTCCGAGGATTCGTTTCTGGAAAGCCCGACCTCCTGATAGACGGCCTCGGCGAGCTGCGCTCTCGTAATCGTCGTTTCACTCATACTGCTAGCCCCAATTTATCCTTAATTATCAAAAGGATAAACTGAGAGGAGAATTCCGTCAATAAAAAGGAAACCGAAACTGGTCGATTCGGCAGTTTTTTTTCGCGCTGCTAAATTCGCTTTCTTACCAGCGAATCAAGCCTGCGCCCCAGGTAAAGCCGCCCCCCATGGCTTCCAAGAGCAATACGTCTCCATCTTTGATCCGCCCGTCTTTCATCGCCTGATCAAGGGCGAGAGGAATTGAGGCGGCAGACGTATTGGCGTGTTTATCAACGGTAACGACGAAACGCTCCGGACCGATCTTCAGCTTACGAGCTGTGCCGTCTAAAATCCGCTTGTTGGCTTGATGGGGAACCACAAGGGAAACATCGTCAGGGGTCAAATTATTAGCTTCAAGCGCCTCATAGACCACCGAAGCCAGATTGGTCACCGCATGGCGAAACACTTCCTTGCCCACCATACGGACATGGCCGACAGTCTTGGTCGACGACGGACCGCCATCGACATAAAGCAAATCTTTGTGCCGCCCATCCGAATGAAGATGAGTCGAAAGAACGCCATGGGGCGCGGCATCGTCCTCAGCGACTTGTTCGGCTTTAAGAACCACCGCTCCCGCGCCGTCACCGAAAAGCACACAAGTGGTCCGATCCTCCCAGTCGAGCAAACGGGAGAAGGTTTCAGCCCCAATCACCAAAGCGGCTCTGGCCTGACCGGCTTTTATAAAGTTATCCGCCGTCGCCAAAGCATAAATGAAGCCGGAGCAAACAGCCTGAACGTCGAATGCCGCGCCATGAGTCATTCCCAGGCGCATCTGAACGGTTGTCGCCGTTGCAGGAAAGGTGTTGTCCGGCGTGGTGGTCCCAAGAACGACCAAGTCGATCTCACTGGCGTCCATTCCTGCGTGCTGTAAAGCCCGCTCGGCGGCCGCCAAAGCCAAATCGGAAGTCATCTCGCCTTCCGCCGCCACATGCCGTTGTTTTATCCCGGTGCGCGCGACGATCCATTCATCGGAGGTATCGACGAAATCAGACAAAGCCTCATTGCTCAGAATTTTTTCCGGCAAATAAGAACCGCACCCGACAAGTCTTGAAATAATGCGCGGCATTAAGCTTCCGCCGCCTGCTGAACGTCTTCCGAACCGACGTATTTGGCGACATCCCTTTTAATCCCCTCATTGATCCCCTGAGCGCTCAATTCGGCAGCCACGCCGATAGCGTTGGCGAAACCCAAGGCATCCGTACCGCCATGGCTTTTAACGCAGATACCGTTCAATCCAAGGAACATCGCGCCGTTATACCGGCGTGGGTCGACACGCTCCTTGAACGCCCCCAAAGCGGGACTGGCGATCAAAGCGCCGATCTTGCCAAGCAGCGATCCAGTCAGGGCTTCTTTGAGGAAATGCCCTAACATTTTCGCCGTACCCTCGGCGGTCTTTAAGGCGACGTTGCCGGTAAAACCATCGGTGACCACCACATCGACCGTCCCTGCCCCGATATTGTCGCCTTCGACGAAACCATGGAAACGAATGGGCAGATCGGTATCCTGAAGGAAGGCGGCGGCGGCCTGAACGGCTTCGTTTCCCTTAAGGTCCTCTTCACCAATATTGAGAAGGCCGATACTCGGCTTTTCAAGCCCCAACACGTTGGTTGCGAAAACCTCACCCATAACGGCGAACTGCACCAAGTTCTGCGCGTCGCAATCCACATTGGCGCCAAGGTCCAGCATAACAGTCTGACCAGAAATCGTCGGAATCACCGTAGCCATAGCAGGACGATCAATGCCGGGAAGCGTCTTCAGGACGAATTTCGCCATGGCCATCAAGGCTCCGGTGTTGCCCGCCGAGACGACCCCTGCGGCTTCACCGTCTTTGACAGCATTAATCGCCAACCGCATGCTCGACTGCCGCTTGTTGCGCAAGGCAACCGCGACTTTGTCGTCATTGAGAACCATCTCTTCGGTATGACGCAACTCGCAGCCGGACTGCAAACTTGAATGCCGGGCAAGCAAAGGCGCAACCTTCTCTTCGTCACCAAAGAGAAGGAAGTCGATATGCGGTAACCTCTGTCGAGCCAGATGAAGTCCGGCCACAACCATTTCAGGGGCGTCATCGCCCCCCATGGCATCAACAGAAATGGTCAGTCGCTGTGTCAAGAAGCCTCTTCCCCTGTCTGCTAAAAGACCAAAGGGTCCGGGGCGCGTGAAAATCACGCGGCGCCGGCGGCTTCCGTCACCTCACGGCCATCATAATAGCCGCAGGCGCTACAGACGTGGTGCGGCAGTTTCTGCTCACCGCACTCGGGGCACTCCATGCCGGTCGTCTTTTTCAGCGCATCATGCGAACGCCGTTGACCACGGCGGGATTTTGAAATTTTCTTCTTCGGAACAGCCATTTCGATACTCGCGAACAATAGCCCAAACACAAGGGGCGATTACTTATACAAAAACCGGCGAAGGAGCAAGCGATATACGCCCTACTCCTTCATTTTATCCTTTAAAGCGGCCAATGCGGCAAACGGTCCCGCATCTTCCGCTTCGCTCTCGTCACTCCCCACCTGGTATCCGTCAAACTGAGCCTCAGGCGATTTTGGAAACGGGTCGAGAGCGATCCCGAATTCTTCAGCCAAGGCCTCTGCGGCGTCTATTCGCCCTTCATCCAAGGGCTCAGGCGGGTCCTCCTCGTCCATTTCGACGAGGACTTCGACATCTTCTTCCCCAGGGGGAGGCGGACCGTACCGGCGTGAGACGCATCCTTTAACCGAGCAGCCGAAAGGTTGCAAGGAAATCACACATATTTGGACGATTTCCGCTTCATATTTTCCCTCAAGGACAAAGTTTTCCCCTTTGGGCAACGGTGTGACCGACACTTCTCCACTGAACGACTTCACGTCCTCCAGCCCAAATCGTTCCGCCAGATCGTTCCGTTCGGCCTCGTCAGCCTCGATTCTCAAAAACTTTCCCTTAGGCGGGATCGCTGCGACATCCAAATATCGGTGAAACATCAAACAACAGTTCCTTAACCGGTTAACACCGGAGGTTCGGCAAAAAGCGCACCGCCCTTAACAAGCACCTCCATGGGAAGACCGGCCAAATGTGCATCGCACCGTAACATATAATCCGCCATGGCCTTCAAGGCGCCATCCGTAGGGTCTTTGGTATTGAACAGGTTGCGACGCAGCGCGGCTTCCAGTTCTTTTTCATCCCCGGCCTCCAACGCCTGCTCATAGGCATCGACGCGGCCGTAAAAACCTTCCGCCATCTTCTTAATACGCCGCGCCAGACCGATATCGCCCACACCGACCTCCCGGAGGTTGAGATCGACATTTTCGAACATCACGTCAAACGTCGCCTGGGCGAGTTCGCCGGTGCTCTCCCCTTCTCTTTTTAAGCGCCGGAGCACTAAAAAAGCATGCAAGGTCAATAACTCGAACCGCCCCTCAACCGTGTCCTCGGCCTCGAAAGATTCGTAAAACAGGGGAGTTCTAGTCCGTTCGACAATAGTTGCAAACAAAGCTTCAGCGTTGTTGCGGGTTGCTTTGCGCCCAAACAGGCTCTTAAACATCGGCATTGACCGGTTCTACTCAAATTTTAAAACATGATGCGAGGCAAAACGCCCTGCTGTATAACAAGTTAACGAAATGATCTCCATCGTCTTTAACAAAGATTGATTTGATGAAACGTAGCAAGCAACTCGGCATCCGCACTTCCATGATCGGCCTTGGAGTCGGCCTTATCGCTCTGATGGCGACATCCTGCGCACCCCGAATTGAAACGCGGGGAAATCCGCTCGATCCGGACATTCTCACGGATATCGAACCCGGTGAAATGGCCAAAGACGAGGTTTCCGAGATCCTCGGCGCACCTTCAACCACCTCCCTATTCAATGAAGGTAAGATCGAAACCTGGTACTACATCAGTGAACGAACTGAAGCCGTTGCTTTTTTTGCCCCCGAAGTCAAAAAAAGAAAAGTCGTCGCCATTAGCTTCAACGAAGCAGACGTCATTCAAAGAATCGACAACATTGGTTTGGAAGATGGCAAGTTGGTTGAGCATATCGAGCGCAAGACGCCGACACACGGCAACGAAATGAATATCCTTGACCAAATTCTCGGTAACCTGGGACGCTTCAACAAGTCCGAGTAACCTCTCCCGAACGTCACTCAAAAAAATGAGGCACGAACATCGTAGCAAATGTTCGTGCCTCTTAATGTATAAGCCCCGGCCAAGCGGCCGGGGCTTTTCTTATTGTGTTGGGTTCCGGGCCGTTCGGCCCGGAACCGTAAGGCTGTTTACAGCAGAGCCAGCAGCAAGATCGCAACAATGTTGGTGATCTTGATCAGCGGGTTGACTGCAGGACCAGAGGTGTCCTTGTAGGGATCACCAACGGTGTCGCCGGTAACCGCAGCTTTATGGGCCTCGGAACCTTTACCACCGTGCGCGCCATCTTCGATGTACTTCTTGGCGTTATCCCATGCGCCGCCACCGACGGTCATGGAAATTGCAACGAAGAGGCCGGTAACGATGGTGCCCAGCAGCATGGCGCCGACAGCGCTGAATGCAGCAGATTGACCAGCAAAGGCGTTCACAGCGAAGTAGAGAACGACCGGAGCAAAGATCGGCAGCAAGGACGGAATAATCATTTCCTTGATCGCCGCCTTGGTCAGCAGGTCAACGCAAGCCGCATAGTCAGGCTTGGCTTTACCTTCCATGATCCCTGGGATTTCTTTGAACTGACGACGAACCTCGAGCACGACGGAACCACCGGCGCGGCCAACGGCCATCATGGTCATGCCACCGAACAGGTAAGGCAGAAGGCCACCAAGGAATAGACCGATAATCACATACGGATCGGACAGCGTGAAGGTCACGTTAACGTCCGGGAAGTAGTGCCTCAGGTCTTCGGTATAAGCGGCAAACAGCACCAGAGCAGCCAGACCGGCGGAACCGATGGCATAACCCTTGGTAACAGCTTTGGTGGTGTTACCCACGGCGTCCAGGGTATCGGTGAGGTTGCGAACTTCTTCCGGAAGCTCGGACATTTCAGCAATACCACCAGCGTTATCGGTCACCGGACCAAAGGCGTCCAGAGCAACAATCGTACCAGCCAGAGCCAGCATGGTGGTTGCAGCCATTGCGATACCATAGAGACCGGCGGTCTGGAAGGTCACGATAATGGCGATACAGATAACGATAACCGGCAATGCAGTGGCTTCCAGGGATACAGCAAGACCCTGGATAACGTTGGTGCCGTGGCCCGTGGTGGAGGCTTCCGCAACAGACTTAACCGGACGATAGTCGGTACCGGTATAGTACTCGGTGATCCAAACCATAGCGCCAGTGACGACCAGACCGGACAGGGCGCAAATAAACAGGCCCGTACCGGTGAAGGTAACGCCGTTAGTCGTTGTGAAGCTGCCATCGAAGCCCATGGTCATGGCGATGGTGGCGCCAATCAGAACAGCAGAAAGCACACAAGTAACGACCAGACCTTTGTAAAGCGCGCCCATAACGTTGTTGTTGGCGCCCAACTTTACGAAGAAGGTGCCGACAACCGAAGCGGCAATACAAACGCCCGAAACCAGCAGCGGGAAGAGCATCAGCTCTTCCTGAGCGGCGCCAGTGAAGAAGATACCAGCCAGAAGCATGGTAGCCACAACGGTCACCGCGTAGGTTTCAAACAAGTCAGCGGCCATACCGGCACAGTCACCCACATTGTCGCCAACGTTGTCGGCGATGGTTGCCGGGTTGCGGGGGTCGTCTTCGGGAATACCGGCTTCGACCTTACCAACCAAGTCGCCGCCAACGTCAGCACCTTTAGTAAAGATACCGCCACCAAGCCGGGCGAAAATGGAAATCAGGGAAGCACCGAAGCTGAGAGCAACCAAGGCTTCAAGGATGTGACGGATGCCTTCGGCGCTCGAAGAATCGACAATACCGCGCATAAAGAAGTAATAACCGGCAACACCCAAAAGACCCAAGCCAACGACCAGGAGACCGGTGATAGCGCCCGATTTGAACGCAACATCCATAGCCGGGCCAAGACCTTGGCTACGGGCTGCTTCAGCCGTGCGGACGTTGGCGCGAACCGAAACGTGCATGCCGATGAAGCCGGTGACACCGGAAAGGATAGCGCCGATGGCGAAGCCAATGGCGACGGTTACGCCGAGACGCAGACCGAGAAGAACACAGACGACCGCGCCGACAATGGCAATGGTCGTGTACTGACGCTTAAGATAAGCAGCAGCACCTTCCTGCACCGCTCCGGCGATTTCCTGCATCCGCTCGGTGCCCGCAGGTGCGGACAACACGGAACGAATGGCATAACCACCGTAAGCGAGAGAAAGGATGCCACACAGAATAACAATGACACCTGTCATAGGACTTAACCCTTTTTCCCTTGGTTTACTCCCCCCCCCAGGAATATGCCCGTAAAGACAGTCAGAATCCCCGCCCTGGGAGGCAAAAATCGGACGGAAAATGCCAGAACCCGACCAATAAAGCAACAAATGGTTTTGACAGGCGTAATTTGACAAAACTTAAAATCAACAACACACTGTAATTGTTGAATAAATCTGAAGCATTTCAAATCATTCAAATTGCTCTTTTTTGGGTGGTTTACCCCCCGCCCGAAAGGAGAGGGAAAAATTCAGAGCGTATTTAGGATTGGTAGGACCAGTCAAATTAGATAAAAATAAAATATTAACAAACGAATATTTCTATTTTCTCTGTTATCTGGGCGTATCCATTATTGACTGAATCAAAATATTATCGACAAGCCCCTGTCCAACTGCCCTATCTGCCACAGTAATCATATGTCTTTTTACTTTAATCAGATTAAGCTTCTTGTAGCGATGCAGTTGGCGGGGAATATAGGTGTAGAGATCGCGGAGCAAAGCATCGTGAATTTTCGGCAATAGCCGATTCACTTCTTCTTCGTTTTCTTTTTTAATTTCCAGCTTAACCGAAATTTGGATGGTGCTGATAACCCTATCACCTTGAAAAATCGGGATTAGCAAGGCTTCAACATCGATAAAAGCAGGAGGCTCCTCTGGCTCCTCCTGCGCTGTCTTTTCGCCTTCCGGAACGGCAAATGGGCCAATTTCCATATACTGGAGTACGCCGAAAGTCGATCCGCCGATAATGACGAGGATCAGCAAAAGAACAATCAACTTCTTCATCGGTCGTTAGAGCCCCAACGTTTAAGATTAAAAATGCTGGTATCCGGTTTTATCTAAGTCGAGCCGGATATTCCCATCTTTGAATATCACCTCTCGGCTTTCTTTGGCAGTGCCAATTCGGGATATCGGCGTTTCAAAAGACAAACGAACGGCTTCCAGATCATTGATTTTATTGGCAGGAACACTGAACAGCAGTTCATAGTCATCGCCGCCGGTTAATATTTCTTCATAAGTCAAGTGATGCTCAGCAAGCAACTTTGCAACCGCCGAAGACAGTGGGACGGCCTTCGAATCGACGACGCCCCCCACACCGGATGCTTCGCAAAGATGGCCCAAATCGGCCGCAAGTCCATCGGAAACATCAATCATGGCGGAAGCGATACCTCTCACCATATCCCCAATTTCAAGTTGCGGGGATGGCTTGCGATACCTCTCCGTCAAATAATCCTTATCGGATGCCGGGAGATGATCATACCCCCCTTGTAGAAGTCTCAGCCCCGCATAAGCATCGCCAATAACACCCGTTACGAACAAGGCGTCGCCCGGCTTTGCGCCTGATCGTTTGATGGCCGTCCCTTCCGGAACCTCCCCAAACGCCGTCAGTGTCAAAGTCATGGCCCCATCGGTCGAAACGGTATCTCCGCCAACCAGAACGCCGCCAAAACGAGCCTGACACCCTTTAATCCCCTCGGCAAACCTCCTAACCCATTCTTCATCAAGGGTTCGCGGAAAAGCGGCAGCTATGGTGAAAAAACGGGGCGTCGCCCCCATGGAAGCAAGATCGGAAAAGTTGACGCCAATTAACTTGGCCGCCAGGGTTTCAGGCGGGTCATCGGGAAGAAAATGAACACCGGAGACCAAGCAATCCGTGGTCACCACCGTCTCCCGCCCCTGCCCGAAACGCAGGACGGCGGCATCGTCTTTCAGGTTCAGACTCCCCGGTTCGGCCGCAGCAAGCGGAGCGAAATAGGTTTCAATGAGATCGAACTCACCCTTGCTCATGGCCGCCCTGGCCTTCGGCCGCGCCCATCTCACCCTCTCTCAGCACATGAGCCATTTTATCCAACACGCCATTGACCATGGAAACTTCGCCGGAATCGTAAAAGGCTTTCGCAACCTCCATATATTCGTTGATCACGACGCGAGGAGGAACATCAACCAGGCTCTTGAGCTCATAAAGTCCGGCAAACAGAATAACCCGCAGCACCACTTCGAGACGTTCAGTCGACCAATCACCGGTCAAAGCCTCATCGAGAATGCCGCTTAAGGTCGACTTATCGGCGCTAACCCCCCGGACAACCTGAAGAAACAGCGCTTTATCCGGTTCGGCAAGCTTCTCGCCTTCGTTATTTTCCCATCGATGTCGCACAAACTCGAGCAACACCGCATCGAGCGGCGCGTTGCTCATTTCGAGTTCATACAAAGCCTGAACGGCTGCCAAGCGGGCGGCGCTCCGGTTGACCCGGGTCACGCCCTTCTCTGATTTTTTCTGATCGCTCATCGGTGCACGAGGTGGAAACGTTTTTTGAGTTCCATCATACGAAGGCAGGCTTCAGCCGCGCGCCCGCCATGATTTTTCTGATCGACCTTGGCGCGAACCCATGCCTGATCGCGGTTTTCAACCGTCAAAACCCCAAAGCCATGGGCAATGGTGTAATCGAGCGCTAGATCCATCATGGCTCGCGACGATTCTCGACAGACGTGGTCGTAGTGATCGGTTTCGCCACGAATGACGCAACCGAGCGTAACAAATCCGGCAAAGGGCTTGGAAACGGCCTTGGCTTCCATGGCCTTGATGGCGAAACGCACCGCTCCAGGGACCTCGAAAACGCCGGGAACTTCAATGCGTTCATATTCGCAACCGGCTTTATCCAGTACCTCGGTCGCGCCACGCACCAGTTCATCGGCAATATCGTCGTAGAAACGTGCTTCGACGATCAGAACACGGGGACGATCATTATCCATGATTATTCCTCCCGAACCGGAATGGGACGGCGCTCAACCACATTGAGCCCATAGCCCTCAAGGCCAACAATGGTGCGCTCTGTGTTGGTAAGCAAAATCATATCCTGAATACCGAGATCGAGGAGAATTTGCGCGCCAACACCATAATCTCTTAAAGGCTCAGGGCCTACCGGAGGGTCACCGGCGCGGGTCCGCACCTTATCCGACAACGCGGTCGGGCGAGGTTCGCGAATAAGCACCGTCACCCCCTGACCGAATTCACCGATCATCCGCATGGCTTCGTGCAGTTCGTGGGCCTTACCCGCGCTATGGTCGCCCAACACATCATCAAGCACATTCAGCGCATGCATCCGCACCATAGCGGGCCCCTCGGCCGCTAGGTCGCCTTTGACCACGGCCACATGCTCGGCATAGTTCACAGTGTTTTTGTAGACGATCATTTTCGATTCACCGCAATAGCGGCTATCGAGCGGGCTTTCCGCAACTCGTTCGACCACACGGTCGTTCTTCAAGCGGTAGGCGATCAGGTCGGCAATCGTGGCGATTTTCAAACCGTGGCGCTTAGCGAACTTCACCAAATCAGGCAAGCGAGCCATGGTGCCGTCGTCGTTCATGATTTCACAGATCACACCAGACGGATTGAGACCGGCGAGTCTGGAAATATCGACGGATGCTTCAGTGTGTCCGGCACGGACCAAAACGCCGCCGTCCCGCGCCCGCAACGGAAAAACATGCCCCGGCGTAACGATGCCGTCGGTCTGCATAGGGTCGATAGCTGCGGCAATGGTCCGCGCACGGTCGCCCGCAGAGATGCCCGTACTGACGCCTTCCTTGGCCTCAATAGATAAGGTGAAGGCGGTCTCATGGCGCGATTCGTTGTTGGCCGCCATCAAAGGCAGACCCAATTCGTCAATCCGTGACGAAGTCATAGCCAAGCAAATTAAACCGCGGCCGTATTTCGCCATGAAATTAATGGCGTCCGGCGTTGCCATCTGGCCGGGAATAATCAAATCCCCTTCGTTCTCGCGGTCTTCATCGTCAACGACGATGAACATACGCCCATTACGGGCTTCCTCAATGATCTCCTCAATGGGAGAAAGAAAATCTGTTTCAGACAATGCCCTAGTCCTTCTCAAGAAGGCGGGCACCATAGCGCGCCAACATATCGATTTCCAGGTTAACCGAGTCCCCTTCTTTCAGGCTCCCCAAGGTCGTAACCTGCATGGTGTGCGGAATGATATTGATGCCGAACCGGCCGCCTTCAACCTCATTGACGGTCAAAGAAATACCGTCAAGCGCCACCGACCCTTTAGGGGCGATGAAGTTTTTTAAGGAATCGGGCGCTTCAAAAACGAAACGATGGGATTCACCCTCCGGCGTGATCGAAACAATTTTTGCAAGACCGTCCACATGCCCTGAGACGATATGACCGCCCAACTCGTCGCCAATCTTCATGGCGCGTTCAAAGTTGACCGCATCCCCTTCTTTCCAGGCGCCCATGGTTGTCTTGGAAAGAGACTCGCCGGAAGCGGAAATAGCGAACCAATCGTCGCCCGTTTCAATCACCGTCATGCAAGCGCCATTGCAGGCGATAGACGCGCCGATCTCAATGGTCGACGTATCGTATGAAGTTGTGAATTCGAAGCGCGTATCTCCAGTCTTGGTGACGGAGCGCACTTTTCCCAGGTCCGTAATAATCCCCGTAAACATCTTTAGGCTTATCTTTCGTAAATTTCGATCAGGTCGGTACCGGCTTCGCGCGATGAAATGCGCACAAAATCGGCGGTTTGGTCAAGTTTTTCAACGCCGAAGGCCATTGTCGCCGGAAGACCATCGCCGCCCATAATGCGGGGAGCCCGCATCCAGGCCACTCTGTCTATTAGATTGTGCTCAAGAAAGCTAGCCGCCAGATGACTGCCGCCTTCGACAAGAACCCGCGTCAACCCTCGCCGCCCCATTTCAAGCGCGGCCAGTTCCAAGTTTGGGTAGCCGTCTTTGTCGGGCTCTACTTCAATCACCGAAACCCCGACCCCTTCAAATGCCTGTTTCCGCTCCTCATCATTCCCCGGCAAGGTGACGATCCAGGTTGGATGCTTTGCAGCGGTCGCCACCAACTTATGTGTCAAAGGGAGCCGCATCCGGCTATCGAAGACGATGCGTACTGGAGATTTTTCCTCCAGCCCCGGCAAACGGCAGGTCAGCATGGGATCATCGACCAAAGCAGTACCGATACCGACCATGATGGCGTCATGATCGGCGCGCAACGCATGTCCGGCCCGCCGGGCTTCTTCGCCGGTGATCCACTGGCTATCGCCCGTATGGGTGGCGATCCGTCCATCAAGCGTCGAGGCCGATTTCAAAGTAAACAGCGGCCGCCCCTTGGTTACTTTAAGGAAAAACCCCTTGTTCAAGCGCAAAGCTTCTGCTTCGCAAACCCCTTGTACGACCTCGATACCGGTATTTTGCAGACGTTCAATACCTTTTCCGCCAACCCGTCCGTCAGGATCTTGGCAGGCGACGACGACACGGGCGACCCCCGCATCGATTAAGGCTTGCGAACAAGGTGGAGTCTGACCGTGGTGATCACAGGGTTCAAGGGAAACGAAAGCGGTCGCCCCCTTCGCCTGAGCCCCGGCCTGCCTTAAGGCTTCGGTTTCCGCATGGGGACGCCCTCCCGGCTGGGTCCAGCCCCGTCCGACGACAATTCCTAACTCGTTGACAAGAACGCACCCGACAGCGGGATTGGGCCAGACATTGCCAAGCCCACGGCGCGCCAAGGCCAATGCCGCCCGCATATTGGCGACATCGCTGGAGCCTGGGCCCTTCTTAGTCTGCTTCGTGGTCGAGTGTTCCGACAAAGTCTTCGAAATCCTTGGCTTCGCGGAAGTTCCGATAAACGGAAGCAAACCGCACATAGGCGACCTTATCCAGTTCACCCAAGACGTCCATGATCATTTCCCCAATGACCTTGGAGGGAATTTCCGTCTCACCCAAACTCTCAAGACGTCGCTGCACCCCATTGACAACACGCTCTATTTTCTCGGGATCGACAGGGCGTTTACGTAGTGCGATCTGCAAAGAACGCAACACCTTGTCCCGGTCGAAGGGCGACTTCTTACCGTCGTTTTTAATGACCGTCAGTTCCCGAAGCTGAACCCGCTCAAACGTCGTGAAGCGCGAACCGCAGCCGGGGCAATAACGGCGGCGACGGATCGTCGCGTTATCTTCCGTCGGCCGCGAATCCTTTACTTGGGTATCGTTGTTTCCACAAAACGGACAGCGCATGTCCCCCTCCCCTGGTTAAATCGTCCCACGCAACCTTAGCTTCCCGTATAAACGGGGAACCGCTTGCAGAGATCGGCGACTTTTTCGCGGGCGGCCTTTTCGGCTGCCGAGTTGTCTTCGCGGTTCTCGGCAAGGCCGTCGAGAACATCACTTATCATTTCACCGACCAGCTTGAACTCCTCGACACCAAAGCCTCGCGTGGTTCCGACAGGCGTTCCCACACGAACGCCAGAGGTCACCATGGGCTTCTCCGGATCGAAGGGAATACCGTTCTTGTTGCAAGTCATCCCGGCCCGCTCAAGGCTTTCCTCGGCGATATTGCCCGTCAACCCCTTAGGTCGCAGATCGACGAGCATCAGGTGCGTATCCGTGCCGCCCGAAACGATATCGCAGCCGCGGGTCGAAAGAACCTCAGCCAGCGCCTTGGCGTTTTCCACCACGTTGGCCACATAATCTTTGTAATCCTGGGTCAGGGCTTCACCGAAGGCGACGGCCTTGGCGGCAATCACATGCATCAAAGGCCCGCCCTGCAAACCGGGGAAAACCGCCGAATTGATCTTTTTGCCCAAATCGGGATTGTTGCTCAAAATCATCCCGCCCCGCGGACCGCGTAGGGTCTTGTGGGTCGTCGTCGTGACGATGTCGGCAATCGGCAGTGGGTTTGGATGAACGCCCCCGGCCACAAGACCGGCGAAATGCGCCATATCGACCATCAGCAATGCACCAACTTTGTCGGCAATCTCACGAAACTTTTTAAAGTCGAGTTGCCGCGGATAGGCGGAACCGCCGGCAATGATCAGTTTCGGCTTGTGCTCTTTGGCGAGACCTTCCAACTCGTCGAAATCAACCAAAGCATCCTGGCGGCGAACGCCATACTGAACGGCATTGAACCACTTACCCGACTGGGCAGGCGGGGCGCCATGGGTCAAGTGCCCGCCAGCGGCCAGCGACATCCCCATCAGAGTATCGCCAGGTTGCAGCAACGCCTGATAGACCGCACCGTTCGCCTGAGCTCCCGAGTGGGGCTGAACGTTGACGAATTCGCAATCGAAAAGCTTCTTGGCCCGCTCGATGGCAAGGCTCTCGGAAACATCCACATACTCGCAACCACCATAATAGCGGCGACCGGGATAGCCTTCCGCATACTTGTTGGTCAAAACCGAACCTTGGGCCTCCAGCACCGCCTTGGAGACGATGTTTTCGGAAGCGATCAGTTCAATCTGATCCTGCTGACGGGCAAGTTCGGCATCGATGGATTTTTTCAGGTCGGGATCGGTCTCAGCCAGGGAAGCACTGAAAAAGCGGTCGTTGAGAGACGACATGGATGGTGGTCCTTTTTAACTTAAGCACTAAGCAATTAGACGGGAGAAGACATTTTGGCGACGCGACGTTCATGCCGTCCGCCTTCAAATTCAGTCTCCAGGAAAACTTTAAGACAGTCGCGCGCCGTCTCGAGGCCGATCATCCGACCACCGAAAGCAATGACGTTGGCGTTATTATGTTCACGCGACATCCGGGCCGAAAGCGCATCATGGATAAGAGCCGCACGCACCTCGGGGTGCCGGTTGGCGGCTATGCTGATGCCGATCCCCGAACCGCATACCAAAACCCCTTTACTCGCCTTGCCTTCCTTAATGGCGTTAGCCATGGCGTTGGCATAGTCGGGATAATCCACCGATGCAGTACCGTCGGTTCCGAGATCGAGAACCTTATAGCCCATTTCGTTTAAATCGATCATCAGTTGATCTTTGAGTTCAAAGCCGCCGTGATCGCAAGCAACGGCAATAATTTCTGAGGACATGGCGAAGCCTTCGGTCCATTGGAGACGTTTTCGGGTTAGTTACCACATATCGATTCGCGTTTCTATCAGAACCACAACTTATCGCGTTTTTTGTGTGTAAAAAGCCGCCCCCTATTGTGGACAAAAAGAAAGCCCGGCGAAATTTGATCGCCGAGCCTCCCCAATCTATTGAAAAGCCGCCTATTTTGCGTAGTCGTACTGGCCGTCTTTCCATTCGTAGAAAACATACCCCGGCGCAGTGACGTCACCCTTTTCGTCAAAACCGATGGCGCCGAGCACCGTATCGAACTTACCCTTCTTCAAGGAGCCGATAACCTTATCGAGATCGGTGCCGCCAGCAGCCGTAACGGCCTGGGCCCAAGCCTGGATAGCGCCGTAGGTATAAAGCGTATAGCCTTCAGGCTTGTAGTTCATGGCAAGGAACTTCTCGACGATTTCCTTGTTTTTTGGATCCTTTGCAGGGTCGGGACTGAAGGTCATCAGCGTACCTTCACCGTCCTTGCCGGTAATCGCCCAATATTCCTGCGTCACCAGAGCATCACCGGAAACCAAAACCGCATCGAGACCTTGCTGACGGGATTGGCGGACGATCAGACCACCCTCGGTGTGATACCCCCCTAAGTAAATGACATCGACCTTAGACGCCTTCAGTTTGGAAACCAGGGCCGAGTAGTCTTTTTCACCGGCCGTAATGGCTTCATACATCACTTCCGTTACGCCAAGACCATTGAGGGTTTTCTTGGTTTCATCGGCGAGGCCCTTACCGTAGGCGGTTTTATCGTGAATGATGGCGATATTCTTGCCTTTGAATTTCTCCACCAAATAGGTGCCTGCCACGGTGCCCTGCTGGTCGTCACGACCACAGGTACGGAAAACGTTGTCCATGCCCCGCTCGGTCAGTTTCGGGTTGGTCGAAGCGGGAGAAATCTGAAGAATGCCTTCATCGGCATAGACTTCGGATGCCGGAATGGAAGAACCGGAACAGAAGTGGCCCGCCATAAACGAGACCCCTTTGTTAACCATTTCATTGGCGACAGCGACAGCCTGTTTCGGGTCGCATGCATCATCGCCGATTTCCAGTTTGAGCATTTGGCCCAGCACACCGCCTTTGGCGTTGATATCGGCAACCGCCTGCTCAGCGCCCCGCTTCATCTGTTCGCCGAATGCCGCATACTGTCCCGTCATCGGACCTGCGGTAGCAATAGTGATATCGGCCTGAGCCGCGGTTGCGCCGAAGGCGACCATGGCCACGGCGGCCATCCCAAGTTTGAAACTGTTCATCTGAGAAACTACTCCCTATACTTATCGCACCACTTAGTTCACTGAAATGATTAGTTAATTTCTCGCCAGCTGAAGAGGCCGCTGCGTCGGTAGAGCCACGGGTATTGCAACACCATCATTCGCGCTCTGGTTAGCTTGTAGGATAACCCGGCAATGATCAACATGGTTAGCGCATCCACCGCATAACCCAAGGCCGTCAAAAGTACGCCATCAAACAGCGCAAAAATCAAAAACCGCACCGCCAATCCCAACAAAAGCGAATACGGCACAATCTGCCACATAGGCCGCCATGTGGCAGCCAAAGCCTGACCCGTCATATAAGCGCAGGCTCCACCACAAACAACGGCCATGACAAGATAAACGCCCCCAGAGGTACCCAGCAAACCTTCCATGATTTAGTGCCCTCCTTCCAGATAAGCGGCGCGCACTTCTGGATTGGCGAGCAACTCATCCCCATTACCGCTCATGGTAATGTTGCCATTGACCATCACATAGCCCCGATGGGCCAGCTTGAGGGCGTGAAATGCATTTTGCTCAACCAGAAAAACGGTCATGCCCTCTTTTTCGTTGATCATCTTAATGGCGTTGAAAATCTGGCGCACCACCATGGGGGCCAAGCCAAGCGAAGGCTCGTCAAGCAAAAGCAATTTCGGGCGGCTCATCAGGGCGCGGCCAATGGCCAGCATCTGCTGCTCCCCCCCCGATAAGGTGCCGGCCCGCTGTTTTTGCCGCTCCTTCAAAATCGGAAATAGCTTAAAGACGTTTTCGAGATCGCCATCGAAGTGCTTCGGGTCGGCAACCGTCGCACCCATTTGAAGATTTTCGAGTATGCTCATCCGGGGGAAAACACGCCGCCCTTCTGGCGATTGGGCGAGGCCCAAACGAATAATCTCATGAGGAGCGGCACGGGTAATATCCTTGCCTTCAAATTCGATCATTCCCTTTGAGGCATGAGGATTGCCGCAGACGGTCATCAAGAGGGTCGTTTTCCCGGCTCCATTGGCGCCGATCAGGGTGACGATTTCTCCCTGCTCGATTGTCATATCGACGCCCTTAAGCGCCTCGATCCGCCCATAGAAGGTATGCACGCCACGGATATTAAGCATCGCCCGCGCCCTCCCCGCTCAATCCCAGGTCTTGGGCGACTTCTTCAGGCAAGTCTTCATCATCTTCTTCGCCAAGATAAGCTTTGATCACGCTGGGATCGTTACGCACCTCTTCAGGCGTTCCGTCGGCGATCTTGCGACCGTAATCGATCACCACCACATGATCGGAAATCTCCATGACCACGCTCATATCGTGTTCAATCAGCAACAGACCGATTTTATGGCTGTCCCTGATATATTGCAGGAGCTCGTTCAACTCGAGAGATTCCCGAGGGTTCAGGCCTGCGGCCGGTTCATCGAGACATAACAAACAGGGTTCGACACACATCGAGCGGGCAATTTCCAGACGGCGCTGATCGCCATACGGCAGGTTGCCGGCATCCCAATCGGCCTTGTCGAGCATACCGACCTTATCGAGCCAGTATTTCGCCAGTTCAACGGCTTCTTTTTCAGCCTGGCGGTAACGCGAAAGCCCCAAAAGTCCGGCAAAGCTAAACCCCGACGCCCGCATGAGCATGTTGTGCTGTGCAACAATCAGGTTTTCCATCACCGTCATCTGCGGAAACAGTCGAATATTCTGGAAAGTGCGCGCCACGCCGGAACGCCGGGGAATGCGGAACCCTTCCATTTGTTCCAGATAGCGCTTGCCCTCTGGGTGATGCAGCGTCAGGCATCCCACCGTCGGCTTATAAAAGCCTGTCAAGCAATTGAAAACCGTTGTTTTTCCGGCTCCATTGGGGCCGATAATCGCGGTAATTTCCCGCTCCCTGGCAACAAACGAAAGGTCGTCAATGGCAACCAAGCCGCCAAAATGCATGGAGAGGTGCTCGACCTCCAAAAGCGGAGCGTTGGTCATCCTTCCCCTCCCCGCTCTTTATCCGGATAGAGCTTCATGGTCGGTTCACGGAAAGCCAGAAGGCCACGCGGTCGCCAAACCATGATCAGCACCATCACCCCGCCAAACGCCAGCATTCGGTATTCTTGCAGTTCGCGAATCAGCTCAGGAAGCAACACAAGGACGAAAGCCGCCAGAACAACGCCGATCTGGCTGCCCATCCCCCCCAAAACGACAATCGCCAAGATAATCGCAGATTCAATGAAGGTAAAACTTTCCGGGCTGATGAACCCCTGCCGGGTGGCGAAAAACGATCCGGCGAAGCCTGCAAACATCGCTCCAATGGCAAAAGCCGAAAGCTTCGTATTGGTCGGGTTGATACCCAACGACCGGCAAGCGATCTCATCCTCGCGCAAGGCCTCCCAGGCCCGCCCAATGGGCAAGCGACGCAATCGCATGGCGACGAAATTGGTAATCAACGCCAGGGCTAAAATCAGGAAATACCAAAAGACGAAACGGTGCTCGGAAGAATAGGGAATATCGAAATATTGATGGAAGGCGACCTCCCCCTCTTTGGGACGGCGGGTAAACTCCATCATTCCGAAAAGCGACGGCCTGGGAATGCCAGATAAACCGTCGGGCCCCTTGGTCAGATCGTACCAGTTCAGCAGCACAACGCGGATGATTTCACCAAACCCCAGCGTCACGATAGCCAGATAGTCTCCTCTCAGACGCAGAACGGGAAATCCGAGGATAATCCCAAACGTCGCCGAGAAAATCCCAGCCAAAGGCAGACATATCCAGAAAGAAAGGCCGAAATGTTCGGCCAGCAGCGCATAGGAATAAGCGCCAACCGCGTAGAAGGCCACATACCCAAGGTCGAGCAATCCGGCCAAGCCGACCACGATATTAAGCCCCCAACCCAGCATGACGTAAATCAGCAGCACGATCATCAGGTCGAGAACGTAGCGGTTGGCGATGGGGCTAAACGGCAAAATCACCGCCCCAACAATCAGCATAACGCCGATCCAGAACATATAGCGCTGCAGGGCATGACTGAAATGACTGGAACCGGTACGGAACTTTTCACCGTACCTCGGCACCAGCGTCGCCTGCCCGACATTGATCGCCAACCGGCCAAAGAAAGCTATCGCCGCGGCATAAACGACCCACATCATTCGCGGCTCAATGCTCAGACCCGTTGGAGAATCAGCCAGACGGAACCCAGCTAAGGGCAAAGCGAGGGCGGCGATGACAAAGGCCGTAAGCCCGGCGTCTTTAACTACACCAACGACATCGAAACGCTTTTCTCCGGCCATCCTCAAACCTTCTCGATTTCGGGTTTACCGAGAATGCCCGTCGGGCGGAAAATCAGTACGATCACCAGGATCGAAAAAGCGGCTACATCTTTATATTCAATAGTGAAATAGGCCGACCAGAAGGCTTCAATGAGGCCGATCAAGAGCCCGCCCAACATCGCTCCCGGAAGCGAGCCGATCCCGCCCAGCACTGCTGCCGTAAAGGCCTTAATACCCGCCAGAAAGCCGATATAGAAATCGATCACCCCGTAATAAAGCGTGACCATCAAACCGGCGACGGCAGCCAAGGCCGCCCCCATGACCAAGGTTAGCGAAATGGTGCGGTCGACATTGACTCCGACAAGCCCCGCCATCGTCCTGTCCTGTTCGCAGGCCCTTTGGGCGCGACCTAGAGCCGTCCGGGAAATCACAAGGGAGAAGACCACCATCAAAACAACGGTCAGCAGGATGATAATGATCTGCAGATAGCTCAACGTGACGCTGAAACCATCGCTCTCCATCAAAACAAAGCCCCCTTCGATCAGCGGCTGCAAAGGTTTGACCCGCGCCCCCTGAAGCAGTTGGACATAGTTCTGCAGAAAGATAGACATACCGATCGCCGAAATGAGCGGCGACAGACGCGGCGCGCCTCTTAACGGACGGTACGACGTTCGCTCAACCGACCATCCATATGTCGCGGCAAACACCATGGCCATAGCCAGAGCAATCATCAAAATCAGGGCAATAGAGGTGAAACCCAATTGTCCCATCAGCAGAATTGTGATCAGGGAAATAAACGCGCCGATCATATAGATTTCGCCATGGGCGAAGTTGATCATGCCGATAATTCCATAGACCATCGTGTAACCAATGGCGATAAGGCCATAAATGGCCCCGAGCGTGAGGCCGTTGATCAACTGCTGTACGAAATACTCCATACACTCCCTCAAGATCAGATCGTCTTTGAGCGATTAGAGGCTGATTCACTTAGCAATCCCTTACAGAAACCACTGAAGCACATCAACCAGGCTCTAGAAACGTCAAATTTTGTAGATTAAGGAGGTACTACAGGCGAAACGCCGATCCAAGCCTAAATGGCCGAAAGGTGTCAATAATTGGGCTCAAAGCCCTTCCCACTGATCTTTTGCTTCTTCTTTGAGCAGTTTTGTTAAGACGTACTCAAGCTTGCGTCTGGCGATACGCATCAAGTATTCCTCGCCCGCTTTTGGGTCGCCGACAATCGCCACCTCATGCCCTGTAATGGGATCGACCGCCGACACCTTGACGGAAGTCCCGGAAGGGATGAATTCGTAGATGACTTCGTCCAGTTTGACCCGCTGTGTCATGGCCCTAAACCGTTGGAATCCGAGATGCTTAAATATAAGCACCAACTCGAAACAAAAAAAGGAGGTCCGAAGACCCCCTTTTAACCTTTTAGGTGGCTATCGCCTACATATTGCGTCGGTACTGACCGCCAACCTCGAAAAGCGCATCGGTAATCTGCCCCAATGAACAGTAGCGAACCGCATCGACGAGCACGGCAAAAACGTTTTCATCATTGGTCGCCGCATCTTTCAGACGCTGAAGCATTTCGGCGTTTTTATCGGAATCCCGGGTCTGGAATTTTTTCAGCCGTGAAATTTGGCTTGCCTTTTCCTCTTCGGTGGAACGCGCCAGCTCCGGCGTCGGAATTTCCTCAGGCCCATTGGGATTGAGGAAGGTATTCACCCCAACAATCGGATAAGAACCGTCATGCTTCTTCATTTCGTAGTGCATGGATTCGTCTTGAATCTTGCCGCGCTGATAACCTGTTTCCATGGCCCCCAGAACGCCGCCACGTTCCGAAATCCTTTCGAACTCCTGCAACACGGCTTCTTCGACCAGGTCGGTCAATTCTTCAATGATGAAAGCGCCCTGGTTGGGGTTCTCATTTTTGGCTAAACCCCATTCCTTATTGATGATCTGCTGAATAGCCAATGCGCGCCGCACCGATTCTTCGGTCGGTGTGGTAATCGCTTCATCATATGCGTTGGTATGCAGGCTGTTGGTATTGTCGTAGGTAGCGATCAAGGCCTGCAAAGTGGTCCGGATATCGTTAAAGTTCATCTCCTGGGCATGCAACGAACGACCGGAGGTTTGGGTATGGTACTTGAGCTTCTGAGAGCGCTCGTTGGCCCCATACTTGAATCGCATAGCCGTCGCCCAGATACGCCGCGCCACACGGCCCATGACCGAGTATTCCGGGTCCATGCCATTTGAGAAGAAGAACGACAGGTTGGGCGCGAAATCATCGATGTGCATGCCCCGCGCCAGGTAGGTTTCCACATAAGTGAAGCCATTGGACAGGGTCAGGGCAAGCTGAGAAATCGGATTCGCCCCAGCTTCGGCGATGTGATAGCCGGAAATCGAGACCGAGTAGAAGTTCCGCACCTTGTGTTGAACGAAATACTCCTGAATATCGGCCATCATCTTAAGCGCGAACTCGGTCGAGAAGATGCAGGTGTTCTGCCCCTGGTCCTCTTTCAGGATATCGGCCTGAACGGTTCCACGGACGTTTTGCAAAACCCAGGCTTTGATCTTCTCGATTTCCTCATCGGTCGGGCGCCGTTTGTTCTCCTCCTCAAACACTTCCAGTTTCTGATCGAAGGCCGTATTGAGGAACATCGCCAGAATCGACGGCGCCGGACCATTGATCGTCATGGAAACCGACGTTGAGGGGGCACAGAGGTCGAACCCGCCATAGAGCACTTTCATATCGTCGAGTGTCGCAATGGAAACGCCCGAGTTGCCGATTTTACCGTAGATGTCGGGCCGTTTGTTGGGATCGTAACCGTAAAGGGTCACCGAATCGAAGGCCGTCGAAAGACGGGTCGCCTCGCCATCCTTCGAGAGCAGCTTAAAGCGCTTATTGGTTCTAAAGGCGTCGCCTTCGCCGGCAAACATCCGGGTCGGGTCCTCACCTTCCCGCTTAAAGGCGAACACGCCCGCCGTATAGGGGAAGCTGCCCGGCAGATTTTCGCGCAACAGCCACTTCAGCAGTTCGCCATGATCTTCGTATCTTGGCAGGCAAACCTTAGGAATTTTAGTGCCGCATAGGCTCTCGTGGGTCAGTTGGGTGCGAATTTCCTTATCGCGGATTTTCACCACGTATTCGTCACCCGAATAGCTTTCCTTAACCGCCGGCCAAATCTCAAGCAACTTCTTAGCCCTGGGGTCGAGCGCTTCTTCGCGCTTCTCAATCAGGGCGTCGATATCCTTGGAGTTTTTCTTGCCGAGCATCCGCTTGGTTTCGGTGAGCTGCTGGCGTTCACGGGCGACTTGAGATTGCTCTTCAATAGTTTGATGATAGCCCCGAACCGCATCGGCGATTTCGGCCAGATAGCGTTGGCGCTGGGCCGGGACAATCCCCTGCCCGGGTTCGGAATTGCGCACAGAAACCCGATCAAGCGAGCTTTTCCACTTGCCGAAGCCCTTTTCGTTAAACACCTCAATCAGCCGTTGATACAAAGCCGAGACGCCAAGATCGTTAAACCGCGCCGCAATGGTGCCGAACACCGGCATTTCCTCAATCGGCGTGGTGAAGGCCTCTTGATTGCGCTGCATTTGCTTTGAAACGTCGCGCAAAGCGTCCATCGCCCCTTTGCGGTCGAACTTGTTAATGGCGACCACGTCGGCAAAATCCAGCATATCGATTTTTTCAAGCTGGCTCGCCGCCCCGAATTCGGGTGTCATCACATAAAGGGAAACGTCGGAAAACGGCACAATCCCCGCATCGCCCTGACCGATGCCGGGCGTTTCGACAATCACCAGATCCATTCCGGCAGCCTTACAGGCCTTGATCATATCGGGAATGGACTCCGGCACTTCCGATTGCGAAGTCCGGGTCGCCACCGAACGCATATAGACATTGGGAACGTTATTGGCGTTCATTCGAATACGGTCGCCGAGCAAAGCACCACCGGTTTTCCGTTTTGACGGATCGATGGCGATCACCGCAATTTTCGGTTCCTTCGAATAGAGCCGGAAACGTCGGATGATTTCATCGGTCAGGGAAGACTTACCGGCGCCGCCAGTGCCGGTGATGCCGAGAACCGGGACTTTCGTCTTTTTGTCACCCTCCGAACGCAACTCTTCCAGCATTTTACCGGAAATTTTGCCATTCTCGAGGCCGGTCAGAACACGGGACAACTCCCGTAGGTCGCCTTTCTTTAAGTTTGTCAGGTTTTTCGGCAATGACTTGGCTGGATCAAAGTCGGCACGCGAAACCATGTCTTCGATCATTCCCTGGAGGCCCATACGTTGTCCATCGGCCGGAGAATAGATGCGCTCGACCCCATAGGTGTGCAGTTCGTCGATTTCCTCTTTGACGATCACGCCGCCGCCGCCGCCAAAAACCCGGATGTCTTCACCGCCGCGTTCTTTCAAAAGATCGACCATGTATTTGAAAAACTCGACATGACCGCCCTGATAGGATGTCACCGCAATGCCTTGAACGTCTTCCTGCAATGCCGCATTGACAACCTCTTCAACCGACCGGTTGTGGCCCATGTGAATGACTTCCGCGCCCGAGGCCTGAGTAATCCGCCGCATGATATTGATTGCGGCATCATGGCCATCGAACAGGCTCGCCGCCGTAATGAAGCGGACATTGTTTTTCAGCTTAAAGGTCTTTTTCGATTTCGCGTTCATCGTTCCATCATCCGGCATGATCATCTCCCTGGCGGCGAATTCACGCTTTTCCTGCAAGAAATTTCTCGGCAAGCGCAAAAGAGGCGCATAAGCACCTTCCGTTTACGTAAACGTAAAGGATCGAATCTCTTGCGTAAAGCATCTTTTGTTGGGCGGCCACAATCCCATCCATATTTCATTAGGACACAACGATTTGGGCATTAACGACCGTGGTTTCCCGTTATTTTACAGTTACGAAAACCGAAAGGCCGAAACACTTACCCAAATCCCTTGACCCGAAACGGGTCTCGGTGTTTTCTCCCCTTCGCCTCAGACAGGCGCTTTTTCAATCCCGGGGGGGAACAATGACCACAGAATCGAAACATCCAGAAACGATTGTTTTGCATAGCGGTTACCGGATGGATGAACGGACTAAATCCGTTGCCGTACCAATCTACCAAACCACTTCTTACCAGTTCGATCATACGGAACACGCGGAAAACCTGTTTGCCCTCAAAGAGTTGGGTAACATTTACACGCGTATTATGAACCCGACCAACGACTCGTTCGAGCAACGGGTCGCAGCCCTAGAAGGCGGCGTAGCAGCGCTTGCGGTGGCGTCGGGACAATCGGCGACTACATACTCCATTCTCAACCTCTGCGAAGCCGGCGACAACTTCGTCAGTTCCACCGATCTCTACGGCGGCACTTGGAATTTGTTCGCCAATACATTCAAACAAATGGGTATCGAGTGTCGGTTTGCCGACCCCTCCGACCCGGAAAGCTTCCGCAAACTGACCGACGAGCGGACTCGCTGCTACTACGCCGAAACGCTGCCCAACCCAAAACTCAACGTCTTTCCAATCAAGGAAGTAGCCGAGATCGGCAATGAAATCGGCGTCCCGTTGATCATCGACAACACGTCCGCCCCGGTTATCTGCCGCCCCTTGGACCTGGGCGCAGCCATTGTGATGTACTCGGCGACCAAATATCTAGGCGGCCACGGCACCTCGGTCGGCGGCGTTATCGTTGACGGCGGCACGTTCAACTGGGAAAAATGGGGCAACAGGTTCCCGACCCTCAACACGCCCGATCCCTCCTATCATGGCGCTGTCTGGACCGAAGCGGTCAAGCCTCTCGGCCCCATCGCCTACATCCTCCGGGCAAGGGTAACGCTGTTGCGCGACATGGGCGCAGCCTTAAGTCCGTTCAACGCCTTCCAGCTCATTCAAGGCATGGAGACGTTACCTCTTCGCATGCGCGCCCATTGCGAAAACGCCGACAAGGTGGCTGCGTGGCTGAGCAAACACGAAAAGGTCGAAGCAGTCATTCATCCCAGCCTGCAGACGGATGAGCTCAAACGTCGTGCCGACGCTTGCTTGAGTGGCGGTTACGGCGCTCTGGTCGGCTTCCATATCAAGGGAGGCAAAGAAGCCGGAGCCAAGTTCATCAACTCACTGAAACTGCTCTACCATGTCGCCAATATCGGCGATGCTCGTAGTCTCGCCATTCACCCGGCGACGACAACCCATTCTCAACTCAGCGAGGAAGAGCGCCTTTCCTGCGGGGTGACGGATAGCTATGTAAGATTGTCTATTGGCATTGAGCATATTGACGATATTCTTGCGGACATCGAACAAGCTCTAGCCTCGGCATAAAGGAAAAGAAGCAGTGGAAAAAAACAACGCCATTGGATTGGGAGGTTTTCCCTCGACCCGGATGCGCCGCAACAGACGGCACGATTGGTCGCGGCGTCTCGTTTCTGAAAACGCGCTCAGCGTCAACGACTTGATCTGGCCTCTCTTTGTGCTGGACGGCGACAACAAAACCGAAACGGTCGCCTCCATGCCGGGAGTTCAACGCCGGTCCATCGACTTGACGCTGGAGGCCGTTGATGAAGCCAAGGCTTTAGGCATTCCCGCCGTGGCGTTGTTTCCCAACACCGATCCGACCTTAAAAACGCCGGACGCCAAAGAAGCTTACAATCCGGATAATTTAGTCTGCCAGACCGTGCGAGCGCTTAAAGAAGCCCACCCGGAAGTCGGCGTTATCTGTGATGTCGCGCTCGATCCTTATAACAGCGACGGACACGACGGCCTCGTCGTCGACGACTATGTGGTTAACGACGAAACCGTCGAGGCCTTGATCAAGCAATCGGTTGTCCAGGCTCAGGCCGGTTGCGACATTATCGCCCCTTCCGACATGATGGACGGCCGGGTCGGCGCCATTCGTAAAGGACTGGACGACGCAGGCTACCAGCATGTGCAAATCATGAGCTATGCGGCAAAATACGCTTCGGCGTTCTACGGCCCCTTCCGCGACGCCGTCGGCTCGGGCTCGGCCCTTAAGGGCGATAAGAAAACCTACCAGATGGATCCGGCCAATACGGATGAAGCTCTGCGCGAAGTCGCCTTCGATATTGACGAGGGAGCGGACATGGTGATGGTCAAGCCAGGGATGCCATACCTCGACATCGTTTCGCGGGTCAAAGAAGCCTTCGGCATTCCCACCTTCGCCTATCAGGTAAGCGGTGAATACGCCATGATCAAAGGCGCCATCGACAACGGCTGGCTGGACAACGACAAAGTGGTTCTTGAAAGCCTGATGGCGTTCAAACGGGCCGGAGCCAATGGCATTCTGACCTATATGGCGGTTGAGGCGGCTAAGTTGCTCAAATAGCCTTGCAGAGACCTCAAACGACAAAAGGCGAAGCCGCGGCTTCGCCTTTTTTTATCCGTTTGCAATCGCCTGGGGATTAAGCGGGGACTTCACCGATGCCCATGCCTTTGAAGGCCAAAAGTTTGTCCACATCGAGAATGACCATCAAGCGCCCTTCCAGTCGATAAACGCCATTGGCGAAGTCACGCCAGAGCGGATCGAGGGTGTTGGGATTTTTCTCGAAATCGTCATCCTGCATACTAAGCACTTCACCAACCTTATCGACCAGGAAGGTATAGAGGTCATTCACATGCTCGACCGTCACGCCCATGCCCATATCGCCTTCTTCCCTTTTCGGCAGGCCCAAGCGAGTCCTTACGTCGATCACGGTGACAATACGTCCCCGTAAGTTGATCGATCCGGCGACTTCCGGCGGCGCCAAAGGGATGGAAGCAATGGAATCAGGGGTTAGAATGTCCTGAACCTGAAGAACAGGAATTCCAAACAACTGTTTGTCGATGAAAAAAGTGACAAAATCTTCGGTTTCGATGCTTTGCGCGACGTCAACCGAGCGTGATTCCGCGGCTACGACCTGATTCATTCTCATTCTCCGGTAGCAACGTCTTTATGTTCCCTGGCGTGAATCATAACGGGCCTTTGAATAAATCTCCATAAAAATCAAAGAGATTGGACCATTTTTGATTTTTAACCGGACGATGCGAGCCAATCGCGAACAAACTCTATTTGTTTTTCATCCATCAGAGCCGGGGCGTGACCGGTATTTTCGATCTCGACCAGTTCAGCCTCAGGGCCATCGGTCAACATTCGCTCAGCCGTTTCCTCCGTCAAGAGATCAGATTCTTTTCCCCTGACGATCAAAACCGGGCAACTGATCTGGTTCCAAACCGGCCAAAGATCCACATCGTCCAATTCTACGCCCTTAAAGGCATCGCCAATTGCCGGATCATAATGAAGAACAAAACCGCTCTTTTCACCCCGGCGCGCGCTGTGCTTGGCAAGATGTCGCCATTGCGCATCGCTCAAAGGACCGAAAGGAGCATGCACTTCACGCAGATACTCTTCAACCCCTTCAACGTCTTCAAAATGAGGTTTGCCGCCGACATACTCTCCGATTCGTTCCAGCGAAGCCTTGGGAATAAAGGGCCCGACATCGTTGAGAACCAAACGGCGGATGGGAGAATTGGGCTGAGCAGCCAGCATCATACCGATCAATCCCCCCATGGAGGTGCCGATCCAGTCCACTTCGGACACACCTAAACGGGCAATCATCGCCGCCATATCGTTAATATAGGTGGGATAGGCGTAGTCCTCCGGGTGGATCAACCAATCGCTTTGCCCACGCCCCGCCACATCAGGACAGGCGACCCGATAATCTTCAGCCAAGACGGCGGCCAGGGCGTCGAAATCCCGACCGTTCCGGGTCAACCCATGCACGCAGACCGCTGTCGTTTCATTGTGTGCGCGCCCCCACTGAGTATAGGCGATTTTGTGAAAACCGTGCGGCCCCAAGCTCAAAAAATGTTTTTGCGAAAATGCATCTTGTTTTTCAGTCATTTCCAGATACCCCATGGTTGGCGGAGCCTTGCGCCCCCCTTACAAAAAGAGATATTGGTTCAGGCAGGAAATAACAAGTCGAATAGCGCCTCGGTTTGAGGCCCTCGGAGGAACCCCATGGCCCTGGATGGCCCCTTAAACGGTATTGTCGTCGTAGATCTGACCCGTGTCCTGGCGGGCCCCTACTGCACCATGCTTCTCGCCGATCTTGGAGCCAGAGTAATCAAGGTCGAGCGCCCCGACACAGGCGACGATTCGCGTAATTTCGGACCTTTTGTCGATGGCAAATCAGTCTATTTCGCCTCTCTCAACCGGGAAAAAGAAAGCATCGCCATCGACCTGAAGTCGGAAGCCGGACGCGCCGAATTCAACCAACTCCTTGAAAAAGCCGACGTGCTGGTTGAGAATTTTCGCGCCGGGACCATGGAAAAACTGGGCCTTGGCTGGGAAACCCTGCACCAACGTTTTCCAAAGCTAATCTATGCCGCGGCTTCGGGCTTTGGTCACACAGGCCCCTACTCTCACCGCCCGGCCTACGACATGGTGGTTCAGGCGATGGGGGGCGTTATGAGCCTGACCGGGCATCCGGGAAGTCCTCCAACCCGGGTCGGCACCTCCATTGGCGATCTTGCCGCCGGGCTTTTCACTACCATCGGCATCAATTCGGCTCTTTATCACCGCGCCCAAACAGGAGAAGCCATCAAGGTCGACGTCGCCATGCTCGATAGTCAGGTGGCTATTTTGGAAAATTCCATCGCCCGCTATTCCGTATCGGGGCAAATTCCAGGTCCCATCGGTTCACGCCATCCGACGATTACCCCGTTTGCCGCTTTTGAAACAAAAAACGGACATGTGGTCATTGCCGCAGGAACCGACGCTATTTTCAAACGTCTTTGCCATGCTATTGAACGACCGGAACTCATTGAAAATCCATTTTTCTTAACCAATCCCCTACGCACCGAGCACGAACCGGCGCTGAAAGACGAGTTGGAAGCGACCTTAAAAAACCGCACCACCGAAGACTGGCTCGCCACCCTTGAGAAGGCCGATATTCCCTGCGCCCCCATTAACAATATCGCTCAGGTTCTTGAAGACCCACAGGTGCAGGCGCGCAACATGGTCGTTCACTCGGAAGACGAAACCTTTGGTGAGTTATTGATGCCCGGTAATCCGATCAAGATGTCAGCCTTCGCCGACCCAAAAGAAAGACGGTCGGCCCCCAACTTGGACGCCGACCGCAAGAGAATAGAAAAACTATTCAAAACAAAACATTGAAGAGACTTTTTAAGCTGAAAGACCAATTTTACTACGGCAGTGAGTTTTCACTTCATCCAGCAATTCCAGAACGTCCTTTGACGCTTCCATGCATTGGCTCATAGTTGCCAAGGCGGCGTCAATATCGTGGTTACCAAGGTGCTCCAAAGCCTCGTGCCCAAGGTCGTGCACTTTCTTATGGGGCGCTTCCAAGGCCACATAGGCGGGATCGGCCTTTGTTTCAGGGTCCTTCGCTGCAATGTCATAATACCATTTGCCTAACCGACAATTGGTATGGGAAGCGAGGTTGCCTGGCTCAATGACGGTTCTGCCGATCATCGCATTCATGAGATTCTTCATAAAGCGGATATGGTCGGCCTTTGCGATCTCAACGGTTCCTGCAGAAATTTGGTATTTAATAAGGGCTTCAAGTCGCTCGACGATGACACCATCGGCTTTATCCATGGTATCGACGACCCGATTGACGCTGGTGACGTTACGATCCGTCATATCCGCAATGACCGAAACGCCCTGAGCCACTTCTCCTGACGCCTCACTCTGTTGCGACAAAATGGCTGAAACATCTTCCATTTTGGTCGTAACGCCTTCCACCTGAGAGGCAATATCGCGCATGCCATTGCTGGTTGTCTGGATCACCTCCCGCCCCTCATCAACGGCCTTTGCGCCTTCCTCCATCGAGCTGACAATCGTTGCCATATCGCTTCTTAAGGCTTCGATACGCGCTCGGATATCTTCGGTCGCCTTCGCCGTCTGATTAGCCAGGTTTTTTACTTCACCGGCAACAACGGCAAAACCTTTCCCCGCTTCCCCCGCTCGCGCGGCTTCAATGGTCGCATTCAACGCCAGAAGGTTGGTTTGTTTGGCAATCGCCTCGATAGATTGAACGATTTCTCCGATTTTTTCCGAAGCTTCGGCTAATGTTTCCACTTGGCCTGCGGCGTTTTCCACGGCACTTGAAATATTCGCCATAGCAACTTCTGCTTTTTCGGCCGACCGAATGCCCTCATTGGCCGTTGTCCGCACCAGGGTGGCATCATTTGAAGCCGCCTCGCTGGTCGTAGCAATTTCCTTCACCGAGGCGACCATCTCTTCAGCAGCAGCTGAGATTGCCTGACTTCGGTTATTGACCTCTCTTACATCACGCAGCATCCCAGCCATTTCCATCATGGCGCTACTGCACTCCATGGAAACGGAAACCGTGCCCTCAAGACTCTCCATCTCGCGCTGCTCAAGCGTAATGGCGAGTTGTCTAATATCCTCACCAATAGAGGAGTCCGCTATCAGATCGAGGAATTTACCCTCGCCCAATCGCTGCGCTCCGCTATCACCCGCAATCTGGAGATCACCTTCCCTCTCTAACGTATCCATTCTTTCCTCCGTAACCCGCAATACGCGCCACCTCCCCTTTTCACTCGCGCAGAACAGTACAGTAAATCACACAAAATTTTGATGATTTTTTTAGGGCTGATGCTACTTTTGAAACGATTTCGGCTTTCTTCCGGCATGACGAGAAACAAATGACAATCAAAACGGCAGAAGCGATCCACCCTATGAACGGCGGCGTTGCGAGAACCCCCACTCTTCACTCGCCAATGCTCAGCAAACTCTCCGATTCGGAGGTCTGGCTGAAACTAGAAAACCTTCAAACCACCGGATCGTTTAAAGTACGCGGTGCACAAACGAAGCTTTCAACGTTATCTCCAGAACAACGAAAAAAAGGGGTAATCGCGGCATCTGCTGGAAATCATGCCCAAGGGGTCGCCTATCATGCCGAGAAACTAGGTATCCCCGCGACAATCGTCATGCCCAAGTCTACCCCTTTCACAAAAGTCGCTCGAACCGAAGCCTTAGGCGCCACCATTGTCCTGGAAGGTGAAACTCTAAGCGAAGCCAGCGACAAGGCGCATCAATTGGAACGGGAAAATGGCCTGACCTATATTCCCCCTTACGATGACCCAGACATCATTGCCGGTCAGGGGTCCGTCATGCATGAGTTCCTAGAGGACGCCCCCTCCCTGGACAGTGTAATCGTCCCTATTGGCGGCGGCGGCTTGATTTCCGGATGCGCTCTCGCTGTTAAGGAGGTGGGTGCTCAAACAAAACTTTTCGGGGTCCAGTCGGCTCTTTTCCCTTCCATGATCTCAGCATTGGAAGGAACGACGCCAAATATCGGCGGTCAAACCATTGCCGAAGGAATCGCCGTTAAAACTCCCGGTGTTCTTACTAAAACGATCATCGAAAAATACGTTCAGAAAATTTTCCAAGTCGATGAAACGACTCTGGAAAAAGCCGTTCACCTTCTCCTTATCGAGCAGAAACTAGTGGTTGAAGGGGCTGGAGCCGCTCCACTGGCCGCCCTGATCAAACACAAGGAGACCTTTAAAGGCCAAAAAGTCGGACTGGTTATCTCAGGGGGCAATATCGACGCCCGGATATTAAGCGCCGTGCTTATGCGAGGGCTTGCCCGCGAGGGGCGTCTGGCCCGCCTCCGCATGGAAGTGCCTGATGCGCCCGGCAGCCTCGCCCGAGCCACAGAAATCATCGGAAAACGCAACGGCAATATTATTGAAATTCATCATCGGCGACTTTTCTATGACATCCCGGTCAAAATGACCGAAGTCGACGTCATCATCGAAACCATTGACGGAAGTCAATTGGACGATATCGTAACAGCGCTCGTTCAGGCTGGTTTTCCGACCGTGACGCTCAAAAACACCTCCAGCGCCGACCCCGGCTAGGAATCTGCCAACGCGCGATATCCGCCTTGATAGTAAACAAGAGGCTTTCCGCTATCCTTGGCTTTTATGGCGACAACACGACCGATATAAATGAAATGATCCCCGGCATCGTGCACCGCTTCTTTGCGACACTCGATGTTGGCCAGGCAGTCTTTCAGCAACGGCACCCCCGTCTCTCCCGTGTCAGTTTCCTGACCGCCGAATTTGTCGGCATCGCGCGAGGCAAAGAGGTTGGAAAGATTTTGCTGATCTTCCGAAAGAATATTGACAGCAAAGGCATCGCCTTTATCAAAAGCATCGAGACACCCTGTCTGCTTGCCGATACACACCATAACTAGAGGGGGCTCAAGCGAAACCGACGAAAAAGCCGTCACCGTCAAGCCGGCAGGACCGCCATTCGGCAACCGGCCCGTCACGACGGTTACACCTGCGGCAAAATTGCCAAGCGCTTTCCTGAAATCGTTCGCATCGATAGCCATTTTTATTTTCCCAAAGCGATGGTTTATCTGAGTCGAAGGGTTCTAAATAAGCGGGATGACACAACAACTCAAGGAACGTTTACCAAAATTAAAAAATAGTTCGAGTAGAGATAGAAACGATGATACTTTTCTGTAATTACACGGAAAAGTGTCGTTGGAATGCGGAAGAAAGACGCGCTACGGCTTCTCGCCAAGCGGAAAAAGAAGATACTTCGATCTCGCTCCGGGACGGGCGGATTGAAGGGTTGGGTAACGGGATAATAATATAACTAGGGCTGCTGGATGTTCTTCATAATCGGCTTTGTCATCGTTATCGCCAGCGTCATCGGCGGGTATCTGGGTGTGGGGGGACACCTGGAGGTTTTATGGCAACCCTTCGAATATGTCATTATTTTCGGCGCAGCCATCGGCGCGACGGTTATTGGCAACCCCAAACCGGTCATTACTGGCTTGGCGAAGAGTTTTGGCAAACTCTTAAGCGGCTCTAAATATAAGCAAGAACACTACGAAGAACTGCTGGGTGTACTCTTTTCGGTCTTCAAGCTTGCCAAGGTTAAAGGCGACCTCGCCCTTGAAAGCCATGTTGAAAAGCCGGACGAAAGCTCCCTCTTTCAGAAATTTCCGGGGTTTGCCGACGATCATCACGCTTTAGAATTTTTCTGCGACTACCTGCGCCTTTTAACACTTGGCGTCAGCGTCTCCCATGAAGTAGAGGCGGTGATGGACGCGGAACTGGAAACTCACCACCACGAAAACGCTTCTATTTCCGGCGCTTTGACCACAATGGGCGACGCCATGCCGGCTCTCGGGATCGTCGCCGCCGTGTTGGGCGTGATCCACACCATGGGATCGATCACCGAACCCCCCGAAGTATTGGGGCATTTGATTGGCGGCGCGCTGGTCGGGACTTTCTCGGGCGTTTTAATGTCTTACGGCTTCGTTAGCCCCATGGGCGCTTTTCTCGGTAAAGTGTTCGATACGGAACACCAATATATGCTTTGCATCAAAATTGGCCTGATCGCTCACATGCAGGGGTATGCTCCACAGGTTTCAACCGAGTTCGCCCGCAAGGCCATTCCTTCCGATGTGCGCCCGACCTTCGCTGAGACTGAAGAGATGCTTCAGAACATTCCAGACTAATCCAGGGACTGGTCCGAACTGATGGCCGAACAAGGCAACGTCACAATCATCAAAAAGATCAAGAAGGGCGGCCATGCTCATCATGGTGGCGCCTGGAAGGTTGCCTACGCCGACTTTGTGACCGCCATGATGGCCTTCTTCCTGTTGTTGTGGTTGTTGAATTCCGTCACCCAGGAACAACTTGAAGGCATATCCAACTATTTTGCACCCGCCAGTATTTCTGCAACGACCAGCGGCGCGGGCGGCATTCTTGGAGGTCAGACCATGGATGCGGAAGGCGCCATGGTATCGGACCGCAGTCGCCCAACCGTCAGCCTGGAACTTCCTCCGCCTAAACTCGGCACCGGTGGCGAAGCGGCAGCCCAAACCGCAGAGCAAGCGGAAGACGTCACCGAAGAACAGGCTCAAAAAGTCCTGGAGGAGAAAGAAGCCGAGCAGTTCGAAGATGCCGCGGAACAGATTAAGCAGGCGATTGAGAGCGTTCCATCTTTAAAAGAAGTCGCCCGCAGCCTGATCCTCGACGATACGGCGGAGGGATTACGCATCCAAATCGTCGATCAGGACGGCCTCGCCATGTTCCCAAGCGGTTCGGCAGACATGTATGAACACACCTATCGTGTTTTGGGACTCGTCGCCAAGGTGGTGACCGACATGCCGCAAAAGATCGCTATCAGCGGCCATACCGATGCCTCGGCATTCGTCACGGCTTCAGGCTATAGCAACTGGGAACTCTCGGCCGACCGGGCAAATGCCAGCCGCCGGGCGCTTATCCATCTGGGCGTCCCCAAAGATCGTGTCGCCCGCGTTGTCGGCAAGGCTGCGACCGATCCTCTCTTGGAGGATGACCCTAAAAACGCAAAAAACCGGCGCATCTCTATCGTTCTTCTGCGTAAGGCCCGCAAAAAGGTAGAAAAAAGTAAACCAATCTCGTTGATTGACGATCCCACGCTTCCCCAAGAAGGCGACGGCGCGCAAACCAATACGGAAGAAGCAGAAGAAAACCGAAACGCCCCCCCACCTGGAGAGCCTCGGGACAATCGTCCGCAAGCCGTTTCTCCAATACCGGAAAACGCGGCGTCTCCCTCCGGGTTCATTCCCGAAACGCTACACATGAATCTGCTCCCGGCCCCAACTATTGACGATGACGGACAGACAACTATTGAACTCACCCCCCGAAATACCCAAAATTAAAAAGTGGGAATAAAAGAACTATTTGAATGAGCATGGACCCTAAAAGCTAAAGATGAAGTTCGATCCGTTCCAAGTTCCGGCGCATTTCTACACCAGCACCCTACGCCCCTGCCCCTATTTACCGGGCCAAGTGGAACGCAAGCTCTTTACCGAATTAATGGGCCCCGAATGCGATCATCTCTACTCCGGTTTGAGCCGCGCCGGTTTTCGTCGCAGTCACGGCATTGCATATTTACCGGCCTGCCCTGAATGCGAAGCCTGCAAAGCGGCAAGAATCGATGTCGCAGCCTTTAAGCCAAGCAAGTCGCAACGACGTATTTTCAACACCAACAAACAGATTACATTAAACGAGGCCCATGCGGTCGCAACTCCCGAACAATTCGGCCTTTTCTCCGTCTATGTGCGTTCCCGTCACGGCGACGGCGACATGGCGACCATGGGAACTCAGGATTTTAAACACTTGGTCGAAGAAACCAACGTGGACACCCGGGTATTCGAATACCGGGAAACCGACGGTCGCTTAGTTGCGGCCTGTATCGTCGATGTGCTCGTCGATGGCTTATCTGCTGTTTACAGCTTTTTCGACCCGGATCTTTCTAAACAAAGTCTCGGCAGTTTCATGATTCTTTCCCTTGTTTCAACAGCTAAGGAGATGGGATTGCCTTATGTCTATTTGGGTTTCTGGATCGCAGACTGCCAAAAAATGTCCTATAAAGAACGTTTTCGCCCCCTCCAGGTCTACCAAAATGGCAATTGGATTACCTATACAGCGACCAACAAGACGGAATCTTTCTAAACCAGCTTAAACGAGTTAGATTATTGCGTAAGAGACGCAAATGACTCGCAGTTGTTGAAACAAAGAAACTAGTACCTATAATCTATCTCAATGATAGGGGATTGACTTCAAAACAAAGGCGAATTCGTTCCATATATCATTTTAATCCTACGTGAAATCCGTGACGGCGGGATAAAAAACACCCCCCGCCAATCATCTCTCAGGGAGGCTAACAAGCATGGAAAGACGTACATTCCTTAAAGGCGCCGCCACCGCTGGCGTTGCAACCGCCGCATCCACTCTGGCTGCACCGGCGATCGCAAAAAGCCGCATCGAAATGGTTATGGTTTCGACCTGGCCACGGGACTTCCCCGGTCTCGGCACAGGCGCTCAACGTTTGGCCAAGCGGATCAACGACATGTCCGATGGTCGCATCAAAGTGGAATACTTTGCGGCAAAAGAACGTGTCGGCGCATTTGATTCCTTTGATGAAGTCGCGTCCGGCAACGCACAGGCCTATCACGGCGCAGACTACTACTGGAAAGGCAAGCACCCTGCCTGGGCCTATTTCACCGCCGTTCCCTTTGGACTAACGGCCAATGAAATGGATGCCTGGATCAACTTTGGCGGTGGACAGGAACTTTGGGATGAGGTCGCCGGTGGTTTCGGTCTAAAATGTCTTCCGGGCGGCAATACCGGTGTGCAAATGGGCGGTTGGTTCAACAAGGAAATCAACTCTCCTGAAGACCTTAAGGGCCTGAAGATGCGTATTCCAGGCCTTGGTGGCGACGTCATGGCTAAGCTGGGCGCTTCCCCGGTTTCCCTCCCCGGCGGTCAGATTTACGAAAACCTTGTTTCCGGCGCCATCGAGGCCACCGAATGGGTCGGCCCCTGGAACGACCGCTTCATGAAGTTTTATGAAGCCGCCAAATACTATTACTATCCTGGCATGCATGAGCCGGGCTCGACTCTTTCCTTCGGCATGAACGCCAAATGGTGGTCCGATCTATCCAGCTCGGACAAGGAAATTCTTAAGGCCGCAGCCGCAGCCGAAAACAACATCATGTATTCCGAGTACAACGCCAAGAACGGTGAAGCTCTGAACGATCTGGTTAAAAACCAGGGCGTCAAACTTCGCGAGTTCAACGACGAGGTCTACGATGCTTTCGGTGAAGCCGCTGAAGAAGTGTTTGCAGGCGTAATGGAGCACAGTGCGCTGGCGAAGAAAGTGCATACCAGCTTCGCCAATGCGCGTAACTACCTTGGCGCTTGGTCGAAGATTTCTGACCAGGCCTACATCCAACAGCGCAACCGCGTGCTCGGCGTTTAATCGACGGCGACAGCAGATGCATTTCGAAGGAAACGGGGCTCCGGCTCCGTTTCCCTCATTGCTTCAATGTAAAAACAAAAGTAAAAAACGACCGTCAACTCTGTTCCCGGGCGCTTATGACAGCTAACCTCAGTCACTCGACCGCCGAAACGCACCCAGCCGCAAGAAGTACGCTTCCCCTTGTGTTGCGGAGTGCAGCTTATATTGCCGCAGCTGCAGCTATTTTTTTTGTTATCAATAACATACTGATTTTTTGGGCCGGATGGCCCGGCGTTTATAATCTTCTCGCCCACTTCGGCGTTTTAAATCTTGAACCGGTCGGCATACCGGTCGATGAGGCGTCGCTTCCCTTCGCTTGGGGGCAAACTCTCACCCTTATCGGAATTTTCATCCTCATCATCTTGTATGTTCTGAAAACCAAAGACAGGTTGCTTCAGGAAGATTCGGACGCTCTCTCCAATCTCGCAGCCTACATCGTTCGGGGGGCTTTTTGGGCAGTCCTTCTTGTCGGTATCGCCGATGCCCTGATTTCTTTTCTCCGTGTCGAAGAATTTCTCGAGATGTTTGTCGGGGTCGAGATGACAAAAGAACTCGGCCGGTCCATTTACCGGGGTATCCACGTCCACTACCCCTTGATTGCTTTGGGCTTCGTGATTGCCGCCTTTACCCGCTCACTCGGGTTTACCTGGCTGGCTCTGCTAATTGTTTTAGCTGAACTGTTGATCGTTCTTACCCGTTTCATTTTTTCATACGAACAAGCCTATATGGGCGACCTTGTCCGCTTTTGGTATGCTGCGCTCTTCCTATTCGCCAGCGCCTATACCCTGGTCGAAGAAGGTCACGTCAGGGTCGATATTCTGTACTCTGGGTTCACCGAACGCGGAAAAGCCTGGGCCAATGTCTGCGGCACCATCGCCCTGGGCCTCCCCATTTGCTGGGTTATTCTGGTCATGGGACTTTGGGACAAAACCAACCTGATCAACTCACCGCTCCTGACCTACGAAGTCTCGCAAAGCGGCTACGGCATGTATGTAAAATATCTAATGGCTGGCTTTTTGATGGTCTATGCGCTCAGCATGCTGGTGCAGTTCTCAAGCTTCTTTTTGAGCAATGCCGCTATTTTGTTGAAAGAAGAAGGCGCTCATACCCACGAGTATGATCCCCATTAACCAATTTAGTCGAGTGTAACCGCCTCCATGGAACTTTTCTTTCTCGCCCTACTGGTTATTCTTCTGATCGGCGCTCTCGGCTCGGGGTATCCAGTGGCGTTCGCCCTGCCCGGCTCTGCGGTCATCACCATCGGACTGGCCGCTTTCTTCGGCCTCGTAATAGCCGGAGATTCAGGCGCTTATTTCTCTCACGGCGACCCGGTTCAATGGCTCAACGCCGCCATCACAAATTTCCGGGGCATCTATTTCGAGGTCGAACGCGACACGCTCATCGCCATCCCCCTATTCGTTTTTATGGGGATCATGCTGCAACGCTCCAAGATTGCCGAAGACCTCCTGGTCGCTATGGCCCAACTGTTCGGCCCCATTCCCGGCGGTCTTGGCATTTCGGTTATTTTCGTCGGCGCTCTGCTTGCCGCAACCACAGGGATTGTCGGGGCGACCGTTATCGCCATGGGTCTGATTTCGCTGCCGGTGATGCTGCGCCACAAATACAATATCCCCTTGGCTACCGGCACCATCAGCGCCTCGGGCACCTTGGGCCAGATTATTCCGCCCTCCATCGTACTGATCATTCTCGCCGACCAGCTTTCAAGCGCCACAGACCAGGGCGGCACCCTAAGAAAGGCCGAATTCAAGGAAGCCACCGGCTCCTTCATGATGCCCAGTGAATTCGGTCTCTCCTCGACCAGCGCAGGCGAAATGTTCTTGGGCGCCATGCTACCGGGGCTGGTGCTCGTCGGGCTTTACATGGCCTATATCCTAATCGTCGCGCTGATCAGTCCCAAATCGGCCCCGCCCGTTCCCTTCGAAGGCAAGTATGACCGCGCCTTTTACCGCCGTGTCCTTTTAGCCCTCGTACCGCCCCTGACCCTAATTTTCGCAGTTCTCGGCTCCATCGTCATGGGGATCGCCACTGTCAACCAAGCAGGCGCAGTCGGGGCAATCGGCGCAATGATCATGGCCGGTTATCGTCTGATGGACCGCAAGAAGGGTTCGTTTTATCCGGCCATCATGGCGATTGTCGCCATGGTCGCTATCGGAATTTTGCTCAGCGTCCATTCGATTAACATCAAATCGATCGACAAGACCGATGAAGACATCATGGTGATTATCCTCGCCTTGATCGCGGTGGCTTTCTTGCTTATCGCCGTCGCCTGGAGCGGCTGGCGCGTCTACAAGATCGACAACACCCTGACCGGCGTGATGATCGAAACGGCGAAAACCACCTCACTGGTGTTCATCATTCTTCTAGGCGCAGCCATGCTGACGGCGGCCTTCCGGGCCTTTGGCGGTGAAGAACTGGTCAAAGACTTCCTAACCGGCCTTCCCGGTGGCTTTATCGGCAAGTTTATTGTCGTGATGGGCGTAATTTTCATTCTCGGCTTTTTCCTCGATTTCATCGAGATTGCCGTGGTCGTCGTGCCGATTATCGCACCAATCCTGCTCGCCGACACCTCAGCCAACGTCACCGGCGTCTGGCTCGGCGTCATGGTCGGCCTCAATATGCAGACCTCGTTCCTCACCCCACCGTTCGGCTTTGCCCTCTTCTATCTGCGTGGTGTGGCGCCGCCTATTGTGAAGACCCTACAAATGTATAAGGGGGTCATTCCCTTCATCGTATTGCAATTGGTCGGTCTGGCGATTGTCGGTTTCTTCCCGAGCCTGGTCAACTATCTGCCGAACGTTGTCAATCTGACCTCCGAAACGGCTCCACCGCCTCGCAATCCGCGGCTTCAGATGTGTGTAGAAGAGTATATTTTCCCCATCTACGACCAGAATAAGGATGTCATTCGGGCGAGTATCAATAAGGCAAAAAGCCTCGATGTCAGCTATCTGCCCTCCAAATACCGCAACAGCATGATCGAAGGGTTCGCTTCTGCAGAGAAAACATTCGATCTGATTGAGCAGGTCCGGATAAAAGATAAAGCGCTTCAGAGCTATGTTCCGGAATACCGCCCGCTCCACATTGAAGTTCGCGGCCTTCAGAGGGACGCTCGAGGAATCGATAAAGATATCAAAGACCTCGAGGTAACAATCCGGGATCGTAAGCGGGTAAATCCAAACGACACCTCTATCGCATCTCTCGAAGCAAAAATTGCTGAACTGACCGCCGAGAAAAGGGAAATTCTGGCGAAAGTTCCAGTCAATTGGGACGAGGCTCGCAAACGTTACACCGAACTCGCCAAAGCCGACAAAAAAGCCCGTATGACATACCGTCGCAATGTAGATGATGCTTATGCGCCTATTCCTGAACTACGCAAAATCATCGACCAGACGGATGAATTGGCGGCGCTGGAAGACGAGCTTAAGTCCGTGGAACAACTGATTAACCTGCCGCAAGAA
>CBDUMN010000003.1:0-67883 GCA_965368335.1 uncultured Rhodospirillales bacterium
GCTACGCCTGGAAATGGGGTCCTTTCGAGATGATCGATCAGCTCGGCCCCAAATGGTTCGCCGAGATGCTGGCCGCTGACGGTCTCGAAGTGCCCGAACTGCTGACCAAGGTCGGCGACGGCACCTTCTATCGGGTCGAAAATGGCGTGCTCGAATACTTCGATCTCGACGGCGCCTACAAGCCGGTGCCTCGTCCCGAAGGCGTCCTGCTGCTCTCCGACATCAAGCGGGCCTCCGAACCGGTCGCCAAAAACGGCTCGGCCAGCTTGTGGGATATCGGCGACGGCATTCTCTGCCTCGAATTCCACACCAAGATGAACTCGCTCGACGAAGGCATCTTCAAGCAGATCAAGAAGGCCGACAAACTGATCACCAAGGGCGATTTCAAAGCCTTGGTGATCCACAACGAAGGCGACAACTTCTCGGTTGGGGCCAATATCGGCTTGGCGCTGTTTGCCGCCAACGTCGGCCTCTGGCCGGTGATCGAAAGCTCTATCGCCGAAGGCCAGAACACCTTTAAGGGCCTCAAATATGCTCCCTATCCTGTCGTCGGCGCACCCGCCGGCATGGCACTGGGCGGCGGCTGTGAAATCCTGCTCCATTCTGACTGGATTCAGGCCCATGCAGAAACCTACATCGGCTTGGTCGAAGTGGGTGTCGGCGTGATCCCCGGTTGGGGCGGCTGCAAGGAGATGATGCAACGTTGGCTGACCAATAAGCGTCGCCCTGGCGGCCCGATGCCTGCCGTAGCCAAGGTCTTCGAGATGGTCTCGACCGCTCATGTGGCGACTTCGGCGGCAGAAGGGCAGGAAGGTCTGTTCCTCAAGCCCGACGCTTCCGGCGTGACCATGAACCGTGACCGCTTGCTGGCCGACGCCAAAGCCAAGGCGCTCGAACTGGTGGACGGTTACGAGCCTCCCGAGCCCATCGAGTTCGTTCTGCCCGGTGCGGGCGGCAAGGCTGCGCTCACCATGGCGGTCGACGGCTTCCACAAGGCCGGCAAGGCGCTCGATCACGATGTGACGGTTTCGACCGCCCTGGCGGGCATTCTGACCGGCGGCGACACCGACATCACGGAAGTCCTAAGCGAAGACGACATGCTCACCCTGGAACGGGAAGCCTTTGTCGGTCTTTTGAAAACCGAACCAACCCTTGCCCGGATCGAGCACATGCTCACCACCGGCAAGCCGTTGCGCAACTAGAAGCACGAGGAGATTTGAACCATGGCTAACTACAAAGCGCCCGTGCGCGATATGCAGTTCGTCCACTACGAACTCCTCGACGGGAACAAGCTCACCGAGCTGCCCGGCTACGAGGAAGCCACTGAAGATCTGGTCCATGCCGTTTTGGAAGAAGCGGCTAAGGTCGCCGAAGGCGTTCTGCACCCAATCAACCGGAGCGGCGACGAAGAAGGCTGCACCTTCGAAAACGGTGTCGTCCGTACGCCGTCCGGCTTCAAGGAAGCCTACGACACTTTCATCGAAGGCGGCTGGACGACCCTGACCTGCGATCCCAAGTATGGCGGCCAGGGCCTGCCCCATTCGGTCGGCACCCTGGTTTCCGAGATGCTATCGGGGGCCAACCATTCGTTCTCCATGTACCCGGGCCTCTCCCACGGCGCTTACAACGCGCTGGAAGCCCACGGTACCGACGAATTGAAGAACCGCTTCCTGCCCAAGCTGACCGAGGGCATCTGGTCGGGCACCATGTGTCTGACCGAGCCGCAGTGCGGCACCGACCTCGGCCTGGTGCGAAGCAAAGCGATCCCTCAGGACGACGGGTCTTACAAGCTCACCGGCACCAAAATCTTCATCTCGGCTGGCGATCACGACCTGACGGAAAACATTCTCCATCTGGTGCTCGCTCGCTTGCCGGACGCGCCGGAAGGGATCAAGGGGATCAGCCTATTCCTGGTGCCCAAGTACATGCCCAATGACGATGACACGGTCGGCCCGGCAAACGGCGTCACCTGCGGCTCCATCGAGCACAAGATGGGCATCCACGGCAACGCCACCTGCGTCATCAACTTCGACGACGCCACCGGCTGGCTGGTTGGCGAACCCCATAAAGGCATGCGCGCCATGTTCACCTTTATGAACACGGCCCGTCTTGGCGTCGGCCTGCAAGGTCTGGCCCAAGGCGAAGCGGCCTATCAGGGCGCGCTGGAATACGCCCGCGAGCGCATCCAGGGCCGGTCGCTCACTGGGACCAAAGAGCCGGAGAAAAAGGCCGACAGCATCCTCGTCCACCCGGATGTGCGGCGTATGCTGCTGACCATCAAGGCCTATACCGAAGGGGCGCGCGCCATGACTGCCTGGATCGCCCAGGAGATCGACTACGCGCACAAGAGCCCCGACCCCGAGCGGGCCCAGCAAGCCGACGATCTGGCCAGCCTGATGACCCCGATCATCAAGGCTATCCAGACCGATAATGGCTATGAAGCGGCCAACCTGGGCGTCCAAGTCTTCGGCGGCCACGGCTACATCCGCGAACACGGCATGGAGCAGATGATCCGCGATGGCCGCATTGCCCAGATCTACGAAGGCACCAACGGCATCCAGGCGCTCGACCTGGTCGGCCGTAAACTGCCCACGGGCATGGGCCGTCTGCTGCGGCGGTTCTTCCATCCGGTTCAGGACTTCATCACCGCCGAGATGGAAAACGAAGAGATGGAAGAGTTCGTCATGCCGCTGGCTAAAAACTTCGGACGCTTGCAGCAAGTGACCGCATGGCTGGCCGAACAGGGCATGAAGAACCCGGACGAAGCAGGCGCGGCAAGCGTCGAGTACCTGCGCATGTTCGGTCTCGTCGCCATGGGCTACATGTGGGCCCGGATGGCCAAGATCGGTCTTGCCAAACAAGACGGCGACGAAGCCGTTTTCTACAAGTCGAAAGTCAAAACGGCGCGGTTCTACATGGCCCGCCTGCTGCCCCAGTGCGGCGGCCTGATGTCCTCGATCATGGCGGGCTCCAGCTCGATCATGGATTTCGAAGACGAACTGTTCGGCTAATAGGAAAACTGGAGGGGGCGCCCTTTTGCCCCCTCCAACTCCCCCTAAAAGGGGGAAAGCTATTTCATCCCTCCCCTACTGGGGAAGGCTAGGTGGGGTATCCCATGCACCTGATCTTTCGGATGGCGAAAACGGTTCTGAAGGCGCACTACGGTCGTAAACTGACACCCGCCGATGAATCTGTCCTTCAAGTCCGTTGCTGGCCTAACGACCTGGACGCCAATCTGCATATGACCAATGGGCGTTATCTGACGGTCATGGACTTGGGCAAGTTCGACCTTTGGGTGCGCGCCGGACTGTTTAAGGAACTAATGGTCAAGCGCAAGTGGCGGCCGATCCTCGGAGCGGCCAATATCCATTTCAAAGCACCGGTCCATCTCTTCGAAGCCTGTACGCTGCGCACCCGCATCGCCGGATGGGACGACAAGTGGTTTTTTCTCGAACATCGCCTGGAAGTGCGGGGCAAACTAGCGGCCTTGAGCGTACAAAAAGGCCTATTCCGCGAACCGGGCCGTTCAGTGCCGAGCGCCGAGTTGATCGAGGCTCTCAACCTGAATGTCGATAGCGTGGAAACACCGCCCTACGTCTCAGCCTGGCTAGCCGCCGAACCGGCCTTTGAAGAGGCCCTAAAGACCGTGGAAAACCCATAGCCCGGCAATTCCATCTATGAAACAATAGGATGGAAAAGGGGAAGGCTATGGATTTCAACACCCTCATCACCAAACTGGCGACTGCGGCGGCTAAGGGAGACGGCCAGGGCGTCGCTTCCTGTTTTTGCCAAGACGGCATTTATCACGACGTTTACTACGGCGCATTCAAAGGGCGCGAAGCCATCGCCGATATGATCGAGAACTGGTTTCACCGCGACGGGGAAGACTTTGTCTGGGATATTCACGACCCGGTCAGCGACGGCCACACCGGTTACGCCCGCTACGTCTTCAGCTACAAGAGCAAACTGCCCGAGGCCAAGGGAGCAAGAGCCGGGTTTGAAGGGGTCAGTTTTGTAAAGTTGCGGGACGGCCTCATTGAGCACTATAGCGAAATAGCCAATACCGGCCCCGGGCTCATCGACCTCGGCTTCCCACCGGAACGGGTCTGCAAAATTCTTAAAAAAATCGGCGACGAAGTTTGGCGACGCCCAGAAGCGGAAAAACACCATAAGCATGAATGACCGGCATAGGTTCCACTGTATGGAACATGACCAAAATCATTGATTTTTAAAGGGTTATACGATAATCTGGTTGCTAAAGCGGTATGGGCGCAACCACTGCCACGGATGATGTGGCGGAAAGGTGGTGGACGTGATGTTTCTCTACCTGCCGAGACCGGAAACTACTTATAAGGCCTTGACCGCCGTCGCCTCTTTCATTCTCTCCACCGAAGCGATAGCGCAGACACTAGACGTCACGTCCAATCAGAAAGAACTACTGCTCCACCCCCAATGGGTTTGGTGGATTACAGGGGCTTCACTGACGGTTCTTTTCTCCTTTCTTGCCTGGACGGCGACCGTCCGTCAGGAGCTGAGGCAACGTAGAAAAACAGACGAAATTCTAGCCGAGCGCACGGCTGAGTTGCAGCTCAACGAACGACGCCTCAACATGTTGCTCGCCCTTAGCAAGAGCATTCCCAAACTTACCGAAAAAGAGATACTGGAGCGCGCTCTCGATATCGCTGTGGAGGTTACCAAAAGCAAGGTCGGCTATCTCCATCTGGTTAACAATGACCAGAAAACCCTAGCACTCTCGACCTGGAATCAGACAACCCTTAAAGGCTGCACGGCAGCTCACAATGATCACTATCCTATTACGGAAGCAGGCATTTGGGCCGACTCCATCCGTCTCATGCGCCCGGTTGTACACAACGACTACCAAAACGAACCTCTTAAAAAAGGCTATCCGAGAGGACACTTCCCCGTAATCCGCCACATGAGCACACCCGTCACCGACGGCCAAAAGGTCTCATTGGTGATTGGGGTGGGCAATAAAGAAACCGATTATACTCCGGCCGATATCATCCAACTTCAGTCTGTGGCTAACGACATTGAAAAGATGGTCATGCGGCGCAGGACTGAAAAAGCGCTCAAATCGGCCAAAGAGGAGGCCGAAGCAGCCAACGAGGCCAAATCGCGGTTCCTGGCCGAAATGAGTCATGACCTAAGAACTCCGCTCAACGCTATCATGGGGTTTAGCGACATGATGCGCAGCCAATCGTTCGGTCCTCTGGGAAGCCCAAAATACGAGGAATACGCCAATGATATCTATGATAGCGGAACGTTACTGGTCAGCCTGATTAACGACGTTCTCGATGTGGCGAAAATCGAAGCAGGCAAGTACGCGCTGGTCGAGGAAGACCTAAGCATCGCCTCAACCGTTAAGACAAGCATTCGGCAACTAAAAAAAATGGCTGAAACCTCAGGGCAAACACTTAGCGCCAAGATAGAGCCGGAACACCTCTCTATGCGAGGCGATGGGCGAGCCTTGATTCAGGTTTTCAACAATCTCCTCTCCAACGCCATAAAATTCTCACCGGCAAACAGCACCATCAATCTGGAGGCCGGATTGAATGGAGACAAGGAGGTGGTCATCAAGATAGTCGATCAAGGCATCGGGATGTCCGAAGAAGGCATTAAAAAAGCACTCCAACCTTTCGAGCAGGCCGATGGGCTACACTCAAGGCGTCACGAAGGCACTGGCCTTGGGCTTCATCTTTGCGCAAATTTCATGAAGCTTTTCGGCGGTACGCTGGATATCGAGAGTTGCATCGGAGAGGGGACCATCATAAAGCTCACCTTCCCTTCCGAAAGAACCCTTGCCGTTTAAGCTGGCTCTGATTCCAATCAAACGACAGAAATACTCTCCATGCTATGCTATCTTAAATAGACATGACGGCGCATGCAGAAAGGTTCGGAGAGTTTCGCCTTGCCCATTTTGGCACTTATCGTCATCACCGTTTTAACCACCTTTTCCCCTGCCGTGGCGGAGCCTCTTCAGGTGCCCTTCCACGATACGACAAAAGCTCCGTTGGTGATCAATAACGACGGCAAGCTCAGCGGTATTTACCCGGATATTTTTAGGGCCGTGATGAAGCAAGCCGGAATTGAAGTCAAGTTGACGCCAACGCCCAAGCTCCGGGTCCGCCGCTATTTCGAAACCGGCCAGGCGGTTCTTTCCTGTTGTGACAACCCGGCATGGCGACAACGCCCTTTAGAGCATAGTGTTCAGCTTTTCAGCAGGCCCTTCTACATAACGCGAGATATCTTTGTTTTTCGTCCCCACAACGCCCGCCCGATTGAGGACTTAAAAGACTTAGCCAACCTGACCGTCGCGGTAATCAGGGGCTACGGGTATCAAGGTGAAGAATGGTTCGGAGAAAGAACCGATTTCATCGATGAAACGGCCGTCATGCAGGCCGTCGCTTTCGGGCGCACCGACGTCGGAATCGTCAATCAGGACGTTGCTTTGCACTGGATGGGCCAAAACCCCGGAAAAATTGAAACCGGCAACCTACACGACAGCGCCTCGCTTCACATTCGGATACACAGAAGCCGGGCGGACCTATTGAAACCGATCAATAAAGCGATCCTGGATATTATTGAAGACGGCACGCGGGATCGAATTATCGAACGATACATTAAAAACCATCGTGACCGGATAAACAAAAAACGCGAAAACCTAAGTTTCCGCGCTTTTCTATAAACTCTTCATCAGGCGACCGCTTTAGTCCCGATGAGTTTTCTCCATCCGCTCGTGGCGCTCCTGGGCCTCAATAGAAAGGGTCGCCACGGGGCGAGCTTCCAAGCGACGAATGCTGATCGGTTCAGAGGTTTCCTCACAATAGCCATAGGAACCGTCATCAATCCGCTCGAGCGCTTCGTCGATCTTATTGATCAGCTTTCGCGCACGGTCACGAGTTCTGAGTTCCAAAGACCGGTCCGTTTCGGTCGAAGCGCGGTCAGCCAAATCGGGTTCAGCGACACTACCTTCCTGAAGGCTTTGCAAGGTTTCGTTCGACTCGTCGAGTAGTTCGGTACGCCAGTGAAGGAGCTTTTGACGAAAGTACTCCTTCATGACGGGATTCATAAACGGTTCGTCTTCTGTCGGACGATAGTCGGGAGACAATGTAACCGTCATTCCGCAATTAACCTCTTCCATATGCCGGGCGGGTTTAACCCAATCTCCAGCGGGTCTTCTCGAAAAATATGGCGCGGAATATACGTATGTATACCCTTAGTCGCAATACGGAAATTAACAAAAAATCGGAAAGCCTAATGAATGGCCGAGAATCCGACATTTTCTCTTTGTTGAGATAATCCGAAAAATAATGGCTCGAAGATCAGAAGCCTCTGGAAAACTTGGCAATTTCAACTTCGGCGCGCAATTCGATATCTTCGATAATGGCCTTAAGCGCCGGATCGTCTATCCGGCCTTTTCTGGCCCTCAACGTCTGCGCAAGAACGACAAGGCGCTCTTTGGGAATACGGCCAAGCAGAATATCGCGGCGAATCTCGTCCAGTTTGTCGAGAATATCCTCACCCCAATCGACCATCGCCCGACGATGGGAATCCTCCGTAGCGTTGGGCACCTCCTGAACGCTAAGGATGGCATCGACCGAGGAAACGGGGGCAGAATCGGAAACGTTACTGCCTTCGGCAGCCGCTTCCGCTTCTTTCAGATGAACCGAAAAATCGGACCCCGCAGCACTTTTCTTCTTGGCCTTTTTGGCCGAAGACGGGCCGCGCGTCCCACCGATATCGGAAACCTTCATATCCGGCCTTTCGATGGATACAAACCTTCGCAGAGCGTACCCTGCACCATTCCCTTTAAGAAGCCGTTAAATAACGCAGGAATCAATAGGCAAAATATGCCACCCAGCACTGCTTACCGCATCATTTCTGCCGCAACACTATCTTGACATCGATACTTCCAGGAAGCAAACCCATTAAAAAACAAATAGATAGCCGTTTGGCATCCATCTTGCTGAGCAGAACCCAGGTTTAAGGCAGCATTGCGTCTGCCGCAAAAAGACAATTGGAGAACTGCGATGGCGTTACAAACATTCTCCGCCAGTGTGTTGGGCATGATGTCCCAATCGGCGGCGATGGATAACATATCCAAGAACATCGCCAACATGAACACCGGCGGCTACAAGAAAATCGACACCGATTTCAGGACCGTCGCCAGCAAAATGTGGGACCACAGCCAGTCTGATATCGGCGGGGTGCTCCCAAAGGCCAGTTGGCGCGTCGATCAGTCGGGCTTCATCCAGTCCAGTTCTTCCTACATGGACCTTGCGATCAACGGCAGGGGTATGTTTGTGCTGAACAACCAATCAGATGGCAATGGAGACACATACTACGGACGAGACGGCAAATTACAATTCGGCGGTGGCGGCGCAACCGGCGGATCGCCCGACTCCAGCGAGGCCTACTTAACCGATAAGAACGGTTACTACCTGATGGGCTGGCCCGTCGATTCGAACGGCGCCACGACCTCGACCACCCTTTCCGGCATGCGCATCGATCCCGAGGCTTTTACCGGTGAGGGAACGGCAACGAGCGCGGGCACGTTCAGCGCCAATCTCTCCGCCGGCCTTGACGCAGGGTCCGCCCATTCTTCTTCCATCTCGGCATATGACAGCGCCGGCACGAAACAGACGTTCAACCTCATTTGGACCAAACAACCAGCCGTCAACACCTGGGAATTGACCGTTCAATCGAACAGCGGCGGTGTCGTCACAGCTCCTGCCGCTGCCGTATCGCTCACCTTTAATGGCGACGGCTCCCTCGCTACTCCAGCCAGCGGCGAAGTCGCAATCGCAGGCACCTTTGGAACCGATACCGCATCCTTCACCTTGGATATATCCGAAATGACCCAGTTCGCCGGGGCCTACCATCAGGTCGGCTACGAATACGATGGGCAATCGACAGCTAGCCTCGAATCTTTTGAATTTACACGCGATGGCTATGTCGTCGGCCGTTTCACCGACGCCACCACGCGCCCGCTCTACCGGATGCCGCTGGCCACCTTTCCCAACATGAACGGCCTATCCCCCGTCAACGGCAACGTCTGGGAAGATTCCGCCAATGCAGGGACGGCAACGATTGAGGCCGCAGGATCAGGCAGTGTCGCTGAATTCGTTCCATTCGCTTACGAACTTTCCAATGTGCGGGTAGATGAAGAGTTCACAAAGATGATCATGACCCAGCACGCTTATTCAGCAGCAGCCACCACATTCAAGACGGCTGATGAAATGCTCTCCGTGGCGAAAGATCTAAAACGATAAGATAAAATAACCTCTGACAGGCGAGAAGGCGCGCTCCCACCGGTTCGCGCCTTTTGACCTTTTGACCTTTTGAGAACACCGGGAAAAATTGAATCGGCAAGTTTTTCCCTCCCCCTTTCGCCAAAGGACATCAGCTCCACAGAATCAATCGTCAAGCCATTGATTTACAAAGAAACTGAAAACTGGCACCGGACTTGCAAAACTAATTAGGCATAAAACTGTGCGAGCCGCTTAAGGCTCATGCAAGAACGGGAACGAAACAATGAAACGCGCAACGGCACATATTTTTTTAGCAAAAACGGTCAAGCTACTGACGGCAGTTGCACTGCTGGTCACCTTGATCGCTGCTCCGGCCCAGGCCGCGTCGCGGATCAAAGACATCGCCGATTTTGAAGGCATCCGCGACAACATGCTGGTTGGATACGGCATCGTCGTCGGCCTCAATGGCACAGGGGATTCCCTTTCCGACGGACATTTTACCAAGCAAAGCCTGCTCGCCATGCTGGAACGCCTCGGCGTCAAGCCCACTGAAGACGGCCTGTCGTCGGACAACACCGCCGCCGTCATGGTGACGGCCACCCTTCCGGCCTTCGCCCGCCAGGGAACTCGCCTGGATGTCACCATCAGCGCGCTTGGCGATGCATCAAGCCTACTCGGTGGAACCCTTCTGGTTACGCCGCTTGTCGGCGCTGACGGCGAAGTTTATGCGGTCGCTCAGGGCCAGGTGGCAGTTGGCGGTTTCTCGGCCCAAGGCAACGCCGAAACGGTTATCAAAGGCGTACCGACAAGCGGCCGTATCGCCAACGGCGGCATCGTTGAGCGGGAAATCGACTTTGCATTGACCAACATGGAATCGGTCAAGGTCAGCCTCCGCAACCCAGACCTAACCACAGCACGCCGCATGGCCCAGGCGATCAACGCCTTCCTCGGTTCTACCGATGCCCGTTCCACTGACCCCGCTACGGTCGTTATCCGGGTTCCCGGTTCTTATGAAGACAACGTGGTCGGCCTGTTGACCGATATCGAACAACTGCGCATCGCCCCCGACCAGATGGCCCGCGTCGTGATCGACGAACAATCCGGTATCATCGTTATGGGCGAAAACGTCCGCATCAGCACGGTCGCCATAGCACAAGGCAACCTGACCATCCGGATTACCGAAACGGCACAAGTCTCCCAGCCCGGCCCCTTCGCCGAAGCGGGCGAGACCACCGTGGTAGACCGCACCGACATCGAAGTTGATGAACAGGCAGAAAACCGCCTGACCATCGTTGATGGCGGCGTGAGTCTGCAAGAGTTGGTTAACGGCCTCAATGCGCTTGGCATCGGCCCAAGAGATATGATCACCATCCTTCAGGCGATCAAAGCATCCGGCGCTCTGCAAGCGGAAATCGAGGTAATGTGATGCCTGACACCAGCATGACAGCCCAAACCATGTTATCATTGGGACAGGCCCAGGCGACAAAAGCGGCAGGTAACCCGCTTGCTAAGCGCCCGGCCACGGAAGCCCAGATGGATAAAACGGCCCAGGATTTTGAGGCCATGGTGCTTTCGCAGATGCTGCAACCCATGTTCGAGGGCACAGAAACCGAAGCGCCGTTTGGCGGCGGACACGCCGAGAAAATGTGGCGTTCGGTCATGATTGACGAAATGGCTAAGGAAATCTCGCGCGGCGGCGGCATCGGCATCGCCGACACCGTGAAGCGGGAAATGCTCAAAATGCAGGAGATTCGCTAATGGATATCAACGACCGGATCACCGACGCCCTGGCGCTTGCCGAGCGACTGATCAAGCTGATCGACGAAGAAAACGCCCTACTTCGCGACAACGAAACCCACCGGTTAGCCGAAGTCGTGGAAGACAAGGCCAATCTCTCGATGGCCTTCGAAAAGGCTTACAAAGCCATCAAGAGCGACGAAGAAAACATGAAAAACGCCGATCAGGCACTGCGCGAAGATATGCGAGATGTCACCGAGCGGCTGGATGAAGCGATGAAGGAAAATGGACGTCTGCTTGAAGCCGCTATCAAAGCACGGCAGACCTTCCTCAATCTGGTCCGCGAAGCCGCCCAGGAAAACGCACCGAAAACCGGAGCCTATTCCGCTACAGGCATCGTGGATACGGGCCGTACGGACAAGAAAACGAGAGCTTCGGTCGCCTACGACCAGTCTCTTTAAATACCTGACGAATGCGAACCGCAGAATGCAGAACGCAATGATGAATTGGAGACGTTAATATGGCTGGAAACCTTACACTTGCGCTCAGAACCGCCCAAAGCGGTCTGCTTGCCAGTCAGGGCGCGCTCGAGGCGCTGACCAACAACATCGCCAACGTCAACACGCCGGGCTATTCCAAAAAAGTCGTCAACCTGGAGCAGCGGGTGGTGGCCGGCACGGGGGCGGGCGTCCAACTCTCCAATATCACCCGACAGGTAGACGAAGGCCTGCTCAAGACCCTGCGACGCGAAACAGCGACGCTGGAACGTCTAGACACCATGCAGAGCTACTACGAGCGGGTCCAGGATCTTTTCGGCTCACCGGGGGACAACTCCTCCATCGCCCATATTATGTCGGAATTCACGGCCGCCGTGGAAAGCCTTGCGCTTTCGCCGGACCGAACGATTGAACAATCGGAGGTGACCCGTTGGGGCGAAGAGATCGGCGCCGAACTCGACGAAATGAGCGACATGGTCCAGGATTTGCGCCTTCAAGCCGACCGCGCCATTGGAGACTTGGTTGAACGGGTCAATGAACTGGGCAGCCAGATCGAAGACCTCAACAACAAGATCATTCGCAACGAAACAATCAGTGGCGACGTCACCGATCTCAAGGACAAGCGCGATATGGCGCTCGACGAACTGTCGGGTTACCTCGATATCGTCTATTTCGAGCGCAACCAGGGCGACGTGGTGGTCTTCACCGGTGGCGGCACCGTGCTCGTCGATAACACGGCACAGACCGTTTATCACACAGCAAGCACCCAAATGACCGCCTTGAATACCTTTGAAGAAGGGCATTTTAACGGCATCACTGTTGGTTCGACCAGCGCCAATGATATCACCAACGACCTGCAGAATGGCGCTATCAAAGGCCTGATAGACCTACGCGACAATATTCTGACCGGTATTCAGGCTCAACTGGATGAATTTTCGACAGAGCTACGCGACCAGTTCAACTTAGTTCATAACCGCGGCACCCCCTTCCCAGGCCTCCAATCGGCCTCCGGGACCAGAACGTTCATCGATTCCGGCGGCGTCGCCGCTCCTGACGGCGCAACCGACCAGACGATCACCCTCTCAGGCGGCGACGTCACCCTTGCGGTTTTCAATTCAACCGGCGATCAACAGGCGGTGACGACGCTGGGCACCATCATGGACAGCGCCACCTTCGGCTATGACGCGGCCAACACTACCGGCCCCTGGACCATGGCCGCGGTCGCCCAAACCATCGAAGACTGGCTACAGGATAGCGCCAACGGAGGCCCCGGCCTGACAGGCGCCTCCGTCTCCATCGATTCGGCTGGAAATTTCGCTGTTGAACTCAATGATTCAACGGCCTATCTCGCCTTCCGCGACGAAACGGCGTCGGCCAACGGCAGCACGGCTTCCGACGTCACGATCCAATACGACGCCAATGGCGACGGCACGGTAGACGAACATATTGCGGGGTTCTCCAACTTCCTCGGCCTCAACGACTTCTTCGTCGATGGCCTGGAAAAAACCACCTACGATTCGGAGACTAAATCCAGCGGTTACACCTTCACCCCGACCGCGAATATCACACTGACCTTCCGCGATGCCGGAAACACCGAAACGGTGACGCTCAACAGCGGCACCGCATATTCCCTCTCCGACCTGGCCAATGAAATCAACAACAACACGACTTTCATAACAGCCACGGTCATTCAGGACGGTTCAGGCTATCGCCTTCGCTTGGCAAACGACAATAATGACGCTTTGGTTGTTACCGATAACCAAGGCGTCGGCACAGCCAATTCCTTCATGGAAGGTATGGCTTTGGAAGGCTCGCGCGCACGATCATCCAACTTCCTGAACGTACGTTCCGATATCCGCAGCAATTCCGCCCTCATGTCCCGCGGCCTCCCTCAATGGGATGCCGACAAAAACGCTTCTGGCGAATATTACGCCGCATCGGGTGATGCCAGCATCGCCCAGGCGCTTGCCGAAATTCTTACATCCAACACCTCATTTGAAGCCTCTGGCGGGCTACCGGACCAGACCAAGAATTTCCACGAATACGCCAGCGCCATCATTGCCCAGGCGGCTAGCGATTCAGCCAACAACAGCGGCGACCTGGATACCCAATTGGCATTGAAGAATTCTCTGGAATTGAAATCGAACAACTTCCGGGGCGTCAACCTTGACGAAGAAATGTCAGACCTTATCCTGTATCAAGAAGCTTTTTCGGCCGCTGCACGCATCATTGCCGTTGTGCAAGAAATGTTCGACGCGCTTGAACGAGCCGTCGGCTAAGGAGAAACAAGTCATGCCACGCATCGCTGATCTCTCAAGTACGACCTCACTGGTCAACATTCTGCAAAAGACCCAGAACCGGATCTACGACTACCAAATGCAGGTTTCGACCGAACAGAAGTCGCAGGATTACGCAGGGATCGCCCTTGAAGCCCAACGCCTGATAGGCCTGGAGCACTCCAAGGCATTGGCCGAACGCTACATCCGCAATAACGGGGTTCAGGAAACCCGCCTGGAGTATGCCCAATCTGCCCTGACGGCGATGGAAAAAACCATCGATTCCTTCAAGTCCGCATTGGACAACTACGCCCAGAACATCAATAAGGACGAAAACGCCGTCAAAGTCGTCCAGACGGCCGCCTACAATGCCTTGAAAAGCCTTGAAGCCGACCTCAACCAGAAGACGGACGGGCAGTATCTTTTTTCCGGCTCACGCACCAATGTCACTCCTGTCGATTTTGGTCTCAGTTCAATAGACGATTTCCAGGCTACCTGGGATGGCGAAACCGTCACCTACCCGACAACTCGGGATGCACATCTACAGAATTTCTCGGCCTCGGCAAATACAAGCGGCGACGCCACTTGGCTCTATTTCGACGGCACCAATGGCCGCATCTACGCCAACGACGGCAGTTTCGACAACCTGACTGCCGGCGCGACTATTACCGTTTCAGGCACAGGTTCCAATGACGGCACCTACACCATCAGTTCCGTCGATGCCGCCAACGACTACATCGAGGTGAATACCGTATCGGTGGCGACTGATCTTGGTGATGCTGGCGTGTCTCTGACATTGCCAGACGGTACGAGCCTTAATGCAGCCGATTTCACCAGCATCAACTTTACCGCACCTGATTCCTTGGTTGCTACCGGCGGGGTTTCCCCATTAAGCGGACTTTCGGTAGGAGATACTTTTACCATTTCAGGGGCTAATACAGCCAGCAACAACGGCACCTACACGGTTGAGTCTAACGATGGAACCAACCTAACCATTCGGTCCTTAACTCTCTCCGACGAAGGCACCGGGATTGGCACTGAGGATGCGGCAGGCACCATCACCACCAATCCATACTACGCAGGCGATGAGGTCACGCGGACCCATCGCATCGACGAAGACCGCACCTTTGAGATGGAACTCACTGCGGCCTATCCGGGCTTTGAAAAGGCCATCCGCGCCATGTTCATTATCTTACAGGGCGACTACGGAACGGCAGGCGGCCTCGATAACAATCCATCCCGCGTCGATGACGCCAACTGGCTCCTGGCTGCAGCCAAGTCAGGCCCTACTGACGGCTCTCCACCCTACGGAACGGAAGAAATCGGCAACTTCATCAATGCCGGCATGGACGTGGCGCACAACATCGGCTTGATCAAAGCCGCAAACGAACGCTTTCAATCCTCTATCGGGTTTATCGACAAACACATTATCGGTATCGAAAATATAGATAAAACCATGGCGGTAACGTTGCTGCTGGATGAAGCCCGGGCGCTTGAGACTTCTTATCAGGCTTTCGCCAAGGTCCGCCAACTCAGCTTGACGAACTTCCTGTAGTAGGTGAAATCCGCTCCAGCTCCTGCATCGCCGTTCTGCTTTCAAGCATCTTAAGCGTAGCGGCAATGGCTTTTTCATGGCCGCGAACGTATGGTGCGATACTCACGTCATCATGGATAATGTGATTGAACAGCCAACTGCAGAGCATTCTGCGCATATCGGAAAGAACGGTTTGCGACGGCTCTGTATTCCAGGCCTTGACGAGCTGTAGCAATTCCTCACGCAATGCGTTATGGGTTTGTTTATGCTGTTCGATATCGGGAAACTCACAGGCTTCCATAATCGCTTCTTCCCGATCGAAATGATAGCCAGCGTAGGCTATTAGTTTTTCAATAATTTTATCGACGCCCTTATCGTCGGCCGTCATCTGACTAAACCGGTTGACCAGAGCGGCTAAGTGTTTGTGGTCGGCATCAATTTCCGGCACATCAATCAGCAACGAGTCGGTCCAGATCAGTGTCTCGAGGTTATCCACCGTTGGTATTTCGACCCAGAATGTGCTGCCGTCGCCAACCTCGCTATCGAAGCCAATTCGGCCCGCCATACGCTCAACCAGCATTTTGGAAACGGTCAATCCGATCCCCGTCCCCTTACGGGTCAACATGGGGTCGGCGCCCAGGCGATGGAACATATTGAAAACCGTATGCCTGTCTTTTTCAGCAATGCCGATCCCCGTATCGCAGACCGATATTCTGACAAACCCCTTGCGCCCCGATTCGACACGCACCTCAATGCTTCCATTATCTTTGTTATAGTTGACGGCATTGGATAGTAAATTGAGAAGAATTTGCTTAAGCCGCACCCGGTCAGTTCGCAGATAGGCGAGGTTATTTTTCGGTCTGTGCCGAACGATTTTCAGGTTCCGTTCCTTAACAATCGGCGTAACCAACGCCACACAATCGGCGACCAGATGTTCGACCTCAACCTCATCGAGCGATAGAATAATCTTGTCCGCCTCGATTTTGGAAAGGTCCAAGACTTCGTTAACCAGGGACAGCAAGAGCTTGCCGCCTTCCATAATGTGATCAACGCTTTCCGCCTGCGATGGCGTCAAAGCCGTCTTCGGATCGTAAAGCAGCATTTCGGCAAATCCGAGAACGGCATTCAGTGGGGTCCGCAATTCATGACTCATGGAAGCAAGAAACTCAGACTTCGCCTGATTGGCCTGTTCGGCATCAATCAAAGCTCTCCGAAGATCTTCCTCCATATTTTTCATCGTTGTAACGTCAAGATGAATGCCGTTCATAAGAGCGGGCTTGCCATTACTATCCCGCTTAATCACCTTGCCACGCGCATTGACCCAAACCCAGCCTCCCGCCGCATGCGACTGTCGGTAGATGGCGTCGTAATAATCCTTTTTTCCCTTAAAGTACTGCTTAACCTGGTTTTCAACATTAGGCAGGTCGTCGGGATGAATGAGATTTCGCCAGGTTTCAATGGTCGTCGGCTCCAACTCGGCTCGTGTTTTCCCGACAATCTCCGCCCAACGCTCATTAACCGCCAATACACCAGTCTGGATATTCCATTCCCAATAACCCGCGTTGGTTCCTTCTAGAATTTCCTTAGCCTTAGTCGCCAAATGAAGGTTGTCGATTTCCGCCTGCACCCTCGGAGCGAAACCCAGGAGAGTGTTCAGCACCTCGTCCACATCACCGATAACATCGTCATGAAGGACAACAAACGCACCAAGCGAGACGCCCCCTTCACCAAACAGAGGAACGGCGACATAGCCCTCCGCTTCCTGTTCTTCCAACAAATCGTTGGATGGAAAGCTTTTCTGGATATCCGTCGCCTGAGAAAACGGTTTCTGGCCAAAAACTTGCGCACAGGGGGACTGTGCGACGTTGTAGCTATAATTTTCGAGAAAATCAGTCCCAGACCAGAAAAAAAGAACCCTAACCCGGCTCGAGTCAGCGGGATCGATTTCGCTGATCAATACGCTTTTGACATTGAGTGCCTGGGCAAGCAATCGGCAAATTTCACGCAAAAAATCACGGCCGACCAGCACAGCGGCTTCGGCTGCGATCATCTTGATCTTGCCCTCCCCGTCGCTAGATAGCGACCCCTCAAACATTTTTTACACCACCGTCAGAATTAGGTTGGGCACCATACTCAGGCGTCCAAATAAAATACATGACTTCGGTCAGGCTCGCGAGCCCAAAAGTAACGGCAGCTTTATTTCATAAGGACTCTCTTAAGGACTCGGGATCAATACTGTGCGTTGAAATTGGACCGGTTTATTTGCAGGGATTTGTTCAACCGTGAGCGCGCCTAAAAAAGTCATCGTCACCGGAGGGGCTGGGTTTATCGGCAGCCATCTCACCGAACGCCTAATCAATGACGGGCACGCGGTTTCGGTGATCGATAATTTTTATATTGGCCGCGAGGAAAACATCGCACATCTGATGGAAACCGGCCGCCTCAACATTCACAAGGCCGATATCGCCGATCTGGCAACCATTAAGCCGCTTTTTGAAGGTGTTGATTGGGTTTTTCACCTTGCCGCTATGGCCGATATCGTGCCCTCGATCCAAATGCCCCTGCCATACCATAGGGCTAACGTCGATGGCACCATTGCCATTCTCGAAGCAGCCCGAACGGGGGGCGCTAAGCGCTTCGTCTACGCGGCCTCATCTTCCTGCTACGGCATTCCAGATGAGTACCCGACCAAGGAAACGGCCGATATACGCCCCATGTACCCCTACGCATTGACCAAATACGTCGGTGAGGAATACGTGCGCCATTGGAATCAAACCTATGGCCTGCCGACAGTTTGCCTAAGGCTGTTCAATGTTTATGGGCCACGCGCTCGGACCACAGGCACTTACGGGGCGGTTTTCGGCGTTTTTCTCGCTCAGAAACTAGCTGGCGAGCCTTTTACCGTCGTCGGAGACGGCAAGCAGACCCGTGACTTCACCTTTGTTACCGATGTTGCAGACGCCTTTGTCGCTGCCGCCCGGTCCAACCTCGACGGCGAGGTGATGAACGTCGGATCGGACAACACCTATTCGGTCAATCGCTTGGTTGAGCTGCTTGGCGGCGAAGTGACCTATATCCCTAAACGCCCCGGCGAACCTGATTGCACCTACGCCGACACCTCACGGATCAAGGAAATGCTCGGCTGGAAGCCTCGGGTAACCTTCGAACAAGGGGTTTCCGTTATGCTAGAAAACATCGACCATTGGCGCACCGCGCCAGTTTGGACCGTCGATCAGATCGAAGAAGCAACAGCCGACTGGTTCAAATACCTAAGCGATGGCGAGTCGTCCTAGAAAAGGGCGAAACAAATGAGGAGAAGCCTCGCATTATGACTGATAAGGACAATTCTGGCGGCAACCCACTGCTAAACAAGCTCAAAACTCTCGAAGAGTTAGGCGTCATTTCCGATAAGGCGCGCAAAGACGGCAAGACCGTGGTGCTCGCACATGGCACATTTGACCTCTTGCATATCGGACATCTTCGGCATTTGCGGCTCGCCAAACGCGAAGGCGATATCCTGATCGTTACCATCACTGCCGACGCTCATGTCAATAAAGGGCCCGGTCGGCCGGTTTTCGCCGAGCAGATGCGCGCCGAAATGCTAGCCGCCATCGAATGCATCGATTATGTCGGCATCAACGACGGCCCCAAGGCGCTAGAAGTTATTCAGGCGGTGAAACCCAGCAAATACGTCAAGGGCTCCGACTACAAGAATGCCCAAGACGATGTGACGGGCGGCATCGTCGAAGAACGAGCCGCCGTTGAAGAACATGGCGGTGAGTTGGTGTTTACCGACGAAATAACCTTCAGTTCCTCTTCTCTGATCAACCGCCACCTGGCAGTCTTCGATCCGACTCTGGACGAGTATCTGGAAGCCCAACGTTCAAAAGGTATTCTCGATCAACTCACCGAACTGATCGATAAGGTCAAGAACTACCGTATCCTGATGATTGGCGACGCCATCATTGACGATTACGTTTATGTTTCCGCTCTCGGCAAGTCGCCGAAAGAACATATGATCGCCACTCTATTCGAAGACCGGGAGGTTTTTGCAGGCGGCGTTTTCGCAGCGGCAAACCATGTGGCCGATTTTTGCAAAGAGGTGGAAATCGTCACCACCTTGGGCGAAGGCTGCGAATACGAAAAAATGATCCGAGGCGCGCTACGGCCCAACGTGACCTTAAATGCTTTTTACCGGGAAAATGCGCCAACCACCCGCAAGACCCGCTTCATCGACCGCTCATATCTGCGCAAGATGTTCGAGGTCTACGATATGGATGACACCCCGACAGACGTAACGCTTGAACGTGTCATCGACCGGATGATTTTACAGCGCGCCAGCGATTTCGACATGGTGATCGTTACCGACTTCGGCCACGGTCTGATGACGCCCACCATGATCGCTTCACTGGAGCGCACCGCCAAATTCTTAGCCGTCAATACCCAGTCCAACAGCGCCAACCTGGGCTTCAACCTGATCACCAAGTATCCGCGAACCGACTATATCTGCATTGACGCACCCGAAGCCCGACTGGCTACCGGAGATCGACGCAGCGACATCGAAGACATCGCCTCAAGAGCCCTGCCGGAACGTATCAGTTGCCCGAAACTGATCGTTACCCACGGCAAGAACGGCTGCATCGGCTACGAACACAAGTCTCAGGTGGCCCATGTTCCGGCCTTCACCAAAACAGTGGTCGATACGGTGGGCGCGGGCGACGCCTTTTTCGCCGTCACAGCCCCTCTGGCGGCAGCGGGCGGCAAGGTGGATCAATTGGCCTTTATCGGTAATGCCGCCGGAGCAATCAAGGTGGGTATCGTCGGACACCGGAATTCGGTCGAAAAGATATCCGTGCTAAAGTTCCTCACCACCCTGCTCAAGTAGGAGGGGCTGAATGACCAACCAAATCTTCAATCAATATCTCAAAACCCTGGCAGCCTGCCTAAGGGATTCCGAAGCCAGTACGCAAGATGGCGCACCCATGGAGATGGGAGACGCCATGGATTGGATCACCAACACAGCTAAAGCCGCCCATGAGCGGGGAAACAAGATGATGTTCGTCGGCAACGGCGGGTCGTCGTCCATTTCCAGCCATCTTTCAGTGGATTTCGCCAAGAACGGCGGCATGCGGGCGATGACCGTTACCGATGCACCGATGCTCACTTGCCTGGGAAACGACCTGGGCTACGAGAATGTCTACGCCAAACCGGTCGAAATGTACGGCACGGCGGGCGACATGCTGGTCGCTATTTCCAGTTCCGGCGGCTCAGCCAATATTTTGAACGCCGTCGCCAAGGCGCGCGATATCGGCGCAAGCGTTCTGACTTTAAGCGGGTTCAAACCGGACAACCCCCTGCGCAGGTCCGGCGATGTGAACCTTTATGTCCCCTCTTACGAATACGGCTTCGTTGAAACAGCCCATACGGCCCTGCTCCACGCAGCGCTCGATCTAAGCATGGGCTGGACCGAGGAAGACGGCCTTTGGGAAAGAAAACAATGAGCAATAAAAAAATCTGGAACGTCATGGTAACCGGCGGCGCCGGTTATGTTGGCTCCTCCCTGGTCCCCAAGCTTTTGGAAGAAGGTCACGGGGTCACGGTCCTCGATCTCTATCTCTATGGCGACGATATCTTTGAGGATCACCGCGACAACCCAAGACTACGTGAGGTTAAGGGCGACCTACGTGACATCGCAACCGTACGCAACGCCTTGAAGGGCTGCGATGCTGTCATTCATCTGGCCTGTATCTCAAACGATCCCTCCTACGACCTCAATCCAGACCTTGGCAAATCGATCAACTACGACGCTTTTAGGCCGCTGGTTCGCGCCTCCAAAGAAGCAGGCGTTAAACGTTTTATCTATGCCTCATCCTCATCGGTTTATGGCATCAAGGACGAAGCCCAGGTTACCGAAGACCTGCCGCTGGAGCCTTTGACCGACTACTCCAAGTTCAAAGCTCTCTGCGAAGAAGAGCTGGAGGAAGAACGCGAACCGGGTTTCGCCACGCTGGTTATCCGTCCTTCGACCGTCTGCGGCTACGCTCCCCGCCTGAGGCTCGACCTGACGGTCAATATCCTGACCAACCACGCCATCAACAAAGGCAAAATCACCGTATTCGGAGGCGCCCAGAAACGCCCCAACATTCATATCGACGATATGGTCGGCCTTTATCTTTTCGTGTTGCAGCAAGACGACGAGAAGATTGACGGCAAAATCTTCAATGCGGGATATGAAAACTTCACCGTCATGGAAATCGCCGAGATGGTGCGTGACGCCCTTGGGGGCGACATCGGCATTGATGTGACGCCCACCGACGACAACCGCTCCTATCATGTTTCATCCGACAAGATGAAAAAGGAACTGGGGTTCATGCCGCAGCATACGATTCTCGATGCGGTCAAGGAGCTGAAAGCAGCCTTTGAGGCAGGCAAGGTGCCGAACTCCATGGATGACCCTATCTATTTCAACATCAAGCTCATGCAGGACGTTGACCTGAAGTAACATGCGGATTGGCATCGACTTCGACAACACCATCGCAAGCTACGACGCAGCTTTCCTCGCCGCGGCCCGAAACCAGGGCTTGATCGAAGAAAGCTTCACCGGAGGAAAGGCCGCGGTGCGCGACGCGATGCGAAGCCTCCAAGACGGTGAACGGAAATGGCAGACCCTTCAGGGCCGCGTCTATGGCGCTTTCATGGAACAGGCGGCCCTGATCCCCGGCGTGGCCGAGTTTCTGACAAAATGCAATAGGGCCCTGCTGGATGTTTTTATCGTCAGCCATAAGACCGAGTTCGGTCATTTCGACCCGGAGAAAGTCAACCTGCGCGACGCAGCCATGGCCTGGATGCACAAGCAGGGTTTCTTCGACCCAGACAGGTTCAATCTTTCACCGCTCAATATTTACTTCGAGAGCACCCGCGCCGAGAAGTTGGCCCGCATCGGGGCGCTGGAACTCGATCTGTTTATCGACGATCTACCGGAAGTGCTATCCGATCCAGACTTCCCAGACGGTCCTCAAAAGGTGCTCTACGATCCCGATGACATTGGCGCTGAACTACCATACGACAGGATCGCCCATTGGAACGTCTTAACCCAGGGAGTGTTCGATGGCGCCGCGTGAGTATTCCCATCATACGGTTCGCGAGATCGGCGAAACATTAAGCGGCGAAGTCCTGCTCGATGTGGTTCACACGCGTCCCGGCGGCAACAACCGGATTTTTCAGCTCATCGGTGACAATCAGTCGTTTGCCTTAAAATTCTATCCAGCCCAGGACGAAGACCCTCGCGACCGACTGGGCAACGAATATGTCTTCCTCGATTTCCTTAAAAACTGCGGCATCCAACATGTGCCGGAGCCAATCATCCGCGACGACACCAATTCCTGCGCCCTGTATAGCTGGGTTGAAGGCGAGGCTGTCGGCGAAGCGACGGATAAAGACGTTGAAGCGCTGGCTTGGTTTCTCATCGGTCTACAGCCTTTGAAACGTAAGCCGGAGGCCACACGGATTAACCCAGCATCCGCCGCCTGCCCGGCTCCCGATGACGCCTTCAAGCAACTGCACCAACGGCTTGAGTGCTTGAAAGAGGCTGGAAGCGAGCACCCTAGTCTCCATGAATTCCTCGAAAATGATTTCAAGCCCAAGGCTGAAGAGGTGACCGAACAAGCCCGGACGGCACTACAAGCCAGTGGAATCAACCCGGAGCGGTCGATGGCAGCAGAAAAACTCGCCATCAGCCCGTCCGATTTCGGCTTTCATAACGCTCTTCGCAATGAAAACGGCGGTTTGAGTTTTGTCGACTTCGAGTATGCCGGGTGGGATGATCCGGTAAAAGCCGTTGCGGACGCCATGCTGCATCCCGGCAGTGGAATGAGCGAGGCACAGGCCGAACATTTCCGGGCTAAGATGTTTCCGGTTTTTGCAATCGATCCCAAGTTTGAAGAACGATTTAACGCACTCTACCCGGTCTATGCCCTGATCTGGTGCCTCATCATTCTCAATGAATTTTTACCCGAACGCTGGACCCGTCGCCGCCTCGCCGGACAAGAGGCCGATCTGGCAACGATCCAGGACAGACAACTTGAGAAGGCCGCAACTTTGCTGACAAGGATTGCCCATGCCGCTTAACCCGCCTTCGGGGGCCGAGCCCTTAGCCATGCCGCTCGACGAACGATCCAAACATCTTCGCCGCTTAGCGCTTGGCTCCATGCTCTCGGCTGGACGCGGCCACTTGGGTCCAGCCATGAGTCTGATCGAAATTCTGCGCGTCCTCTATGACGACATCCTCCGCTATAAACCAGACAATCCTAAATGGGCCGGGCGAGACCGCTGCATTCTTTCCAAAGGCCATGGCTGCTTGGCGCTCTATGCCATTCTGGCCGACAAAGGTTTCTTCCCGGAAAGCGAATTGGCCAAGTTTTGCGCTTTCGATGGGTTGCTGGGCGGCCATCCGGAAGTGCTCGCCCCCGGTGTCGAGGCCAGCACAGGCGCACTAGGACACGGACTTTCCATCGGCGTCGGCATGGCGTTGGCCAATCGGATGAAAAAGCGTGACGGCAAGGTGGTCGTCGTGATGGGCGATGGCGAAATCAACGAAGGGTCCTGCTGGGAAGCAGCCATGGCGGCAGCCAAGCACGGGCTCGGCAATCTGACCGCCATCATCGACCATAACAAAATCCAGTCCTACGGTCCGGTCAATGGGGTCCAGCCTCTCGAACCCCTGGCCGATAAATGGAGGGCCTTCGGCTTCGCCGTCGAGGAAGTGAATGGTCACGATGTGGCGGCCCTGCAAGAAACTTTAAAACGGCTACCCTTCACTTCGGACCGTCCCAGTGCGCTGATTTGTCATACGGTCAAAGGCAAGGGCATTCCACCCGCCGAAAACAATCCCACCTGGCACCACAAAAACAAGCTAAAGGATGAGGAACTCGCCCCCATCCGCGAAGCGCTTGGAGAGGGCTGAGACAATGCGGAAAACAGCGCTCAACATGGTTCACGAACTGGCCCGCCAGGACGAGCGGGTGGTCTATATCGGCTCGGACCCCGGCCCCGGAACGCTTGACGAAATGCGCGAGGAATTCCCCGACCGTTTCTTCATCGAAGGAATTGCCGAAGCCAACGTGATCGGCATGGCTGCCGGGCTGGCCATGGAAGGTTATGTTCCCTACGTCAATACCATCGCCACCTTCCTGACCCGGCGTTGTTACGAACAACTGGCTATCGACCTTTGCCTGCATAAGCTGCCCGTCCGGCTGATCGGCAACGGCGGTGGGCTGGTCTATGCTCCCTTGGGCCCGACCCATCAGGCCATTGAAGACATAGCGATCACCCGCGCTCTGCCGAACATGACAGTCATCGCCCCGGCCGATGCCGACGAAATGCGCCGCATGGTTCCCCAGACTCTCGATGTGGAAGGGCCGGTTTATATCCGCCTCGCCAAAGGACATGACGAGATCGTCACCCAGGAAGACCATGGCAACACCCTGGGCAAGGCGATTATGCACAGAGAACCGGGCGACGCGCTGCTCGTTACCACGGGTATTATGCTCCAGCGGGGCTTGAAAGCGGCCGAACTGCTGGCCGAAGATAGTATCGAGTGTGGCCTGCTCCATTGCCACACCATCAAACCCTTGGATGTCGAAACCCTGGCCCATGCCGCCCGTCGCGCCAAGGTCGTCATCACGGCCGAGGAACATCTAGTCTCCGGCGGCCTGGGCGGCGCGGTTCTTGAGGCTCTTTCCGACGCCATGCCGGGCGCCATGCCACCGATTATCCGCAAGGGCATTCCCGATAAATTCACCCATCACTATGGCTCCCAGGATCTCCTGCTGGAACACTACGGCCTGCAAGCCCCCGGATTGGCCCAAACCGTCAAAGACGCGCTGTCGAAATAGGAACCTGCCCAATGGTCGATAACGTTCGATATTCATACCTGCCCCAACAGTTCGCCGAAATCGACGACCTGTGGGAAGAGTTGAAAGCCTTCGTCCCCACCGGAGATTTCACCTTGGGCAAGCCGCTCACCGAATTCGAACAGCGTTTCGCCAAGCTGATCGGCTCTAAACATGCCATTGGGGTCAATTCAGGCACCGACGCCATCAAGTTGGGGCTGAAAGCGCTCGGCGTCGGCTTCGGCGACGAAGTGATCACCACCGCAAATACCTTCATCGCCACCGTCGGCGCTATCGCCGAAATCGGCGCAACGCCGGTATTCGTCGATTGCGACGACACCTTTTGCATGAATGTCGGTCAGGTGGAAAGCACCGTCACCGAGAAAACCAAGGCCATCGTGCCGGTCCATTTCACCGGCTATATGACCGACATGCGCAAACTCATGCCCATTGCCGAAAAGCACGGCCTTCCCATCGTCGAAGACGCCTGTCAGGGCATCCTCGCCGCCATCGAGGGGAAAAACGCCGGCACCTGGGGCCATACCGGAGCCTTTTCCCTCCATCCGTTGAAGAACCTCAACGTCTGGTCTGACGGCGGCATTATCATCACCGACGACGACGAGCTGGACCGCAAACTACGGCTATTGCGCAATCACGGCATGAGAAACCGGGATGAAATCGAACTCCTGGGCTATAACTCCAGGCTCGATACCATCCAGGCGGTGGTCGGCAACTGGCTGATCCCCCAAACCGAAGACATCGCCGCCAAGCGTATCGCCAATGCGGCCTATTATGACGATGCCTTCGGCGCGCTTTCGCAAATCCGTATCCCGCCGCGTCCCACCGATATGCGGCTGGTCTATCACCTCTATATCGTTTTCGCCGAAGACCGGGACGGCCTGTTGGAGCATTGCCTCAAAAAAGATATCGAAGCCAAAATCCACTATCCCATTCCACTCTATCAGCAGGATGGTCTGAAGCATCTGGGCTACACCCCGGGAGACTTCCCGGTCACTGATCGCCACACTCAGGAAATCATCACCTTCCCGGTCGATCAGCATATTTCGAAAGAAGAGATGGACTACGTGATCGCCACGGTTAAAGAGTACTATGGAGGCTCGTGAGGTGAGCAGCTTGAAAATCCCCTACGTCAATTTCAAGGCTCAGTATGAAGCCGAGAAAGACGATCTCGCCCGGATAACCGACGAGGTTTTCGCTTCCGGCTGGCTGATCGGCGGCGAGCAGGTAGAAAGGCTGGAGGCTGAGCTTGCCACCTATTGCGGGGTCGAGCATACCGTGGCGCTCAACTCCGGCACCGACGCATTGATCCTCGGCATGAAGGCCCTGGAAATTGGTCCCGGCGACGAGGTCATTACGCCGCCCAACTCTTTCGTCGCCTCGACCGCCGCCATCATCGCCGTCGGCGCAACGCCGGTTTTTGCCGATGTAGGCGACGGCATCAACATCGACCCAACCAAAATTGAAGACGCCATGACGGCCAAAACCAAGGCGATCATGCCGGTCCACCTTTCGGGCCGCATCGCGGACATGGACGCCATCAACGCCATCGCTAAGCAGCATGGCCTTTACATCATCGAAGACGCCGCCCAGTCGGTGGGATCAACCTACAAAGGCAAAAAAAGCGGCAGTCTCGGGACCCTCGGATGTTTTTCCGCCCATCCCTTAAAAAACCTCAATGCGGCAGGCGACGCCGGTTTCCTGACCACCAACAACGCAGGCATCGCGGAACGTATCAAGCTCCTGCGCAACCATGGCCTTAAAGACCGCAATACGGTGGTCGAATGGGGCACGGTTTCGCGGCTCGACAGCCTCCAGGCGGCCATCCTGCGCTATCGGCTTGGCAACATTGAGGCCACAATTCGAGCCCGCCGAAACAATGCCCAACGCTACCGTGAGAAATTAGGCGGCAAGGGTTTTGAGTTGCCGCTCGGCAAGGAGCATGAGTTCAATACCTTCCATACCTTTATCATCCATGCCGAACGGCGCGATGAACTGCAGGCCTACCTGCTGGAGCAAGGCATTGAAACGGCGATCCACTACCCGATCCCCATTCACCTGCAACCGGCGGCCCGAAGCCTCCGCTATAAAGAGGGCGATTTCCCAGTCTGTGAAGCCCAGGCGAAACGTATCCTCTCCTTGCCCATCCACCAGTATCTCAGCTACCAAGAAATCGATTTGGTGGCTGAATTAGTAAACCGTTTTTACAAATAGGCGAAACCATGGCGAAAAGAGTTCTTTTGTTTGGCTACACCGGCAAATTGGGCCGAGCGCTGCATAAAGCCCTGGCAGACGACTTCGAGGTTACCGGCAAAAACACTTCAGATTTCGACGCCATGGATTTTGCCAGCGCGGATAAGCTGATCGACGAGATTCAGCCGGAAATTATCATCAATCCAGTCGCTTATCTGGGTATCGACGCCTGTGAGCAAAACCCATACCCTGCCTCTGTCATCAATACGCTGTTTCCGCAACATTTGGCGCGGCGTTGCTTGGAAACGGAAGCATCTCTCGTACAATTCTCCACCGAGTCGGTTTTTTCGGGAAAGTTGAAACGGCCAATTAGCGAAGAGGATACGCCCGACCCTGCCAATAACTATGGTTTCACCAAGTACATGTCGGAAGTGACCGTCCGGGACACCCTGGAAACCCATTATATTTTCCGCCTGCCCGTTCTGTTTGGCGAAAACCCACGTCGCAATCAGTTTGTCGAAAAGATGCTCGACATGGGCAAAGAGCGTGGAAGCTTGCGCATTGCCGACGATATTATTACCGCACCCACCTATGCCAAGGATGTTGCCGAACGCATCGCGATCATGCTCAAGGGAAAGCCCCCCTTCGGACTCTACCACCTCGCCAACGCAGGTCAGGCCACACTTTACGAGATGATAAACGAAACCGTCGCCAATCTGGGCCTCGACATTGAGATCAAGCGGGCGTCGCTCAATGACTTCCCGAGCATTGGCAACAAAAACACCATTACGCCCTTAAAAACCATCAAGACCACCCCTCTGCGTCCTTGGCGGGAAGCCTTGGCTGAGTATTGTGCAGAACACGAAAAATGAATATGAGAATCATTCACAAAACAATCGCTTTTTAAGCTTTTCTTGAGGGTTTTTGTGCCCATATAGAAGGCTGCGGTTTTTATCGGCACAAGCACAGCGCCGACAAGGAATAGGGCCTGGACAGAATATCCCGGCCATACGTGACCAGGAGTAACAGAATGTCTCACATCACGACGGAACAGGTCCGCGACGCTCTCAAATCAATCACCGATCCGGATAGCGGGGCCGATATCGTCAGCCGCGGTATGATTTCGGAAATCGCCATTCACGGTCGCAAAGTCAGCTTTGCAATTATGGTCAATGGTGAGGGCGGCGAACGGATGGAACCAATCCGCAAGGCTGCCGAAGACATTGTTTCAAAAATTTCAGGTGTCGCTCAGGCCCATGTGGCCCTGACCGCCGAACGCGCACCAACCATGCCCAACGCGGACGCGCGTAAACTCGACAAATACAAAATGGACGGCAACAAGATGCTCTGGCATATGGAGCGCGTCCAAGCCTGGAAAAACGGTGAGCGCATTGCTCCGCTACACATCGACGTCGGACTTTCAAAGGGTTGCAACATCCGCTGCCAATACTGTTATGGCGTGACCCAGGGCAATTTTTTCCGCAAAGGCTCAGAGCGCGTTTTCCCACGCGACGCACTGCTCCAGTACATGCAGGATTGCGGCGACCTCGGCGTGCGCTCTATCGCATTGATCGGCGAAGCGGAACCCACGCTAAACCCGGCCGTTTACGAGGCCATCGCCACCGGCAAGAAAGCTGGGGTCGACATGTCGATGGGCACCAACGGCGTTTTGTTCGACACAACCAAGGTCGGTGAAGAAGCCCTGGAACATCTTACTTGGCTGCGCTTTAATATTTCCGCCGGGTCCGACTACGCCTACCGGCGCGTCCATGCTTCCAAAGAATTCAATACGGTGGTCGAAAAAATCCGCTTCACCGTCGAGACCAAGCGGAAACTCAACCTCGACACCACCGTCGGCCTACAGATGGTCCTCACCCCTCAAAATGTCGATCAGGCCGTTCCACTCGCCCAACTCGGCGCCGAGTTGGAAGTGGACTATCTGGTCATCAAGCAGTGCTCGGACACTCAGGAAGGTGACATCGGGGTCTATGACCAACTCGAGGTTTATCACGACTTCAGCGAAACCCTGCACCAAGCCGAAACCTTTTCCAATGACCACTACAACGTGATCGTCAAATGGGACAAGATCACCAACGAAGGGCATCGAGAATACGACAACTGTCTCGGCACGCCTTTCCTGCTCTATTCCTCCGGCGACGGCAAGCTCTACCCCTGCGGTCAGTGGTTTGGTTACCGCGAAGAAGAATTCCGCTTGGCCGACTTAACCCAGACGACCTTTAAGGAAGCCATCGAAAGCGATGCCTACTGGGACATCATCAAAAAGCAGGCCTGTCATGTGGACGTGCATAAAGAGTGCTACTCCAACTGCCGCACCCACTCGATCAACGATTTCCTGTGGAACTTCAGCCACCCACCGGCACATGTGAATTTCGTTTAAGACGGCAATTTGCAGATCCATTAGAGAAATGGAAATTCAACAAAAACTCCAGAACGGCCTGATGCTCCACCGTAGCGGCGACAAGAAAGCTGCTGAAACGGCGTACCTCGATGTGATTTCTCAAGACCCTCTTCAGGTCGATGCGCTCCATCTACTTGCAGTATTGCGTCTTGAAGAAGGGCGGCAAGAAGATGCCCTAGAAAATATCGACAAGGCCCTACAAGTGGACCCGGAGTATCCTGCCGCACGGCTCAATCGGGCGAACATTCTCATGGCGCTTCATCGTCCTCACGAGGCCATAAGAGAGCTGCAGGAACTGAGCATCGCCAAACCGGATTTATTGGAAGTTTATATTAATCTGGGGAATGCCTTACTTTCCGTCAAAAAGTTTAACGCCGCCCTTATTGAGTTTGACAAGGCGCTCAAGGTTAACCCCAATCATCCAAATGCACGTATGGGATATGGGCTCGCCCAAGAAGGGCTGGAACACTATGCCGAAGCCGCCGAGGCGTTTAGGGGTGTCCTCAAACAAATACCCAATGAACCAACCGTGTTGGCGCGATTGGCAAGCGTCAACGGAGAAATGAGCAACCTAAACGAGGCCTTGCAGTATGCTCTTTCAGCCCTGGCCTTTAACACTAAATCGGCAGAAAATTATTATAACGTCGTTATCTATGCTGGTGCGTTGGCCGAAAAAGGCGACCCAGCCGGACATCAAGCCCTTCAAAGCCTAGAGAACATCACCAAACCCGAAAGCCCCTTAACCAAGGCGGCTGAAAAACTCATGGTTTTCTATCAAGGACGGAAATCCCCTCAGGTAAAAATAATCAAGGCGTTAGGCGAAACATTTTCTGAGGAACAGCCAACCACGCTTACGATTGAACAAGCCGAAGTGGTGAATGATCAATGGTACGTTATTAAGGATGATGTTCTTTACATAGACCCCCACGCTCATATCCGAGAAACGGAGCAGCAACCAACCGTGACCCTGCATCCTGGGGGAAAAGCGGTTTTATCCGAAGCCCCCCCTAAGCGCAGAAGCATTGATGAGCCGGTATTCCTCATGGGGGGATGTGGGAATTACTATCACTGGATTATCGATCATCTGCCAAATCTTATGGCGCTCGAGCAAGCGAATTTATCCAAACAACCACTTATTCTTCTTCATCACGACCCATCACCAAATCAGCTGGAAGCTCTTACTTTGTTGGGTATCGACAAAGAAAGACTATGCTTCTTCTCCGACGCGGAAATTTTAGAATGCAGCCAACTGTTGCTGCCTTATCTACCCGACAGGCGTCCCAACAAATGGGATGAAAAAAACTGGTGGTGGCAAACGACCGCAACACCCAAGGTTAGCGCATGGCTCAAAGAACGTTTTGCGCCAACACCAAAGACGGATGCCGCTGAAAAAATTTTTATAAGCCGGAGTACGGCAAAAACACGCCGTGTCGTTAACGAAGCGGAAATAGCCAACTTAGCAAAAGCCGCGGGCTACAGGATTGTTGAGCCCGGCATGATGAGCTTTAAAGAACAAGTCTCCATTTTTTCCGCCGCTAAGAAAATTGTAGCCCCGCATGGTGCAGGATTAACAAACATGGTCTTTGCCCCCGATGGCGTTGAAGTAGTTGAGTTCGTCGGTGAGATTGCTCCTCCTGAATTCTTTGAGGCGTTGGCAAAAACAAAGAATGCCGCTTATCAGAGAGTAACCTGCAGGCTCAGCGATGGCTTTTCGTCATATCGAAAGCGAGACAACCGGTTCAATGACTTCATCATTGATCCTGAGGAAGCAAGAAGCGTTTTCACGTAGTCATGCTGGTTGCCCGGCAAGACACTTTATTAAGTAAGGAGAGCTCTATGCCTCATTTGCTATCGGCCCCAACAACGGTGAATTTAGAACTCACGGAAATCTGCAATGTCAAATGCGATCATTGCTACAACTATTGGCGCGACGAAAGCATGGGCGAAATCTCGCTTGATGGCGAAAGACTAGAGCGTGTCATTGACAACTTGGCGAAGGCTGGGGTTTTCCATGTCATCCTGAGCGGCGGGGAGCCAATGGCGAAATTCCCCTTGTTGCTGCAAGCCGTTGAGCGGTTGAATAGCCACGGGATGTCATTAAGCGTCAATAGCAATGTCATGCTGCTCACGCCGGAAAGAGCTTCCCAGCTTGTTGAAAGGGGCGTTGACCATATCCTGACCAGTTTGCCGTCACTCGATCCGGCGACCAATGATCGAATTATGAATAAAGTTGGAGCTTTCGAGAAAATCGTAACAGGCATTACAAATGCGGTAGACGCAGGCATCCGCATCAGCGTCAACATGGTCATTACGAAGAAGAACTATCAAGACGTCTACAAAACCGCGAAATTCGTAGCCAATCTAGGCGCACAACGTATTTTCATCACCCGTTCAGTGCCCCCGATATATACGGAAACAGTGTCCGACGACGAATACGACATGACGCCAGAGGAAGTTCGCTCGGCGCTCGACAGCGCCATCCAGGCGCGTGACGAGTTCGGCATCATGATCGGAACCCTGGTCAGCTACCCGCTTTGTTTCCTGAGCGATTTAGAAAAATACAAAGACTTTGTCGGACGCGGTTGCCCGGCACAGCGCGGCGATCGGATGAGCATTAACGCCAATGGTGCGGTTCACGCCTGCGTCCATGAAGAAGATGGTTACGGCAATATTCTGGAAAATGATATACGCGACATTTACCAAAACAGCATGCGCAAATGGCACGGAGGAAACCTCCACTACGATGGCTGCGAAGGGTGCGAATATATCGATGTTTGCGAATCTGGTTGTCGCATGAATGCACTGGGCCGCGAAGGCGCAATGAATCTTAAAGACCCACTGTATCAAGGACCTACTCACTTCAAGCGCCATTTCAAGTTCGACCAAAACGACGACTCCATTACGCTGATCGAAGAGAATCAGGCATTCACGGTCCCTTCCCGGCTCAGATTCCGGAAAGAAAACGATTTTTACTTGGTGAATATTCGATGGGGCAATTCGATCACCCTTGATAATGAAACGACCGAATTCCTGATAGCCCATCAGGAAAGCGGTGAAGCATTTACGCTAAATGACCTCGGAGAAACCAAAGCTAAGATTTTGCGCAATCTGTATTTCAAGGATGTCATTGAAACCAAGGACAGCCAGCCAACAGATAGCAACAAGGCGTTTCTCGGCCTCAGCCTTAATCCAGATGCACTAAAAACAGGGACCTAGCCCTATTAAAAAGCTAGGGTCAGAACCCTAGGAACGGTTACCTTTTTCCAACCAGTCTGAGGCTGTTCGGATAATCGCTTCAAGGTCTGAGTTCGGGTGTCTAAAATTCAGCACGCGTTTGACCTTGTCTGGCTCGGCAATGAGACAAGCGGGGTCGCCAGGGCGGCGGGGCTTCACAACCGTTCTGACATTTTTACCCGTCACCTTTTCGACCGCGGCAATGACTTCCTTCACGGAATGGCCAATGCCGGTGCCTAGATTGTAAGGAGAAAATTCCGGTGTATCTCGAAAACTTTCTAAAGCCGTGACATGGACGGTCGCCAGATCGCTTACATGCACATAATCGCGCACACAACTACCATCAGGCGTCGGATAATCATCACCATAAATTTCCACAACCGTGCCATTGATGGCCGCTTCGAGGATACGGGGGATCAGGTGCGGCTCGGGATCATGAGCCTCCCCGACGTCTAAATCCGGGTCGGCCCCAGCAGCATTGAAATAGCGAAGCACAGCGGCTGAAATTCCCTCCGCCTTGACCATATCCTCAATGATCCGCTCACATGTCACCTTACTCATGCCATAAGGTGAAATTGGGTTGAGCGGCAGGCCCTCATCAATTGAGGTTGCGTTTTGGTCGCCAAAAATAGTGCAACTACTGGAAAAAACGATCTTCCGAACCCCAGTTTGCTGCATGGCTCGGGCCAATGAGATCATCCCCCCCACATTATTGTTATAGTAGAGCAAAGGCTGCTCGTTGGACTCTCCTACATAGGCAAATGAGGCGAAATGCATGACGCCTTCGACGCCATATTCGGTCATCACAGCCGCCAAACGCCCCTCATCGAGGATATCGCCTTCCTCTAACGGCCCCCAACGAACCGCCCAAGCATTTCCTCGGCACAGATTGTCATAGGTCACGGGCACATAACCGGCCGATGCAAGCGCTTTACAAGCATGGCTACCTATGTAGCCCGCGCCCCCGGTTACCAGGACCGACTTCATTTTTCCGCCTTCCTTTTATCTGCAATATCTTCAATAGCCTTCAAAATCGCCGCCTTTGCATCGCCCGGTCGAATAAAATAGTTTAATGGCTTGCCCCATCGATTCGCCTTGAAAACCCCCGTGTCCCGATAGGTGGAGATCACCTCTTCCAATTCATCAAGCTCATCGACAACCCGCAATAAAGGGGATTTGATTTTTGGAAAACGATCAAAAAGCTTCGGCATCCGATAAGTTACCACCGGCTTGCCATTGGCTAGAGCATTGAGAAACGTTGATGATGTCAACGTCACCACCATATCGACATTCTGATAGGTCTCATCAGTGATCAACCGGGAGGAATCCAGGCGCATATATGCGCCAAAGTGATATTCCACATGGTTCCGTATTTCTTCGCTCTCTGACGGATGAAACTTATAGATGGGCGTGAAAGACGCCAAAGTCAGGATGAATGGCGGGTAGTGCTTTTGCCAATCCTGCATCCTCATTTTTCTTTGCCTGACAAAATTTTGGTCGGGATAAAAAACACTAAAGATTTCAGGATTTTCTCTTCTCTTAATTTTTGACGAAAACACCCGCTTATCAATCAGCAAAGAGCCGACGATATGGATGTTCTTCTTCGGCACACCGTAGAGCAAACGCATGGTTTCCTCCGCCGACTTGCCAAAGAGAAAAACGTAGTCGGGATGTGTTTTGCCAAAAGGCTGGGAGCGGTGAATTTGGTTTGCGACAAAAAACTTCAAAGAATCGGGAAAATAGCCGAATAGAAGACAAAACCGACGGACAAGAGGATACCACCAGGGGGAAAACTCGGGCTGCGGCTCAAATCCATGGAAACCATCCTGAACGGTCATGGTCTTCAGCCCTAACTCTCGCGCTATTCGTCCTAACGGAGCTGCTTTGAGGGTGCCATCATTAAAAGTCAGGAATAAATCACCATCCGCCATCAGCAAACGGGCTTTTTCACAAGCTAGGTCGATGCAGGCATCCAGATAGCTTTTTCGTATTCCTTTCGCTTTGAGAGCGGCGACTGTTTCATCCAGCTTTTCATCCAACTCGACAAAAGTTACGCCAATCTCCCTCGCTTTATCGATCACCCCGCCAACATCGATCTTGGGGGTGATAAAAAGGACAAGCTCATACCCTTTGGCCTGAAACTCAGGAAGCAAAACGCCCAGGTGGGCAACCTGGTTACTTGCCTCGCAGTATGAATATATCTTCATCGCCCGAAAAACTTCTTTCTATGGTTTGACTAAGTAGGAAATGGCATTGGAATAGGGGAGCTTCTCGACAATGATTTTCGTTTTTTCGAGAAATTCCTCAATCGCCTTGTTTGCTCCAGGAAAAGCGCCATAGTCATCCAAAATAACGATGCCCCCCCGAACCACATGATCAAATAAATTTTCCAGGCAAGCCTTGGTCGGCTCATACAGATCCACATCAATATGCAGGAGAGAAATGCGAAGGGCTGGATTCTCCTCTAAAAAAGCCGGAAGCGTTTCGCGCAAATCTCCCGCAATAAGGTCAATGTTCGTATTGAGCCCCACCTTATCCAAACAGTTGCGCATATCTTCAATTGAGATACTCAGATCCCCCGCCTCAGAAACAAACCGTTGGCGCACCTCAACATCGGCCTCAAATTCAGCATCGGGAAATTTCCCAAAAGTATCAAACCCAATGATACGGCGACTTTTCGGATTCTCAAAAAGAGCTCGGAATTTAACCAGGCGAGAAAACGACGCCCCTTTAAAAACGCCACACTCAACGACTTCGCCCGGCAAATGACTGATCCGACGGTAAAGGTCCATATGGGTAGCAAACTTGCTAAAGCGTTCGACCGGGGCGGTTAAATAATATCCATTCTCGTAATCAAACTGTTTTTCAAAATCATAATCCATTTTCTGCCACCCGTTGCTTTATCACTTAAAAACCAATCTTAACCCCATTCCATTTCATGAAGATTTACTTTGATATTTCTCCATGACTGATCGATAGAGCGATGGCGTCAAACTAAGGGGGCGTTTCCCATCTAACTCCGCCTGAGCAATGTAAACAGCTAGTGAGGCTTCATGGCGCGCATAATACTCTTCATTGTCAGCCTGAACCAACCCGCCATGAGATCTTCCAATTGTGTCGTGCTCGGCCGCTCTATGCGAAGCCCACATGGCGCTTGCCCCCTTTTCACGGCCATCTAAACCGGCTAGCAGCAACATCCGCCCCAGACTACAGGCGACAGGGAATGCCACCGATGTTGTGACATTCCAAGCATCGACACAAACAAACTCTCGGGTGAGGTCTAGGTTAACGCGGGCGGGAGGGAACCCCTCAAACCGAGTCGGCACCCCAACCATTTTTTGATGTAAATTTTTTGGCGTATCTTGAAGGAAGTACCGCAGGTACTGAATTTGCGTCACAAAAAGGCGATTTTCACGACTTAAGAAATCAGCCAAAACTCTTCGATAATTGCCGCCGTATCGGGAAACTCCGCAGAAGTAAGGATCACCGATCACCGCAACAACCGGCCCCACATGGTTCAAAATATGCTCTTGTCCAATCAGCGTATTGGGCACCACCAAGGTGGTGTTGTGAAATTTACTTAAATCGATTGTTTCGCAGCTATGCCCTGGAGCGAGAAGTAAGCTGGCCTCAATCCCCTGTTCTTGAAGCTTTTTAATGAAATGGGAAAAATAAACACGCGACACCCCCTCTTCACGCTTTGCCGGAAAGACCTTGGCAAAAGTTTCGGGCAATTCCGCAGCCTCAAATACATTGGCTTCGGTATCAATAATGACTTTATGGACTTCCTTGCGCTTCACTGCGAGTTCCAACGCAGGATAACGTTTTAGGACCAATTCGGCGGCACTGTGATCAACACAAATGATCACTGCCGCTTCCTCTAACCGACCATCTTGATCGGCGACAAAATCAAAGATTTCCCAATTGGCGTTCAGGGTATCTATGCAACAGGGATGGAAAGGTTCGGGACAATTCGCCAGAACCTTTTCTTTCAATCTCGGGGCCTCCAAGAGACTTTGCGTTACCGGCACGGAAACTTTAAGCCCGGCGCCTGAAAACGGCGCGCAATACCAGGCCAAGCGGTGAAGCACTTCGGCCAATTTCTCTAAACTATCTAGCGCGGGAAGCACGGAAAGACGGATGGCTTTGCTCATTGGACCGCTCTACACCATCATCTTAGAACCACTTTTCGAGCCGATTAAGCGCTATGGCGAACCCTTCGCCACCGTTTTTATGTCCCTGCCAAATTTCGGGAATAAACGAAGCCGAGGAACAACACTTCTTCACCTGCTTTGCCAAGTGCTCAAAATCAATATCTCCATCCCCGATCTGTAGTCCTTCATCATCGACCCCGCGAGCATCGACAAGATGCAAATGTTTTGAGTAAGGCCCTACGGTTTCAATAAATGAAGCAAACGACCAGCCAAACTTTGTACAGGCCAATTTAGAATGAGAGGTATCCAAACAAATATTCGTTTCATATGTTTTGCAGAACCACTCGATTTCATCTGGGTCCATGAATAAGTTGTGGTAACGCTGCCCCCCCATTAACCAAGGAAACGGTGGCATGGTCTGAGGTAAAAGCTCGACCCCTTCGCTATCAACTCGCAAAAACCCTTCTGCGACGCGCTCGTACATCTTGCGCCTGTCTGATTCAGGGATAAAACTCTTCTCTGAAAAGCCCCCAACATTGACAATAATGAACGGACGGTCGGCACGTTTAAAATAGGGCTTCAACGTCCGGGCCACATCGACAACATTTTGCAATTCACGAATGCCTCGCTCCCAAATTGCATTGTCGTCAGAGGCTAGATCGAGCAAATAATCACGAGCGAAAACCTCCGGGGAATGAACTACTAAATCCATATCCAGAGGCCCGTCCATATAACTTTCGACGGATATATCCATATCCTTGAAGCTCAGATGGAACTCCAACAAATCTGGTGCGATTTTCTCGAGAAACTGTTTGTAGTCATGGCATCGGACAGGCACGCCCCATGGATGCCTGAACTTATAATCATGAAAAACGTTTTGTTCGCCAATGACATCTGCTTCAAAAAAGAAATCTCCAGCCTTGATATCCCGCGTCGCCAAGCTGCCGACCAACTCACTTCGCCGGTTGGGCTGGATACCGCGCCCCGGGTTCTTGATATCAATAATATCATCGGTGATGACATCACCCTTCGAAACATCACGAGTAGCAACGAGGCTTTTGGCGAGGATTTCGCGGTTCATCATTTCGCCCTGGCTTAAAACGCGGACAGGCTCACCAATGGAATCTTCAGTCTGCCGAATGGCCTCAACCATCTCCCGAAACTCATCAGGCAATAAACTAATTCGATGGTCGTTGCCTTCTAGGGACCGGTCGACCGTAAAATGCTTCTCAACAATTTTTGCCCCTAGCGCAACCGCCGAAACAGCCACATGAATACCGCGTTCGTGTCCTGAATATCCCACCGGGCATTCACCGATTTCTTTCAAACGTTTTAGGTATGAAAGGTTGATGTCCTTGAATGGTGGCGGGTATGCGGAATTGCAATGAAGCAAGGCAAACTGAGCCCCCTGCCTTTGCAGAAGTTTCACGGCATCCTTGATTTCCTGCTCATTCGACATGCCGGTCGAGACGATCATTGGTTTTTTAGTAGCGGCGACCGCCGCCAAGAGCTCATGGTTTGTCAGATCTGCGGATGCAATTTTATATGCTTGAACCCCCATGCCCTCTAAAGCTTGCAAACTTTCCAAATCCCAGGGCGTACAAAGCGGGATAGCCCCACAACGACGGACATAATTCAGCGCCTCAGCCATTTCCTCGTTGGAAAGCTGGAACCGTGACAACAGGTCAAGCACATATTGCGACCCCAAATCTTCACTTGGGTCATTCGCAGCATCGGCATTGCGATAGAGGCTATCCATATGGCGGAGCTGAAATTTAACGCAATCAGCTCCCGCATCGACGGCAAGGTCGATCAGTTCCTTCGCACGTTTCAAGCTGCCATTATGGTTGTTGCCGATTTCAGCAATAATAAATGCCTTGGAATCATCGGAAATCTCACGCCCTTCAATATTCATGAAGGATGCTTCATCAAAAGCAATCGCGACGAAATGCCCCATTTCATTGACCAGGGGGACAAAGTGGATTTTGCTATCTAGTAGATTTCTAATGACCTCGGGGTCCTCATCAACCCCAGCCACAGTGATTTCCTTGGTCATTAAATCTGCGACAGAGCGGTTGATATCAACCTGGTCTTCATTCACCACCCAACGCCTAAAATCGCCGTCGGTAAAAACCCCTTCGATGGTCCCTCTCTCCGTTACGGCGCAAACAAAACCCTTCTTGTTCTGGCTCATCTTGATGAGAGCTTCCAAAACCGTTGCATGAGCAAGCAACACGAAAGATTCGACATTTGATTGGATAATCATCTGAAATTTCCATTCTAGAGTTCAGAGAAACCGTTCTGATTTCATGATCCGCCCAAATTGGCGTTTTTCTGCCAATCAGGCTTACTGCCGAGGATCATTTCGGCCATGGCAAAATCTTCTGGCTCGTCGATATCGATTGATTCCAACTTGTCCAACTCGAACAGGACAATCTTACCACCAAGACGACAACCTGTTTTTCTCAACAGTTCCGTTTTGAAAATGAAGATCGAGCCATTCTCCTGAAATAATTTGAGCGCCTCAGGTAAATTCTGGCGCATTGGACGATCTAAATAGTCAAACTCAGCCTGTGCGTCATCAGGGCTCCGCCAAAGGAATGGCGGATCCAATGGGGAAACCGAGACCAACGAATCCGCGCCCGTTTTCTCAAAGCGGCTTAGCGCTTGAACCAGCCGCTCCGGATGGCGGCAGGGAGATGTTGGCTGCAGCAAAACAACGACATCAGGTAGATACCCCTCGTTCGACTCGTACCAGTCAAGAGCATGTAAGAGGGCGAGCTCTGTCGGAGCATTATCGGTCGCCAACTCAGTTGGGCGAAGAAATGGCGCCTCGGCCCCCATAGCCAAAGCAATGGACTGAATATCAGGGCTATCCGTCGTCACCACGACCCTGCCGGGCAAATGACTATTGAGAGCAATCCCTATAGACCAAGCAATCAGAGGCTTCCCCAGAAGCAACTTGGTATTTTTACCGGGTATGCCCTTTGAGCCTCCTCGCGCAGGAATAATACAGATGCATTCAGTCACAGCCACAAGCTTCCCGATTTAGACACAAGCTCTCTATTTTGGCGGTATTTGGTTAATATTTTCGTAGCCTTGATCTCTCCCCCCAAAACCAGACAATCGGGTTGTTCACAGTCCTGATTCTGCGCTAGAATCTCTTAGTTTTTTTGATCAGGGATAAGTTGGAATGACCGTCAAGGAACAAGCTCCGCCCTCTTCAAGCGATGTTCAACGGCTGGAAGAGCGCATTGCCGAGCTTGAGGGAAAACTTGAGAATGTAACCCAATCCGCCCATAACGACATTACTCACTTTAAGCAGCAAGTTATGGCTGGCCACTCCGCCTACGCAAAAAAAACTGAAAGCCATACCAAATTTATTGAAGGCTTATCGGGAGCAATAGACTCCCACTTAAAGCAAGATCATCGAGCGCTTCAGCATATTTTCAATTATATCGGCGACCGTTTCGACTATATGCGAATGGACCCCTTTGACATTTTGATTGTTGGAGAAGGGTTTGAGCATGTCACTGGAGGCTTGGTCTCCATTCGAAACTATTACCGCCAATCACTTGAAGAAAAAAATATCAAGGTGCATTTACTGCCCACCAAAGAAATCAATAAGTGGGACGCCTGGATTTTATCACGCAAGGCTAAATACCTAATCGTCAACAGCCTTGGCACGCTATATCAACGCAGCACCTTTTCTCTATTAGACAGTTTCAAGGAAACTTGGATTTACCTGCATGAGACCGACTGGACAATCCGGGCCTTCGAAGAAGTCGACAATATTAAGTACGAGCGGTTTAGAAAGATTGCCCCCAAACACGGTTTTCTCTGTGTTTCGAAGAAACAAGAGCAATATCTCAAAGATCGCTTTGGCATCACCAAAACTCATGTGATTGGAGAGTGCAGCGCGCCTTTCCGCATTCCCCCTCGGGAAGAGCTAATTAAGAAACAGAAAGCCAATCAGCCGGCCAATATCTTGATGATTGGCTCAATCCAGCGACGAAAAGGCGCCTCCTTTTACTCTCTGACTGCAGAAATGGCTTTCAAACAACAAAAATCATGGATTTTCTCTTGGATTGGCCCCGGCCCCGTCGATAACGTTTATATGTCACAAGGGGTCAAATGGCTGGGCGTTCAAAAAGACGAACAGCTCAACCGCTCCCTACGGGAAGCCGATGTGTTTTTTCTATCGTCAATCGATGACCCATTCCCCCTTTGCGTTCTTGAAGCCATTAGAGAGGGAAAGCGGATCGTCGTTTATCGGGATGTGGGAAGCACCGAAATCATTGAAGGGCTTCCCGGCTGCGCCATCTACGACGAACACACGCCGGAAGCGGCCCTCGCCGCCATCGACAAAGTACTCTCCGAAGAAGTTGACCTCGATGCTTACGAAGAAATCTGCCAAAAATACGTCGACACCAAAGTCTTTTACCACAGGATCAATGAAGTCCTCGGCCTGGAATAGGCCCGCCGAAGGGTTAGGCTGGTTGTAAGGACGTTTTTTCTTCTTCTGTTTGAAGGATATGGCTAGCAAAGCTGGTGAAAACGTAATCTAGTTGGGCATCGAGCATGAGATGCCGATAGACAGGCTCGAAAATATCATCGGCCAAAATAACGAAATTTGGTTTTCTTTCGCGGAGGCAGCGGTCAATCTCACTCCGACTGAACCCGCCGTCACTCCCACGTTCACGGATAATCGCCATTCCCTCGACAGAGACGTCGTTTCTCTTCAATAGGCGCATAATAGGGTGGGCCCATTCAGGACTCGAAATAACCAGAGCCCGATCCTTTTCGGTCTTGCCGTTGCGTAAAAAATTTAGATCATTCTCCACGGCTTTCTCAATCTGGTTTTTCCGGTCCACCTCAAGGTTTGCCAAAATTTGCTTCCGATCCGCCTCACAAGCCTCCTTATACTCGGGCGCAAAACCGCCAATTTCTTCCCGAGTGAACAGGAATTTAGCTCTAAGAGTTTGTTTGTTTACATTTATGGAGTGGGCATGGATGAACCCATGGTAGGCCATAATCTCACGCCAACCATCCAGCTGCAGCCATATTGAATGATCGGCGCCCATGCCTGAGCGCGGATGCCGATATTTCTTATTATCATCGATTTCTTCGATTTTAGCTGGCTCGCGATACCAAAAGGTTTTTAGATTATGACCGTTGAATGTCACATCCTGTCTCGGCACAACAACGCTGGCGAAATTCGATGAGGCAAGCTCATCTTCGGTGTCAGGAGCAAAGTGGGAATCTATATAGATCGCCGTAGAGGTATTCCGTCCAAGCGCATCAAGAAAACCAATCGGGTCTGTAAGGTGATAGAGAATTCCAGCGGCAAAGGCGCCGTCCGCTTTTGGGATTGCACTAAAATCGAGAATATTTGCGGTCTGAATACTGACCCGATCCATCCCCAGAATTTCAGCAAGAAAGCGGCCTCTACGGGCCGAATGATCCCGCCCTTCAAGTCCAATGACTCTATCGCCATCACGTCCCAAATTAAGGCACGTCACACCCTCATTGCAGCCCAGATCCATAAAGGTTATAGCGGCATCCGGCCCCATCAATTTTCGAGTGTAGAAACGCAAAATGGTTTCCCGCCGATTGCTATTGAAGTCTTTCTCCAATGCCATATCGGGATAGATTGACCCATCCGGCAATTGGATCGCCTCAACTGAGTTTGAGGGACCAAGCCTGTATTTTTCGTCATATTCTACCAAGACGCCCTACCTCTATAAGCTGGAAAGGAAAAACTATTGTAATATCAGGGCATCATCTAGCCTAAATGATTTAGGCGGTTTCTTGATATTTTTCAGCATACTCTTCCTTAAGCTCACCCCAGATTCTGTCCCCTTCCGGGGTCAGGGCTTCCGCCCGCTCGATATCTTTCCAGCGCTCTTCCGGAAACTTTAGGTAGAGGTTGAAAGTTCGGGCCTTGCCGTGAATTTGCTCTCGTGTGAACTGAGGCATTTCAAGGATCGAGTCGTCTAAGTTGGGCGGAGCGAGAACATTCGGATCTTTCAGGAAACCGTGCATGATCGAAAGCTTACGCAGCGGTGTGCCAAAGAAGGGGGTGAAAATCGAGCAACTTGAGGTATGCGCCCCGAGCGCTCTATTCAGGCGCACCGTATCCATATGCAGTTCCGGCGTCTCTAGCGGAAAGCCAACGATATTGTTGCAGCCGTATTGGACGCCATATTTCTTGAGCATCTGAACGTTATCGATAGCCTTTTGATTGGAATATTTGCGGTTAATCACCTCGGCACGGAACTGTTCATTGCCGTGCTCCACTCCCATACCCAATCGGTCCAGCCCGACCGAAACCAGCTTCTGAAGCTTATATTCGTTTAGGGTTGTCGGATAAGACTGGGCAAAGAAGGGGGTGCGGAATTCAGCGTATGCCTCGCAAAACTCATCAATCTCGGCCTTCGAATAAGCAAGGAAATTGTCCGCCCAGAAAAACAGGTATTCCGCTTTCATCTCCTTAACAAAATACTCCACATCCTCCATGACGCGGGGAATGGATTTTTTACGGAAATAGCGCGCGCCAGTTTCAGCCTTATAGGTCTCATCCTGCAATGGCGAATTACAGAAGGTGCATTTCAAAGGACAACCGCGATGGGTCTCCACCGGAAACATCCGATAAACCTTGCCCGCCATGGCTCGATAAAAGCGAGTATCGTCGAAAACAGAGGCATCGAACCGCGGCAGATCATCCATTTCGACGGCGGCCTGGAGCTTACCCCGAATAATGTTGCCATCTTTGTCCTTAACCCACATACCCGACAAATCGGATATATCTCTCCCCTGAACCAACCGCTCAACCAAGGGAACGATAACCGGCTCCCCCTCACCGACGCATATAGCGTCAACCTCTGGGAAGTTAATGGCGACCTCCGGCGCATAAGTTGGGAACACTCCCCCCAAAATGTGGGGTTTGCCCAAATCACGAACGGCGGCTAGAAGATCGCGTGTTAGCTGGGCGGTGCTCTCCAAAGCTGAAGCCAAGATCACGTCTGGGTTATAATCTCGAACCTCCTTGCGGAAAGCCTCATAGACGTTTCCGTAGGTGGCGAAAGTGATGCCGCGTCTCTTGAGTTCCTTCTCATAAGGCGAGACGATAAGATTTTCCTGCATTTTCCGGTCAAAATTCGAGAAGTCTTCCGACATATCAAAAAATGTCGTATCGAAAAACCGCATCTCGACGCCATGTTGCTTGAAAATCGAGCTGAACAACGCAACCACTGGCTGGACCAGAGACATTTGGCGCGGATTGGGATTGATGAACATCACTTTGATATTGGCCATAGGATTCTCCTCATTAGCCAGTTTCAAGGCTATCGACCGACCGTCAGTCATCCTTCTGGATATGAACCAGCCTTGAATCTTATGTTCCGGTATATGGTAAACCTAAAAATAGATATCAAGGCGGCGACAACGGAGTTGGCCGATAGCTAGCGCCTGGCGGCCACCGCCGATCCAGACAAGCACAGAGTAGCTTAGCGACTCATTCTTGAGAGAATCTTAAAAGGCCTACTTACCGTTTTTTAGCCCATCGATCATGTAGACTAAAATATACCTTTCATGCCCCTGTTCCTGATACCACCCCCGGTGGGCTCCGGCCTGATCGGAGAGTATTAAGGCACCCTTTTTGGCCAACGCATGAACCCTTCTTGCACGGTTAAAAAACTCATAGAAGGCATAGATACAGCCCGTACGATCGCCAATTTTCTTATTGATGGCACGCAGCTTTTCTTCCTTGTGAGTCCCTAGAGCATAGGAGTAGGGGCCATCGTCGACGGTCTCCACGTCGGTTAGGTAGACGAAGGCTTTTAACCCTCCATAGGCCCGGTCGTAATGCCACCCGGCGCAATCGCCCATCGAGCGACGCAAATAAAGATTGGGATTATCAAAACACCACTCCCGATCATCATAACCACTAATGATCGCCGGAATGAAAGAGCCGGGGCCATGCTCTTCTACAATTTCCTTACTTTCTTCGGACAACAACCGATGGACATTAAAAATATCGATAAATCCAACATCAGGCACAGCCCGTACGTTAATGCCGGCAACACCTTCCTTGTCCCGCATTTCGGCATACCCCGGCGCAATGTTTTTTGGCGAGATAAACACACGTTCATCGGAAAATTCTTTATCGCCGTTAATGGGCTCGTCGTACTCCGCAAGCGCCGTATCGACTTCCTCCCTGAGTTTGGCGACCTTATCCTCTGTCATAAAATTTTCTACGACGACAAAGCCATGGTCCAAAAAAGCCTGTTTGATGCCCATGAAGAACCCATTTTCAGCACGCCTCTCCCAATCGTAAACATAAGGCGTATCCTTTAACGGCTCACAACCCGCCATCTCCTCAAAGGCGATATCCATCACTTCAAAAAGATCGTCGGTTGAAAGGGTTCTCATTCCTCTTTCCCTCTTGCTTGATTATTTTTAACAAGGATTTGGTCACGCCGTTGTTTGAATTTCTCAATATCACCGCCCGTCGGCTTTGGAATCTCGGGAACCGTACCGGGGACCGGAGCCGTTTGCCGCTTTTTCGAAACCAAAAGGCTGGTAATTCCAACCCCCCCAATACTTTCGCCAGGGATGTTTTTTTGCTGGATAAAATTATGGCGGCGGAAGCCATGGGTAGTTGCCGCCTCTTCAATAAGCCAGGAAACGAAACCGTCTTCGCCCCCTTTAATCAAAACAATCGAAGCTTCTTCAATGGGGCCTTCCATTAGGTTACGCACGATGGCTTCATCCGTGCCTCCCTCACCAAAAACCAGAACACTTGGCTGCTCGACAAGTCGAACTCCAGCCAAGTCCTGCTCCAGACACTCGATTTCAGATCTACTTAAGAAATTGGAGAAGTGGCTCCAATAGCCATTTTTACTGGATTTTTTAAGGCCATACTCACCAGCCGGGGCAAGAAAAAGCCTGACCTTCTTGAGCAAATCCGGCCGCTCCGAAAGATACATCAGCAGCCAAGTGGCAATTTCGGGATTGGAGAGCACCGAATAGCAAAAACCGACATGCTGCGCCCACCAGAGAGTTTCTCTCCCATCCCCGTAAACCAATAAAGTATCGGTTGGCAAGAGATGCCGCCCTAACCAGTCAAGGGCGGGTAGCGCATGTTCCGGCACATCAAAGGCAACCCGATGGCGCTCTGAAGCAGAGAACCGATCAACAAGTGATTCCACCGGCTGGTTCAACTCACCCGGCTTGAATTTGCTCTTACCGCCAGTGGCGGCGTCTTTTTCTATTTTCTCAGCTTCATTGAGCCTCGCGTGAAGTTCAAAAACTTGGCGGCTCAACTTCTCAATCAATGGCTCGGCCATTTCCGGCAGGAACGACATTGGCTCAACCAAAGGCACTCCCGGTTTGCGCTGGAAAAGCGAACGGATGTAAACCCCTTTACCAGTCGGGTCGTCAATGGCGGCAAAATCAAGCGCCACCCCTTTGCCTATCACGTCAGTAGCCGGGTTGCCATCCACCCGCAGCGCTTTCTCTTCCAGCCAATCGAAGTTACCGCAAAGGCTCGAAAGGGTTTTCGGTGAAAAGAAATTGATATGGCCGTGTCCATAGCGTCGTCCGCCAGGCTTCCGCCCAACCATTTCAACGACCTCTTCCTCATTAGGCACCTCGATATAGAGATGCCCCCCCTCTTTAAGCAAAGGAGAAAGACGGGCAATCCAATATGAAGGAGGATAAACATGCTCTAACACATGCGATAACGTTACGAGATCGAACGCACCATCCAGATCGCCCGAAAACAGGGTCTCACTTTCCAAACGACTGACACCGTTGATCCCATCAATCATCTTTTGGAGCTTCTTGTCCTCTTCGACAGCCGTGACTTCAGCCCCCACTTCTTTCAAAAAGAGAGAGAGAGTTCCATATCCGGCGCCGAAATCGAGCACCTTCAAGCCCGTGAGAGGGGCTCCATTCTTTTGAATGAAATCAGCCTGCTGCCTAGCCCGAAGGAGCATAAACTGCAGGCGTTGCGCCGTTCCTAGCTCATTTTGGGAAGAGCGATAATCGTCACTATAATACCGGTTCAGAACAGCCCCGGAGACAAAAGATATTTGGATGAACCCACAATTATTACACTTGAGAAGGTCTGCACCAAAATCAGGATGTGGCCAAAGTGTCTGATGATTTGTTTCTCCACAAACTTCACATTGGCTCATCTGATCTTTGCTCCCTGTTGATAGCTCTTTCTACCCTTTAACAGCTTACGATAAGGTTGAAAGCGACCAAAAAAATTATCCGTAGTAGAAAAATATCTCAGATTTTGGGCAGAGCTATTTCTTACTCCATTCTCAAGAACCCTACCCCCACAAGCCCCGTTTAGCCCATCAATTATAGATGACGCTGCTTCGCAGGGTTTCCATAAACAACGGCGCCCGACGGCACATCCTCAACCACCACAGCGCCACACCCAACGACGGCACGGTCACCAAGCGCCAAACCCTGGCGGATAATTGCCCCAGCACCGACAAAGGCTAAACGGCCGACCGTTACACCACCAAGCAAGCAGGCCCGCGGCGCAATGTGCACATGGTCCCCAACCCGGCAATCATGTTCAACGACAGCCGCCGTATTGACGATGACGTTATCGCCGAGACAACTGTTGGCATTGATGACCGCACGCGGAAGCACCACCGTCCCCTCGCCTAACTTTGCAGATGGCGAAACGACCGCGGAATCATGAATGACCGTCAGAGGCGAAAGCCCCGCAGAGATCGCTTGGGCAAAAAGCTTTTCACGTTGTTGATTATCAATTCCGCCCCCGAGCCCCAACACAAACCAATGAAATCCATTGGCCACAGCGTCGCTTAGCACCTCGTCACCGCCAATGACAGGCAACCCATGGGCGGCGCCTTGAGCCTGGAGTTTTTTCTTTGAATCGAGAATGGCGGCTGTGCTCAGAAATTCCTTATGGGCAGAGCTTTGAAAAGCGTCCAGCACCACGCCTGCATGCCCACCACCACCAATGATGACCAGCCGCCCCTTGGAGACCTTGCCGCCGATATCGCCCATAATTTTCCTGGGATCGCCAGCCGTTATAATCCACTTAAATAACGGCTGGAAACCGTTCTAACCTAGCTTCCTTCGAGGAAACCTTCGGAAATTTGGAGATTGATATTGATGAGGGTGTCCAAGGACTCGGAGGGTAATTCGACACCATGTTTCATAACGGTTTCTGCAACGAATTGGCTCAAACGAACCAAGTTCCCTGTTGTTTCTTCGGAAAGCCCATTGTCTGCCCGTTGCGCCAAAAGCCGAATGGCAATCCAGGTTTCCATGTTCTTTTCAAGCGCCGCCGCGAGCAGTCCTTGATCTTCCCGGGCATTATCCATCAGAACCGCGGCTTCAGATAACTGGTAAGCACTTTCTTTCGGTGCGTTTTCTTCCATTCCCGCGAAGGCCATTGATTCGTCTGCCATACTGACACCCCTTCCTATTAATGCCGTGTCCGGCCCACCTGTTTCACTGGCCGTCACGATACGCCGCACGATGCGGGATCAATCGACCATTACACGAGGTAGTTTACCTGATTCCTATGGCAAATCAACGCTCTCGCAAACTATCGACTATTTCAGCAGCTCCGGATAGCGGCGCAGCATCCCAGTTGAAATGCGGGAGAGCAAGCCGACATGGTAGGGATCGGCAACTTGTCGATATTCAGCCTGCATATCATCTTCTTCCCGACTAGGCTCAACGCCATCTAAACGATCCATCATTTCAACAACTGCTTCACGCAATTCTTCCGACGTATTATCAACCACCTCAACCCCGTAACGCTCCAAGAACAATGGCTCGGTAGCCCCGAAAAGCGGGGCCTTGAGGCTCTCTGTCGTGCTCATAAGTTCACCCGTATCCTTTTTCTTTAGGAGTTTGGGCACGAACATATCTCCACTACAGAAAGGCCACCAGCCAAGCGGGAACCAGTTGGTCCCAAGACTCGGGACGCCAAAATTCGGCGGCAAGGCGCTCGGTCCAGAGGCCATACCTAAGAAAAACCGGCTTTCACCGATGAAAAATACATCCATCCACTTTTCCCGGACATCGCCGCAGGCATGATCGATCACCCTATCCATTTTAGGTAAAGGCTCCATGGAAGGATCGCCAATACGGACAACCCAGCCGCCACGGCGAGTGATTTCCTCGATTGCAGGCAAGTAGCTCTCAACCTTGGCATTGCGGAAAACGTTGTTATTCCAGGGAACGTCTTCATCGAAGAAACCGGCTTCACGCACATGCATGCTGACAAACCAAGCATCATCGGGCATGCCGCAATTTTTAAGAAAAGCGTAGCCCTTTTCCTTATGTTCTTCCTTGACCTTCAGAAGCGGCGGGCGTTTCTGCTTTTCCCATATTTCCTGAACCGCCCGGTGCGCCAGCATCCGATTCATCGTACGCCCGTCGGGCAATTCATAATAATCGGTATAGACCCAGTTATCGCGATATCTCGCAGATGCCTCGGCAATCTCCTCCTCACTAAAACAGACATCGATATGCTCTTGCCAATATTCAGCGAAGTCCTTGTTGACCAAGACATCGTTAGGCGCGAGCAAAACCGCCTTTTCCCCATCGATCAGACCAAGCTCCCGGCTTTTCAGATAAAGGTCCATGCGGTGCCCCATTTCACCAAAAAAACGGCATATCAGCTTGTGGGGTTCAAGCAAATGGGTCACAGGCTCTTGCGCCTGATCCGACACCTGTCGCGCTTGCTGGTAAATCGCCGCATTGCCCCGGCGATAGAGGTCATAGGCATCCTCTTCCTGACCAATACGAAAGAGTTCATCGCCCAAATGGTAGATGAAATGTACTGATCCGGGCAAAGTCCTGATGGCGATCCGATAGATATCCGCAGCCATTTCCGGATATCCCTTAACCGTGCATATGCCTCCCAAACGCTCAAGGATGCTGCGCGTATATTCATCCTTCTTGCCAAACGACAAAGCTTTTAAGAGATACGGCTCACCATGAATGAAGGTTTTGCGAATTGCCGAAAGATACAGCCCCATCCTGGCATTGCTCTCATAGCCATCTGGGTCTTTTTCATAGAGCTCGAAAAGCTCGGTTGGATTTTCATTAATGAGGGACATAATAATTCAGGTCAAATGAGCCTCTATCTTTTTATATCCTGCCGCTTTCCAAAATATTAAAGCTATCTTCCCAGGGGCAAGGCTCATAAACGGAGACCTCATTGTGCAGGCATTTTCCTAAGGTCAGGCCCCATTAATTTGATCCATTCCGCGCCCTGTCTCCTTGCCCTCGGCTAAATCGAATGAACAGAATTGCATCAGATTAATTGAGTCCTGACCCTAATATTAAATTTCCATCTGCAATACTCCGCCTAAGAGTTCGTTAAGAACAAACGGGCAAACTCGACATAATGGTAACTATGGCATTACGCGTCGCCGCATGATCTCTCTTGACCCTCTCCATCAAGCTTTGCGCAACAATCCTTCCGACCAATCCAATTGGATAAAACTTGGATTGGCCTTACTGCAGCTTGGTTGGCGTCAAGAGCTATTCAAACTCTGTCAAGTCCGCCAGGACCAATTCGGCGACGGTCCCCTTCTGTTGTTTACGATGCTCAACCATGCATCGACCCCTCAACTGAAACGCCGGATAGTCCAAATGGCCAATGATTCTCCGGCAGGGACACCGCTCACCATTATTTTTGATTTTTTCGCCGGTTGCCTCACACTGCTTGAAGGTAATCCTCGCAGTGGATTTAGCTTTTTAGATAAAGCCGCCAGGAGTGCGGTCAATTTTGGAAGCCTGTTTCGGGATCACGAAAAGCTATCGAACATTATCATCCAACATTTTTTGATCAGGCCGCCTGCTGATGTAGCCGAAACGGACCTTTCGTGGCCCCATACCGAACTCCCCCCTCTTGAGTGGGGAACGTCGGCACAGCAGCATCAAAAAATCGAAAAAAATCTGGTCATCATGGCCTGCTGCAACGATACCTACCATCGTCGCTTTGGCGAGGAATTCATCAAAACTCTTTCGCCTTATGGCCACATCCATATCCACGTCGCCAACGCATCTGTAGAGATGCGGGAAGAATTGGAAAAGGATGCGGAAAATAAAGCCTTAAGCTACTCTTATGAAGACTCCGGTTCCCATGGAATCGGCCATTACTACGCCGTCATGCGGTTCCTCAACGCACGGGCGATTATGGAGTTCTTTAACCAGGATCTCCTTATTTTAGATATCGACTGCGAGAAAGTGTCGAACTTACCTGAACTCATCGAGGCCTCACAAAAGCACGATGTGAGCTATTTCAGAACCGGCAACTACATGCCCTGGCTCGACCACCACGCAGCTTATATGTATCTAGCGCAAACGGCCGGAGGACAAGCCTACGCTTCGCGCCTAAGGTCCTATATTGCCTCGAAACTAAACAAAGCCTGTTGGATGCTCGACCAATCATCCATGTGCTCTCTTTATAATTTTTATCTAAGCACCGATTTTCATGACGGGAAAACACCGGTCGATCTGCATACTTTCAAGCAGTCTGACGGATACGATTTCTGGTCCTATTTTCAGCCAAGCGGAACTGCTGAAGAAAAATGGGAATATCGCCTACAAAAAAACGATTGATCGGAGGAAGAGGATTTCCCATTTCCGACAGACTCGGTCGCAGCCCATGGAATATATTGCTCGCACAAGCAAGAAACCCGCTCATGAGCCCCCCTTGCCAATTGGGCCAGGTCTCAGCCCCTCTCCATAATGTTTCCACATGGTTAAATACAGGGTTTCGAGGTTCCTGACCTTTGCAGTTGTATCGAACAAGGGGTGGGTTTTTCTGTTTTCAACAACACGATATTTTAGTTTCCGCAGCCGACCGATATCTTCAACGATTTCCAGAACAAGATTTTCATACGCCTCAAGATCAGACGCGATAAGTTCTTCCAAACCATGCGAACAAAGAAGGCTCTCGGAAACTCTGGAAGCAAAATGGCTCCCAGCAATGGCGACGACCGGGATACCGGCCCATAAGGCGTCCGTTGTCGTGGTGTGCCCCGTATAGATCCGCGTATCGAGTGCCAAATCGGCCAAAGCAATACGCGCCAGATGCTCAGGCTTTGAAAGCTTATCGGCGAAAATCAAGCGATTGTCTTCTATCCCTGCGGCCCGCGCCTGGGCCTTTAAGTTTTTTTCAGCTTCTCGGTTATGGCCGAACAGCCAAAGTACGCTTCCTTGAATTTGATGGAGCAAAGACATCCAGACGGAAAACATCTGCCTGTCGATTTTATATGTCTGACAGAAGCAGCAAAATACCAATGCATTTTCCGGCAAACCCTGTGAAGCTCGACTTAGCAATTGAGGGCCCACAGCCTGTTCATTATCGGTTGGCCAGTAGGTCCCCTCAAGATAAGCGGGGGCTTCCGTGAAGAATGGGACATCGCTGGCCGGGCAAACGATGTCATCAACAAGTACGTAGTCGAGGAAATCCCCCCCACAGGTACCGGGATAGCTAAGATACCCTACCTGCAACGGGGCTGGCCGTAATGCACAAATTTCGAGTCGCGAGCCGTCCGTATGCCCCGTCAAGGCGATGAGGATATCAATACCGTCTCGATTGATCCGTTCCGCCGCTTCTCCATCGTTCAAACCAGCAACATCGACAAAGCGGTCGCACGATGCGGTTATCGCTTGGCGGTGAGGACTTCCGTCATCGGGACCGAAAGAATAGGCAAACACCTCAAAAACATCCCGGTTATGCTTGCCATAAAGGCCTGCCGTATTATGGGCGGTGGGGTGATCGTAAAAATTTCCACTCAAATAGCCGATCCGAAGTTTCCCTCCATGGAAGCCACTCTGGTTAAAGGAAACCCGCTGGCGAATGGGCGCCAATTTATCGACCATCTCCGTCGACCAAGCTTTGGCGACTTCCAAATTTCGCTCTGGATGTGCACTCCTGGCGATACTCATAAACGGCGTTTCTCCAGGGCGTTCGCCATCGGCCAGGGCCTTAACAGTTTGCTCTTCCATACGCGCCTCAACCTGTTCCATCTCCTCCCAGGAGCAGGTTTTCTGCAGAATATGGAAAAGTTGCGCAACGGCATCACGATCATCAGGCACACAGGAGACAACCTGATTCAGCATTTGCTTTGCTTCCCCAAAACGCCCGAGAAGCTCCAGGGCGCAGCCCCGATTGTAAAGGGCGGCGCAATTATCAGGAGCAAACTCAAGGGCTTTGTCAAACCGGCCAAGCGCCTTTTCTAGTTCCCCCATTTTGAGATAAACGCCACCCAGATTAAGATTTAATACAGGGTTCTCGGGGGCAAGACTCAAGGCCTCTTTAATAACGGACTCGGCACACGTAAGATCGCCACGGGCAATCAGGGTCAAACCGAGATTAACCGACGCTTCACTGAATGATGGATTAATCTCGAGCGCCCTACGATAATGTGCTTCTGCTTCGGCATACCTCCCCAAATCTGACAAGGCATTACCTAGATTGCTAGGCACAGCTGCCGATTGCGGCGCAAGCTCCATAATACGCTTTAACAGATGTATGGCCGCCTCCGCCTCCCCTGCGGCCCTAAGCGCGCTGGCCTTCTCAAAAAGAACCGCAAGATTGTCTTTCGGCATGTCCATTTATTGCTGCAGCCATTTTTCATTGTGTGATGAACAGCACAGCCCCATATTTGGCAAAATCCTATGATAATTAACGCAAAAGCAACCAAGCGCCTGTTAAGAATAAGTGTAATATCTTTACCAGTTGCCCTGAAAGAGCTAAAATATCTTTTGGCTCAACGAGTTAATTGAAGGCTGGAAGATAGAGACGGAACCGCCATGGACGTATTGACCGCCAGCACCAAACAGACCAGTTTTGCACTTGCCCGCCTATTAACCCAGATGAGCGAGAGCCAAGAGGCGCGCATTAAAACCGAAATGCGCCCCATTGAAGCGAAGCATGATAAACGGGTCCATAATGCAGAATTGCAGATGGATCGCTGGAAAAAGGTCAGCAAAGATATTGGCGAAGCTACGTCAACACTCGCAGGGAATATCAGCAACTTAAAATCAATCCGATCAAAACTCGACGGACTGCTCTCAGCCGTCAACAAAGCCGACCAGCGGGCCTCAGACCCCAGCTTTAACCCTGATGGGTATGCAGCCTCATTCGACGCTCTTATGAAAAGCATTTCCTCCAGTACGGAAGACTCCGGGCGCGACGTCAATCTGATCGGAAAACGCAAAGTCTCACTTGAATATCCAACCGATATTTATGGCCGTAAAGAAGAGGTTGGGAGCGTTTCTCTGGATAGCGACTATTACATCATCGATAACGATGGCGGGCGCTGGGTTCTTGATCGGCAAGCCGGAAATCTTAAACGTTATACCGATTATCCAAATGGCGCGACGAGTTCTGTCGGCAGCTTTCCAACGGGCATTCAGTTAGACAGCATCGATTCAGACGACAACCTCACTTTTACCATTGCTCCAAATACGGCATCCCCAGAAACTTTTTCCGGGACGCTCTATCGTAGCGGACTTAACATTATGGATTCATGGTACTATGAGGGGCTTTCAACGGCGGATGCGCGAAATGCCGCAATTAGTGACATTCATTCTGCACGCAAAGCTATAAAGCTCGAAATTGCGCGATACGAAAGCCAGTTCTCTCTGGCTCAGTTCTATGAAGAACGCGCCAACGGCGAGGTCGGAGGCCTACGGGAAGATAAGAACGAAGCCTTGTTAGCCAAAGCAAAAGAGGTGGGAAAAGCCAAAGAAAAACTCATCCGGGAATTTCAAGCAGCGCAAGACGCCATCCAGATGTCGACGATACTTAAAAGAGAATATGCATCTTTTCTCAAACCAACGGCCAACACGCTGGGTCGGCAACTGATCAGCATCTTAAGTTAATCATCCAACAATCAAACGTCTGAGCGGGAAGCGGTTTTTTTTATCTGCCTTAAAAAAGCCTGTGCCTCTTTAAATATTTCTCCCGCCAACACATCGAACCGCCCCAGAAAAAAACAGAAATAAGCTGTTCGATCTTTGTCGCTGGCTATTCGGGAACCGCGATAGGTGCCTAAACGTGCCAAAGACAACAGCGACCCATGCACTAATCTCACTACGCCCCGGAATTTATCTCCTCCTTCCCCTAAAACAGCCTCAACCTGCCGCTGCAAGGCAATATATTCTTGGGGAGGATTAGTTGAGATGGAATTGTGAAGGGCATCATAAAGCGCATCACATGCCTCAATATGACCATCAAAATCGGTATCACGCAAAAATTCAGCTGGCGTAAAATATCTCAAACTCATTTCCAGTTCTGAAATAAGTGTCTTTTGCGATATATCGCATATCTGAAAATCCAGGGTATTTGAGGCTAATGACTTGGCGCCATCAACCCGCGCCCCCCAACTACAGTTCGTCACATCAAGATTTTTTGTTCTGATAAGTTCCGTGATGGTCCGTCGGGAGAGATCATAATAAGCAGACGTAGCAATCTCACCGCCAAAATTGCCGGGCACAAGGCGGGTAAATTCGCCTTCAAGATATTCATGCCCCTCGCCTTCAATAAAATTGTCATAGCCCTTTTCATAATAGACTGCGTCTTTGGAATGATGCAGTCCTCCTTGCACCCGACCACAATCGACGCCAAACATGACAAACCTCTTAAATCCAAGGCTCGACATCGCCGCCAATGCCGCATTGGCAACCAGAGGACCGGCGTAGGCAACAGGCTCCCACTTTGATGCAAGAACGTGGGCGGGACTGAGCGTTGAACGGAAGTAATACCAAACCCGCTCAAACATTTCACTGGCCTCCCGGTTAACGGTAGCCGAGGCGATAAGAGTGATCCCTTCAAAGCCGAATTCATCTTGGAAGGTCTTCAAGTTTTGAACGAGAGGATAAGAATTTTCGTTCTCTATATGGAAATCTGGTCTGATCCCATTTTTGAGCAAAACGCCTAAACTACTGCCACAACTAACAACCAGCGCCCCTTTGCGGAGCTTAGCGATATCCTTAAGATCATTATCCAGAGAAGGCCCCGAACCGACGATGAAAACCGTCTCATCCCTAGTTGCAGAATTGCTCCCTTCTAAAAGACGGACGCTTCCGGTCGCCAGATTATCGACCGCATTCTCCATCATCATTTTTTCGTCGCCAAAATGACCGGGGCGGATTAGGAAATTCCCAATTCTTTCATTCAGTATTTTCCGGCATTCAATCACTTGCCAGGACGGATAATGAATAAAGGCAAAGGTCCCATCGATAAAACGCGCAGCTCCCGAATGTATAATGAGCGCCTCAGCTTCAAGCATAAACCGCTCCGGCGTCAGTCCAATTTTAAAGTGAAGAGCCGTTCCCTGGTCTTCTGCCTGTTTAAACACCTTTTCCCAGTCAAGGGCGTACATTGAATGCTTAACGAACTCCGGCACCGGCTCGACCACAACCATCTGTTCAGCCCTGCATTGCTCGAGAAGCATCGGAATGTGGTAGCCGAGTCCCAGACCAAAAACGAAAGCAATACCGACATCGCTCACAGGAAAGTCTTCGGAAATCCCAATCCCATTTTCTTGAGCAAACCGGTCTAACTCTTCAGCGAGCCTAAATGTCAAGGAGGGCTGGCTATCATCCAGCGGGTCGGGGATTTTCAAACGATCCGGGCTGGAAAGGTAAGCCGCAACCTGTTTGGTTACATAGGATTTCGCCGCCTCCGGATACAGCTCTACACCGGCAACTTTTAAATTTACCGCCTCACCGCCTTGATAAACAACTTGTCCACCTTGGCCACCGTTTCCCGATAAAGATCGCAAAACATGTGGATGTGCCCTGGCAAACGCCTGGAGATTTCTCGAGTAGAGCGAGGCTGCCTTTATGTCATTCGGGCCCGACACCGGCAACACCCTCTATCTTATCACGCCCTTCCGCCATTTGCCCGAGTACGTTACGGGTATCATCGACCATCAGCTCAACTTTTTCCTTATAGGCCCCCATAAAAAAGCGGAGGAAAGCCAAACGGTCGTCTTGGTTAGCGATCCGCGTTCCGGCAAAAGCCCCAACCCGGATCATTGATACCAAGCTTGATCTGATAATAGAGAGAATACCCCGGCAGGGGGCTTCCAGGCGATCACGGAGGGTGATAATCCGGTGATGAAAATCCCAAAAACTTTCATCCTCCCCGAAAGCCTCATCCATCGCCTTGAGAAATTCGTCCTCAAAAAGATCACATTTGGCGACAAGGTCATCGAGATCAAGACCCGACAAATATTCTCCAGCAGGAAATGAGGGTAACGTCTGTGCAATACGGTTGATTAGCTGGGCCTGATACCCTTCAGGTCCATGAAAGGTCAGAGCCGACGCGGCTTTAGGGGCAGCTCCATCTATCTTTGCACCATCACTGCAATTGACAACTTTGACATCGGATCGCTGGCATAAAGGGCCAAAACTAGCCCGCGACATGTCCAAATACCATGTCGTTAAGGCCTCACCACCAAAGTTGGCGGGGACAACACGGTCAAACTCATTCTCTAATAGCTCAAAACTTTCGCCTTCAAGATAATTGTCATAATCGTCTTCATAATAAATCGCTTCACCTGCATGGTGGCCATGCTCGGTCCGTCGCCCGCAGTCCACTCCAAAGAAATAGAAATTACGGAACCCAACGCTCAGCATAGCGGCCATCGCCGAATTGGCGACAAGGGGGTCGGCCCCTAAAAGAGGCGCAAGCCCTCGATTGAGAGAGGCTGTACAGCTCAACCCCGTACGATAATAAAACCATCTTTTGTCAAAAAGTTTTCCAGCTTCAGGGTTTACCGATGTTGAGGCCACATAGGTAATGGGTGAAAGATCGTACTTTTTCGAAAAATTCCTGAGGTTCTCGACCAAAGGCCATGAATTTTCATTTTCTCCATGAAAATCCGGAACAATTCCGTTTTTCAAAAGAATCCCTAGACTGCTTGTCCCACAAGAAAAAACGATGGCCTTATTGCGCCATTTTTTGACAACGTCCAAATCCTTATCCAACGACGGTCCAGAACCCACAATGAAGACGGGTTGCTCTCTCTGAACGACCGGTTTTCGCTGGAGAAAGGAAAGCGGAAAACGATGCAGATTGCCGTAGGAGTTTGTCATCATCAGCAATTCATCTTCATAAAAGCCAGAAGAGATATAACTGACTGCAATCCTTTCATTGAGCAATCTGCGGGCTTCAAGAAGCTCCCAAGAGGGGTAGTGTATATAGGCGTAAGATCCCTCGATAAAAGTTTTCCCGTCATCCCAAATATACCGTTCAATACTACGCACGATAACGGCAGGCGGCGCCCCTACGATAAAGCGCACCTCCACTGACTGCGCGTCTGCCGCTTCAAAAAAATCCGCCCAGTCGAAGACCTCAAATGAAGCACGAAGCAAAGCCGGTTGCGGCTCAATAAGAACCATGACCTTCGCTTTGTTATTTTCAAGCAGCAGCTTTAGGTGATGCCCAAGGCCAATACCAAAGACAAAGCAAAAACCGATATCAACAAGAGGATGGGAACTGACTTCTTCCCCATAATCGTTGGCGATGTAATCCCTGACCTTCGAAAGTAGATCTTTTGATATGGGTGATAAATTGCAATAGGCGGGGCTGGCGAAACCAATGCGATCCGGATCGTCAAAATAGTTTTCAACCTGTTTCTGACTGCAGCCGACAGCAGGTTCCTGATAAAGCAGAGTACCGCCGATACTTACATCGACGGCCTCCCCTTCTTCATAAACAATCGATACATCCGGTGAGCGCCGTTCTTCCCCAAGACGCCAGAGGTCAGGAGATCGCGTTTGAAAAATTTGTCTGTTTTTTTCAAATAAAGTTAGGTCGCCAGCTTGATTGTTCATCTCTCAAACTAGCCGTAAACCGGCTTTGCCATTAAGCAGATCAGCAAACGTCTTTCCACAATCGCTCAAGAACCGTCTCCATATCAATGCAACGGGCCTTGAAATCAAACAACGGTGCTTTAGAGATTTTTTCAGCAGCATCCTGCTTGAAAGCTGCGCGCCCAGCCTCATCTTTAATCCATCGCTCAACTAAGGCTAAGTAATCTTTCCGGCTGGTCGCCACGCAACTTTCCGACATCCCCATTTGCGTCAGAACTTCCGCACTTACCTTATCCGCCGTGCGGCTACCTTTCATACAGATAGGAGGAACGCCAAAACCTGCACTTGTCACCACACTGAGATTTTGGTGACCGCTTGTAGGTACTAGCAGCAAGTCAATCTGAGAATAAAACTCTGACTGCGTCGCGCTTTGAATAATGTCGATCCGGTGTGAAACACCAAAATTTCCAAATAAATCTAGGACTTTGCCCGCATTCTTCGCATTTTGGAAATCGTAATCCTGCATCAGCAAGGTTGCGCTAGGGTATTTTCTGAGAAGCTCCGCCCACAGTCCAACAGAATCTGGCGTCAACTCACACAGCTCGGCATCGACGCCAAACGTCAGAAGGTCACTCGTCCGCTCAAGAACAGAACGATCGTCGGGCTTAGGCACTTCCACCAGCATGTTTCCATGCTCAAGCAACACGATCTTTTCTGCTAAAATACTCTTGTTTTCAGGAACCATCTCGCCCCCCAACATGAGAGCATCCATGTTCTTGAGCCCCGTTCCATAAGGCGTTCCATGGAGTGAAACTTGGAGAGGCGCCATACGGGCGCCGAATGCCCGCAACAACTGAGGATCATTAAACCCAACGGTATTGATAAAAATATCGACCCCTTCCGCCAAGCAAATGGCCGCCAAAGTCACCGGGTCCATTTCTCGAACATCGTGCCAGATATCAAATGCTTTTTGGTAATGGACATTTGATGCGTCACTTAAAGCCCCAAAACCGAAGCCAACCGTCCGGAAACGGGCGGCATTTCGGTGAGCGAGAATATTTGCAAGCGCTTTCCCCTCACTGCGACGGGATAGAGAGCCCAGCAGATAGCCAGCGGTCAAAATCGGTTTGTCGGTTGCCTGCCCCTCATCAAAGCCTTGGTCTTCTTCGCCGAACCGAGCACCCCATTGAGCAGCCAGCTCACAAAGGGCTTCTTCCGTTGATTCTGGCGATAAGGCTAAATCTGAAATTGCTTTTGCAAAGTATTCAGAATTCTCGCTATCAAGATGCATCGCCCATTTGTGGACGGACTGGCTTTGGCCATACTCACCAATGAGCGCGAGAAGAGATCCTAACATACTGGCGATATCAGGGTCTTCGGCTAGACGGTGCATTGCACCACGTAAAATATCGACAGCTTCTTGGTAACGCCCCAATACCGTCAGGCAATTCACTAACCCAAGATAGGATTTCTTATCATCCTGCTTAAAATGAATACATTGCAAAAACCAATGTATCGCCATCCCCCAGTCTTTAGACGAAACGGCCGCGACGGCACGAGTGAATAGTGGATTATCCTCAATATCGATAAAGGCGCTCGATAAGCTTGGAATCGATTGTGGCAAGATTTCCTTTAAGGCCGGAACGGAAGGAACCGAACTTGCTAATTTGGCATAAAACAGTGACTTGGTCAGTTCCCCTGCAAGGGCGTAAAGCACCGCCAAAAAATCGGCATATTCACTGACATTCGAATCCGCATTTAGCGCGGCTTCGCCAAGCGCCACGGCTTCAGCCCAGTCATCCTCAAGAAAGCGTCCAATTGCCAAAACATAGTACGCTTCAGCATAGATGGACGTTTCTTTTAAATCGGCTTGTTGCTCAAGAAAAGCAGCGCAGGCATTGCTAATATCAGACCAATTACCGTCCGCAACACCTTCGCCAACAATCGAAAGGAAACCCTCCCGCGTCGTAGCGGCATCAATAACCAAATTACTCATCGAAACCTCACGCGGTTATTTCACCATTGCCTAGCCCCTGGGGGACCTCCGCCTCTTCCTCTTTTTCTTTCTCTTTGGAAGAGCCGGGCAGCGGCGTCCTCAACCCAGCGGCCAACTCCCGGTTGATATTGATCAACACATCAAGCTTCTTATGATCCGGGTTCGCAATGAGATCCATGGAATATTTATCGATAAAATTCGCAAGAGAAATGCCATTATTCCGGATATCATCCGGCAAGGGGCACTCTGGGCTGAGCAATTCCGCTTGCAGAATAGTCCAAAGCTGCCAATTAATGCGAACTGCAGCCAGAACAACCTCTGTCTCACCGCTTTCTTTCGCCGCTTTAAGCCGCAAGGCTGCTTGGGTTAATCCCCAGGCCTCAACCTCCCTCGGGTTCCCCGGAGCCGGGGGCGTCTCGTAGTTTTTCAGCAAGTTGTTCGTTGACATGCATAAAAACCTTACTTTCGTGGGAAATAAGTCTCTGCGCTTTCTTCAAAGCCTTATAAAGTTCCCGTTTTTCAACCAGTCGCCATAACTCATCACCAATCGGCTGGGCGCTTGGTGCAGCCTTTAGGTAATCTGACAGGAATTCATTAAAGCGCCGTAAATTGTCGGTGAATTCTGATGGGAAAAGGTAGAGACACTGCAAGGCGTAATAGGCCCGTGCGGCCGGGGTGACGGCGTCTTCCGGCGAAAGAACATCATTATCACGCAATAGCGAGGCATCGTTCTTCAGAAGCAAGGATACATTACTGCTTCCGGTATTTTCGATAACCGCCCCGTTGATGATAATCTGCTGACCTTTTTTCAAATGAATTTTAAGCGGCATGAACGACTTCCCCTAAAAAAATAACAGCCAGGGTAAAAAATACCCTGGCTGCCACTTTAAGAAAAGGAATGTCTTACCTGAACAGACCCAGGATCGACTGCTCGGCCTGACCTGCGAAGGACAGAGCCTGGATACCCAGCTGCTGCCTGGTCTGCAAAGCAAGAAGGTTCGCACCTTCTTCGTTAAGGTCGGCCACCGTCAGCTTGCCAGCACCGGTTTCGAGAGTGCCAATGTACTCTTCGGTAAAGTCGGCGCGGACCTGAAGAATGGCCACGTTGTTCGCCATCGTTGCCGCTTCAGCCTGAATGTTACTGATCGTTTCATCAAGACGAGTAACCGCCGTATCGGCCATAACGTTAAACGAAGCGAGAACTTCGGCGTCATCGAAATCAAATGTCGAAAGCAACGCCCCAAAACCGAGCGTACTCTGAACGATATCCTCCGTAACAGATGCGTTCGGTGCATTGAGCGCCGAACCGGCGGAATCCAAGAAGAAGGTCGAAGCATTGAAATCAACGCCATCCACATCCAGCTTAGAATCAGCCTTGTCGGAGAAGCGAACCGAAAGCTTCGAAGACGTGGAGTTCAAGAGGTTCAGACCCTGGTAAGTCGCATCGCTGACCAGCTTTTCGATCTGAACAGCCAGCTCTTTTAGCTGATCCGAGTACTCGGCGCGCTGAGCCGTGTCACCACTACGGGCACTGTCGATAATACCCTTCATCTGCTTGGCGAGATCTTCCAGCGCATCGGCCGCCTTCAAAGCGGTGTCGAGAGCGCTGATACCTTGGTCGATCGCCGACTTACGGTCGGAAAGATCGGCCGCGCGGTCATTCAACGACTTAGCCTGGAAAAACTTCACCGCGTCATCAGACGGCGATGCAATTTCCAAGCCCGTCGACAGACGACCCTGCGTCCGGTCAATAAGACTTGTCGTATTTTGCAGAGAAAGTAGGTTTGAGCGTACTGCTGAGGATAGAGATACATCAGCCATTAGGAATTCTCCCTTTCTAGGTGAGACTGTACAGTTTGCGCTTTTCTAGCGCTTGCACACTGTATCATGCTGAAAATGAAAAATCCATTAACCTTATGGGCGTGGGGATATTTTCATTTCCCGACTACGTTCCAGCGCCTCTAATCCAATGATAATATCTTGATAATCTTAGATATTTCACTCGACAAAAGAGTTGAAGACGAGGGCAGGCAAAGAGCTGATTTCTGAATTTTTTCAGCATTGTCTCCACCTAAAACAACCGAATCTTGATGCGCCGGACTTCTGTGAAGCGGTTGCCATAGGGGTCTTGTCTCAATCCCCTCTTGCCGCAGTTTTTCTGCAATTTCTATTCGAGAATTATTTTTGATGAGAACCGCAGAAAGCCAGTTGACGGCCTCTACATTTTTGGGAATCGGCATAAAGTTTAGAAAATCAACGGTTTTGCAGAATTCCGCATACTGCGCGGCAATGTCACGGCGGGCGGCAATAAATTGATCTATCCGCTCCATCTGGGCACAGCCCACCGCCGCCTGAATATTGGTCAGACGGTAATTGAACCCAATATCATCATGGATAGATTCAATGGGATCGGCTTTCGCCTGGGTGGATAGGTGCGCAGCTTTTTCGAACCATTGGGTGTCGGGCGTAACGACCATCCCACCACCACCACTCGTCACGAGCTTATTACCGTTGAAACTGAAACAACCGATATCACCCAGCGTTCCCAGGAATCGACCTTCATATCGCGCTCCCAAACCTTCCGTCGCGTCCTCGATCAACGGAACGCCCAAGCTGCGCGTTACATCCAAAAGCGGCGGCAGGTTGACGGCGCTGCCAAGGATATGAACGGGGAGGACGGCGCCAATGCGTCGCCCCGTCTGTTTATTGAACACGCCATCGGCACGCTTTTCACACCCGTTTTTTAGAAAATCGACAGCAAGCCCAACGTCCATCTGCCAATCATTCGGGTCGGCATCGACAAAAACCGGATAGGCCCCAACATAGCGAATGGCATTGGCGGGCGCGATGAATGAAAGAGTGGAGACCAAAACCTCGTCACCGGGCCTAACGCCGGCCACGATCAATGCCAAATGCAGAGCCGCCGTGCCGGTCGCCGTAGCGACCGAGTGAGGCGCACCGACAAAATCAGCCACTATTTTTTCAAACCGACCGACAAAAGGTCCGGCGCTCGAAACCCAATTTGTGGAAATGCACTCAGCCAGATACGCCGCTTCATTACCCGATAGGTCTGGAGCGCTCAGCGGTATGAATGACTCTTTCGCGTCAGATGGCATAGGTGTCCCGCCGGAAACGATCCCGGTTGGCCTCAATCCAGGCAATTGTTTTTTTCAACCCCTCCTCCAGAGCAACCTCCGGCTCCCAGCCGATCACCTCTTTTGCCAAACGGTTATCAGAGAGCAGACGCTCAACCTCGCTAGCCGACGGGCGAACACGTTGCCGGTCTGTTTCGCTTGTCAGCTCCACCCCCATCAACCTGCCAATCAAATCCCGAAGATCGCCAATACTGATCTCACGCCCCGTCCCGAGGTTGACCGTTCGGCCTTCGCACCCAACCGCTTCCCCTGCTTTTAAAAAGCCTCTGACCGTATCATCGACCAGCGTCAAATCACGGGTCGGTGAAAGACTTCCAAGCTTAACCACATTGCCATCCAGCGCCTGGGATATAATCGTCGGAATGACAGCTCGAGCCGACTGGCGGGGGCCGTAGGTATTGAACGGTCGCACCGTAACCACAGGCGTTTCAAAGGCGCAATGGTAGGACTCGGCGACCTTATCGGCTGCAATCTTGCTAGCCGAGTAAGGCGATTGCCCCTGTAAAGGATGATCCTCGTCAATCGGCACTCTTTTAGCCGTCCCATAAACTTCGCTGGTCGAAGTATGAACCACGCGCCGCGTCCCAAAATCACGCGCCGCCTGCAACAGGTTCATCGTTCCTTCTACATTGGTTCGGAGGTAAGAGCGCGGTGCATGATAGGAATAAGGGATGGTAATGAGCGCCGCCAAATGGAACGCCGTATCAATCCCCTCCATGGCGCGCCGGACAGATTCCGGGTCGGCAATATCGCCGGGATAGATCTCCATCTCCTTGGCCAGCTTGCTGTCATCAAGCCAACCCCAGGTTCCTGCGCCATTGTAATGGACCATGGCCCGCACATCCGCGCCTTCTTCGGTCAACTTCTCGGCCAAATGGCTTCCAATGAATCCCCCCGCCCCGGTCACCAGAACTTTTTTGCCTTGCCATGTCATTTTTTCAACTTCCCCTGCCCCGCATCGGCCTGAGCCTGAGCGTAATCGCCCAACTGCCCGATATCCATCCAATACTCATGAATGGGAAAGCTGCTCACCATCAAACCGTCAGTCATGATTTCATCGATGAGATCGGTCATATCGAGCCGCTGCCCTTTAGGTATCCGCTTCAAAACCTCCGGCTCCAGCAAATAGATCCCAGCATTGATAAAGAAAGAAAGGGACGGTTTTTCCGAAAGCTTTGAGACCCTGACACCATCAGCTTCAACCACCCCAAAGGGCACGGAGATATCATACTGACGAACCCCGACGGTCAGGTGAGAGGCATGCTCCCGATGAAAATCAAGCATCGCTCCAAAATCGACCGACGTCAGAATATCGCCATTGATAACCAGAACGGGTTCGTCGCGTGGCGGCAAATAGGCCAATGCGCCAGCCGTTCCAAGAGGCTCTTCCTCCCGAGTGTACTGCATATTCACGCCGAACCCCGAGCCATCACCAAAATGTTCCTGAATTTGGTCGGCATGATAGTGGGTGGTGATGCTGATATTGTGAACGCCCGAATCCCGAAGCTGTCCAACGATATGCTCAATCAGCGGCTTATTACCGACAGGCAATAACGGCTTTGGGGTCTTTTCGGTCAAAGGTCTGAGGCGCATCCCCTTTCCACCCGCCATAACAACGGCGCGCATGGCCAAAGGCTGCTCCAACACCAGGTCGCTTCGCAACGCAATACCAACCAGCTTTCCTTCACGATCAACCAAAGGAAGATGCCGAACGCCATAGCGGTCCATCATGGCAAGACGCTCAGGATCGGGCGTGTCGGGCAAAACAGTCAATGGCGCATCGGGACCCGGCCCGGTTTTTCTCTTGAGATACTCGCCGACCGGCTGGTTGAAGTCAGCATTGGTCAAAAGGCCGCGACGAATATCACCGTCCGTGACAATACCGAGAAATGCACCATCCTCGCCGGTAACGACCACTACGCCCTCACCGTTGCTATCAATCAGTTCCAAAACCGTGCGTAGAGTTTTTCCCGGTCCGGCAACAAACCTTTCCAAAATCCCTTCACGCCCAGTTTCGACCGTTTCGCTCATCGCCGCTAGACCTTTTCGTCCCAAACCGGATGACGCAGACGCCATTCATCGCCATCCTTCATCCACAGGTGTGGGGAGCGGAAATTGTCGATGATGGAGAGGAAGTGATCGGGGTCCATTTCGACGTACTCCATAACCTCCTTGAAATAGCGCTCGGGGAACTCACCATCAAAACGTTTAACCAGGGCTATCGCCTCTTCACGGGTCAGGTGCTTATTGCGGATTTCCTGACTGGCGTCGTAGGTTGCGCGCCCCAGTCCGAACTTGATCCAGGTCGTATAGTAGTGGAATCCATCGATCTTGTCGTCGAGGCTATTGTATTTGGAATATGTTCCCTCGGTGCGAACCGGATTGGCCTCGAAACCGCAATTCTCAACCGAATAGTAATACGCTTCCTGGGGCGTCCATTTGAGGTAATAGCCGAGGTACTGCACCTCGATTTCCCCTTTGCTCAGCTCTTCAGCCGTCGGCGGAAAGTAGGACGACAACTCGTTTAAGGTCAGGCCGTATTTCTCGCGAAGCTCCCTCACCGAAACGCCCCCCAGATAAACCTCGTCCAAATTGGACATGGCGAAATAGGACTTATCCCGTAGAGAGGTCTTCGTTTCGGCAATCGGGCTTCCGTATTCTGCTTCCGACTCACCATAAAACACCAGCGGGATGCCAAACTTAAGGGCCAGTTTAGGCGCCAGATTTTTCTGCCCCAAAATAAATGTTTGGAATGGATGGAGGATCTTTTCAATCGCCAACTTTGTCAGCAGTTTTTGCGCCCGTCCATTCGGTTTGAACGTGACATTATCAACCCCGCCCACCTCAATCCAGTTGCGGAAATTCTTCAATCCCACGTCGGTATAAAGGATAGGCGGCCAGGTCACGGTCAGTGGATTCATACCGTACTTATATTTGAGAACATGGGCCGCATAACAGCTGTCCTTGCCGCCGCTACCGGGCACAAGGCAATCATAGCCGCCATCTGTCCGCCGATGCTTATCGAGCAGCTTGATTAGCTCTTTCTCCCGAGTCTCCCAGTCAATCTGACCCTTAACTTCGTTGTATCGGCATGCGTCGCAAATTCCATCATCCCAAATTTTCAAGGCCGTCGCCTTGCGCGTCGTCTGGTGTTTGAACTCAGGCGTCGAGGACGGTCGCTGGTTGGACATGACGCATTTTTTGCAATACGTCACTTCTTGAGGAAGGCCGTAGTAAGCTTCGGGGAGATTGGTGAGCGTCATTGGGGGAACCCTCCTTCTGAGAGCCATTTCGCAATGTTGTTGTAGATCGCCAGGCCATCCGAACCGCTTCGCTCAGGATGAAACTGACAGGCAAAAATATTGTCTTTAGCGACAGCCGCACAAAACGATGTGCCGCCGAAATGTGAAATTGCGCCAACCACCGATAGATCGCTGGGCTTCACGTAATAAGAATGTACAAAATATTGGTAAATACCGGGTTTTGCTCCACTCAAGGGCGTCCCTTCCCAACGTCCGGGCTCAGGCTCTTCAATGGGACGCCACCCAACCTGCGGAACCTTAAGAGACCGACGCCCCCCATGCAACGCATCAGGCTCATTCTCCGGCAACCGCTCGACAGAACCCTCGATTAACCCAAGGCCTTCATGGGTG
>CBDUMN010000004.1:0-65685 GCA_965368335.1 uncultured Rhodospirillales bacterium
AAGATGGATGCGCCGAAAATTTTCACTTCGTCTTTGTCGTTATAGCCCAGTACTAAACGGCCAAGCCATTCACCTTCCTTCTTGGTGCTACGAACCCGGTAAAGAACCGTTACATGCTCGCCGCGCCGGATAATCCCGAGATAGTCGTATTTGTCCGACAGGCTCCGGGTTAATTCACTGCGCGCAAACTGTTTGCCAACCTCTACTTCATTCAAGCCTTGAACAAGGCTGTAGTCGAAATCCTTGATGAATTTACCGTACTCACCTTCGTTTGAGTGCTTTACAAGGTCGGCCCACATGGGCTCGGCAAAGGCCAGGATTTCTTCGTCCGTATTATTGATGATATTCATTTCTGTTCCCTAATTCTTTGGAAAAGGGACCTTGCCAGGGTCATAAAAAAAGATCAACACGGCTGATGTTGATCTTTTTAAAAGGTCCCGGCAGAGACCCGAAAAGAACCTCTGCCGGGTGTGATATTGACCTTACTCGGCTGCAGCCGCTTCGTCAGCTTCGACAATGTGATACAGCGGAGCTTTTTCCATGGTGTATTCGCCGGTTTTCGGATCACGACGGGACACGGTCAGAACGTGCCAGTTTTTGTCATCCAGTTTCATGGCGTCGCCACGGTAGTAGTAACCCGGCCAACGGGTTTCCTTGCGGAACAAGGTATGCTGCATCACGCATTCAGAGGTGCGGTGGCGGTGCTTGACTTCCCAGGCACGCAGCAACTCATGAAGGTTTTCAGCCGCCAGTTTCTCAAGGTCTTCTTCCATGATCTTGAGTTTCTTAAGGCCGATGCTCAACAGCTTGTCGTTGGTCACGTAGTTGACACCGAAACCAGCACAATACTCGTCCATCAGCTTCTGCAGACGGTCGAGGGCCTGACGCGGGTTGTGGTAGTTCGGGTTGACCGTACCGGCGACAACCTCGTTGCGATAGATCTTGTAGTGCTCCATCGGCTTGTAGACTTCTTCCTTCAGCTTGTTGATTTGGCTGTCGGTGACACGGATGCCAGAAGCCTTGCCGTCGTCGATGTACTTACAAGCGGCTTTCGCAGCGATACGACCCTCTGTGAACGAACCGGACGAGAATGCGTGCGGCGTACCGCCCACTGCATCGCCCGCACCGAACAGACCTTCGACGGTCATCATGCGGTTGTAGCCCCACTGGTATTCGGGCGGAGAAATGTCTTCCGGACCGGAACACCAAGCGCCGCAACCAGTGGCGTGCGAACCCATAACATAAGGCTCGGACGTGGTCAGTTCCGGATTCTCGTATTTGGGGTCCACATCGGTGGCCGCCCAGAGAACGGCCTGACCGACGGTCATGCCGAGGAAGTTGTGCCACCCGATTTCTTCCAGATGAGGATCCTGGAACGAATGCATGGTCACCATGTGGATCGGCCCACGACCAGCGTTCACTTCATTGATCAGCGCGTGGTTACGCAAGCAGGTCGGGATGGGACGGTGCGTACGGTGTGAAACTTCCGGATCCAGGTATTCCTTACCAACCATTTTCTGCAGGTCGGGGAACCACTTGGATTCGTACTCTTCACCATAGGCGTTCTGCGTATAGGTTTTGAGGTGCAGGAAGTATGCGCCCACCGGGCCATAGCCGTCCTTGAAACGGGCCAGAACGATCCGGTTTTCCATCTGGGTCATTTTGGCGCCAGCATTGATCATCAACGCATAAGCCGACCCGGACGACCAGGGAGCGTACCAGACACGACCAGCGCCTTCACCCACGGAACGCGGCTTGAAGATGTTGGACGCACCGCCCGCACCGCAGATCACGGTTTTGGATTTAAAGACGTGGAAGTTACCCGTACGGACGTTGAAACCGACAGCACCGGCAACCCGGTTTTCTTTGGCTTCGTCCATCAGCAGATGGGTGACGCAGATCCGGTTGAAGACCTTGTCGGCCGACTTCTTGGCGGCTTCAGCCACCAGCGGCTTATAGGACTCACCGTGGATCATGATCTGCCAACGGCCTTCACGCAGATAGGAACCTTTTTCCTTATCGCGCATGATCGGCATGCCCCACTCTTCGAACTGGTGGACAGCCGAGTCAACGTGGCGCGCCATGTCAAACAGCAGATCCTCGCGCACCATGCCCATCAAGTCGATGCGGGCGTAGCGAACGTGGTCTTCCGGGTTATTCTCGCCGAAGCGGGTACCCATATAGCAGTTGATGGCGTAGAGGCCCTGTGCAACGGCGCCGGAGCGATCGATATTAGCCTTTTCGGCAATGACGATCTTTTTGTCCTGGCCCCAGTAACGGGCTTCAAATGCGGCTCCCGTACCGCCGAGGCCGGCCCCGGCGACGAGGATGTCGATATTGTCTTCGACGATTGTTTGATAAGCCATTAGTAGTACACCCCTTCCTTCATCTTGAGGCCATTCGATTCCAAGGTGTGGATATCGCCATCATCCATGCGGATGTACTTGGGCTCATTAAACAGTAACTGGCTGTCGCGCTGCTCCTGGGTCGGAGCGGGAGCGGACTTCAGTTGCGGAATGTGCTTACCCCAGGGCTTCGTGGTGATCGGAGCCAGCAGATTGAGGTCTTTCTTGCCGTTGCGGAACTTAATGCGCCAGGCAATAACCCCTTTTTCTTCGTCGCGAATGGCGCGAACGCTGTGGCCGAGCGGTGCGAAGTCCGCATAGCCGCGTACGTCAACGGCGTTTTGCGGGCAGGCCTTCACACAGGAATAGCACTCCCAGCACATATTGGGTTCGATGTTGTAGGCACGGCGGTAGGTCTTGTCGATGTGCATGATATCGGACGGACAGATGTCAACGCAGTGCCCGCAACCATCGCATCGAGTCATATAGACAAAAGTAGGCATATCTCTTTTCCTTCCCTGTTCGAAAGGCTCTAGCAGGTTGAATTATTAGTAGTGACGGGGCTGTTCGCGCTTGATGCCAAGGCCCATGTAAGACGGGTTGGTTCCCATATATTCAGGAATATCGGGGAACTTCTTCTGCAACTCAGGATCCGTCAACTCACCCAAATCGGGCAGGTTCTCGCGAGAGCCATCAGCCTTGATGATCCGCTTCTGATAAGCGGCAGCGGGCTTGAAGAACATATGAGCGAACTTCGACCAGAGAACGCCGCCGAACAGCACGAGGCTAGAGGCAATGAACAGAATGAGGAAAAGCATCGTCAAAGCGCCGCCACCAGCAGACTGGAACACGGACCAGAGGAAACCGAAGGTCGTGGTGCCAAGCAGCGACAGGATGAACATATCGGCCTTAACGATCCGGTGCCAGGGAACGCCCTCAGCCGCCACATCCACGCGGATGAAGAACCAGAACCAGTAGCCGCCGAACATAACCATCAAGGCACCCACATGCCACAGCACCGGCAGGATACCGGGGGTCGCAGATTCGGTGGTCGGAAAACCGAATACCATAATGACGGTCATTAAAAGAAAGGTCACAAAGCCATACATGGTGAAGAGGTGCGAGATGCGGCGTTTCTGGTTGCAGAATTCAGCCGACGTCAGCACGTCTTGCGCAATGGTTTTGACCAGGATGGCGTTCTTTTCGCCGCCGCTGAGCTCCCGCTCCCGCGAGGCTTTCGCCTTTTCGGCTTTGTCAAAAAAGTAGGTGGCGCTTTTCTTGTGAATCACATCAAGCACCGTGCCGCCTACGACCAAGATAAACATCAAAATGACGTATGCCTGGATCAGAGCGGACGGAATCAATGCTGCAAGATCGGCGAATGGATTGCTGGCAAACATCTGCCCCTCCCGTGGTGAAAAATCCGTTTCGTATTTTCTGATGCATTAGAATAATCAAATATTCGAATTTTGCAATAGAATGAATAACTGTTTCCGGTCAAGGGGTTGGTTAGTTGCGATTATTTCGCATTTGCATTCCAGCAAAGCCATTAAGGCTTAATAATTGTGGGCATCACAAGGTTTCCCTCCCTACAAAACAACCCTTGAAACATCGATAAAGGGCAATGGAATGAGGGTTACGTAAGGAATTTTCAGACTGAAAGAAATCGGCGCTGTCTTTATTCTACGCCATGGGAACGAATCAAATTCCATTCTCCCCATCAGCTTACAACACCAGATTCGGCGCAGCATATCGGTGACCGTTATTGCGTCACAGACCTAAAATATCGGGCCTTAATCGCCTGGGTGCCCCCTTCGCGCTCCATGGCCTCAAAAGAACGACTGAACGCTTCTTCAAGCGCTTTACCGCACTCGGTCAACTGAAACAGCATGACAACTTCCAGCGCTGAAATCGGGTTTTCTTTGTCGTAGATAATTTCGCCAGTGAGGCCGGACTTCCTAATCGCTTCGTTGCCCGAAATTTCTTCCAGAACGGCAACCTCGACACGCCCCCGGTTTAACATACTCAGATTGATGGCGTCGGCTTGCGCCAACCGGATGAAGTCTATTTCGGGGACTTTGAGCAACGCATCACTATAATAGTATTGAGCAGTAAGGCCGACGGCCTTACCTACCAGCTCCTTAATACTCTGCGGCGGCTTTTCACCTTTCCGTACGTAGGCGAAGTTTCTTTTGATCAAGACGGGAACCGATGGATAGCCGGAGGCGGAAGGATGGCCTTTCGGATGAGGAATCAGAGCATCTGCGCGAAGTCCCTTGAAATAGGCAACGGCCCGTTTTTTCGGGCGAACGGCCATCTTAATATTGATTTCCGCCCGTCGAGCCGCCTCCTTCGCCATCTCGACAAAAATGCCTCTTTGTTCATTGACCACGAATAGAGGAATTTCTCCGGCCGCGACGACAACTTCTTTTTTATCGCGGCACGCATCCGGCATGGCCGCCAAAACCGAACCAAACGGCAATATCCATAATGCCAAAGCACCACTGATTAATCGCAGGCCAAATGTCACCAGAGCCCCCCAGCTTTAGTTTGCATATAAAATAGCCCATTCCCAGCGCCCCATAAAGGACCGTCAATCTTTCGACCTGACCCTAGGCGAAATCCCTCCAAAACAATGGCAGAAACACGACAGCCACCGTTAAGTACTCGAGACGACCGACAATCATGCAGATATCCAGTATCCATTTTGCTGAATCGGGCAATGAGGCGAAATTCCCCGAAGGACCAATCAGCGTTCCCAGTCCTGGGCCGACATTGGAAATGGCGGTGACTGCGGCGCTAATGCTGGTCTCGAAATCAAGTCCGGCAAATCCGAGAAGAACAGTTGCTCCCGTCAAAAAGACAATGAGCAGGAAGAAAAACACCATGACCGATCCAACGATATCGGCATTCACCGGCTGATCGTTAAGCCGAGTTTGATAGACCGCATGAGGACTGATCAAGAGCCTCCCCTGACGCACTGCTTCCTTGGCCAACAGCTCAAACCGGAACATCTTGACGCCACCCGCCGTTGACCCTGCACACCCACCGACGAACATCAGAAAAAAGAACAAAACGATAGGAAAAGCCCCCCAAAGCGTAAAGTCGCCTGAGGCGAAACCAGTTGTCGTAACAATAGACACCACGTTAAACGCCGAGGTCCGCAAGGCATCCAAAGGCGTCATCCCCATTTCACTGACCAGCCAATAAGCCGACAGTATGACAGCGACAACAACCAAAGAAACAAAGACTGAAATCTGGCTATCCTCACGCCAGACAGAAAACCGTCTCCGCTTGAAAAACTTGACGTACAAAGCAAAAGGCAAGCTTCCCAACATCATAAAAACCACCGCCTCCCACTCAATTGCCGCACTATTGAAATGTCCGATAGAGCCGTCGGAGGTGGAAAACCCACCCGTGGACAAAGTGGTCATGGCGTGAACGGCGGCTTCGAGAGACGTCATGCCGGACATCCAATACAACACGGCGCAAAGGGCCGTCAGGCTGGTATAGGTCACCAAAATCAGCAGCATGGCATGATAGGCCCGCGGGGCGATTTTCTCGGAGCGATCCGAAGATTCCATTCTATAAAGCTGCATCCCACCAACCCTGAGAAACGGCAAGACGATCACCGCCATGACGATGATACCAATTCCGCCCATCCATTGAAGAAACGCCCGCCAGATCAACAACCCCGGGGCCATGGCGTCAAGGCCGGAAAAAACCGTTGACCCTGTTGTCGTCAAGCCGGAAACCGCCTCGAACACCGCATCGGTGAAACTAATTTTCTCAATGGAAAACCAAAATGGCAAAGCAGCGACCAGAGGCAAGACAATCCACATGGCGACCGTCACAAGATAGCCTTCACGCAGACTTAAATCGCTTTCTTCATGATGGACGGCGAAAACAATTGCTGCGCCAAGAATCGTCGCCGCACTGGCCCCTTCCGCAAAGGCCTTCCAGTCGCCATTGCCTGCCAAGGCTTCAACCGTCGCCGGAAGCGCCATAAGAACACCGAACACGACAAGAGTCGCCCCAATTGGAAACAGGACTCTGTTTACACTTGCCCAAGCAGACATATTCCAGTGTTGAACGGATTGCTTCATCGATTATGCATCCCCTCTTCCCGCCGCGACGGAAAAAGACCGCTGAGAGCAGGAAAGAGTTTCATTCGTTAAGTTGAGAAAATTGCGCCGAAAAGACCGCCCCCTCGCAATACGAGAACGGCTGTCGAAACAACGATACGCGCCGAGATCAACCTCGGGGCGGACCCGTCGAATGAGGGATTTCAAAATGAAGAAGCGTCTTAACCCGTCTTAAGGGCGTGGGGTTGAATGAATAATTGTCTTGAGCAACCGTTACCCCCACCCGCCAAACTACCGTCTTTTCGCCGCCATCCGATCCCTTGAGATCATCGGCAAAATCAGTGGCTAGTTCGCTCTGGTCAAAAGCGGGAAGTAGTCCCGCAATGGCCGGAGCGCCACCAAGTGTGGCGACAATTAGTCCCAGTGTCAAAAGGCGCAGAAGCGCTTTGAAGCTCAACACCAAAGGCGGCCTTCCTCAGTTAAAGACGGGTTATATATAGTACGAAACGCCGAGAATGCCCAGACATCCGTTCAAACACATTACAAATCAACAAGTTAAGATCAAAAAATTGTGCTTCAATCAACTGGGGACTGCGGTTAGTGTTATCCCATCGGAGGAGCGCGGCGGAGGAAACATCTCCCAAGATGTCACAAAGTCTATTTGAGCGCGAAAACAAGCTACTGGACCGCTATCAGGAAATCCTTGATCGTGCGCATGAAAATGACGCTAGCTCTGCGGTTCCGCCAGAAGAATTTGCCTCTCTGCTAGAGGAATACCGAAAGCTCCTGCGCCAATCGAAACGACTGGTCAAACTCAGCGACCGCAACGAACTCACAGCCCGCGAAGCCAATAAGAGTTTAGAGGCGGCCTTGGAAGAGCTAAAGCAGACTCAAGCCGAGCTTGTTCAAGCGGAAAAAATGGCTTCGCTCGGACAATTGGTCGCCGGGGTCGCCCATGAGATCAACACGCCGCTCGGCATCATTCTCACGGCCGCCAGTTCCCTGGAGGAAGAAACACGCGGCCTGAAGAAACTAGCCGAAGACGGTCAGGCCCGGAAATCCGACGTTTTCAAATACTTCGTCCATGCCGAAGAAACGGCCCACTTGATCGCCACTCACGGCAACAACGCCGCTACGCTAATCCGTAGCTTCAAGCGGGTTTCCGTCAATCAAAGCCAAAACACCCCGGACAGCTTCGACCTTAAAGCCCTTATCGAAGATACCCTGCGCAGCCTCGGCCCCCGTTTTAAAGGAACGGGCGTCGACATCTCTCTTGATGTCCCCGAGGGTATTTTCATGCGGTCTTATCCGGGCACTCTGGTTCAGGTCTTGAATAATCTGGTGATGAACGCTCTCATTCACGGCTTTGAAAACAGGCATGGGGGCGCCATCACCATCAGCACGGAACCAACGAAGCAAGGTGAAAGCATCGCCCTTCGGATCGCCGATACGGGCCGGGGCATTACGCCGGAAATTCGGGAGAAAATATTCGACCCCTTCGTCACCACCAAACGAGGACAAGGCGGCAGCGGCCTCGGCCTCAACATCGTGTTCAACCTGATCACCAGCAAGCTCCAAGGAAAAATTATCCTTGAAGACAGGACGGAAGACGGAACAAGCTTTCTTATGACGCTCCCCCGGGAGATCGGGACCTCCAAAGAGGATTAGTAGATGTCTCCAATTGACGACGATTTCTTTCTAGATGACGACGAGCCGGAACAAAAGTCGGCCTCCGCCCCACCATGGGTCATGCTGATCGTCGACGACGAAGCCGGGGTCCACGACGTCACCAGACTGGCCTTGAAAGACTTTACCTTCAGCGGACGCGGTCTCGAATTGGTCAGCGCCTTTACCGGAGAGGAAGCGCTCGAAATTCTGCGCCAGCGCGACGACGTGGCGGTCATCTTGCTCGATGTGGTGATGGAAACCGACCATGCGGGGCTCGACTGCGCCCGCCGCATCCGCGACGAGTTGGACAACAGCGACGTACGGATCGTCTTGCGCACCGGCCAGCCGGGCGTCGCACCGGAACGGGAGGTCATCCTCGGCTACGACATCAACGACTACAAGGCAAAGACCGAGCTGACCGCCCAACATCTCTTCACCACCGTTATCGCCGCCTTGCGCTCCTATGCGGATATTCAGGAGCTGAACGCCTACCGCAGGGACGCTTACGAGTTGGCGGCCCGGCAGAACAGCCACGAGAGCCAGATACTCGACCTTCTCCCCACGCCGGTTTTCCACTTCGATTCCCTCGGCGTTATTTCCGGCTGCAACAAGGCTTTTCTCGAATTGCTCAAGGCGGCCAAAGAGGACGTGATCGGGTTCGACTGCTTGGAGGTGCTGCCCCAGGAAGCCGCCAAGGCTTTCGAAGCCATCGACCTTGGCGCCCTCAAAGAAGGCGACAGGACTGAAGCCACCGTTTCACTGGAAAACCGAAACTATCGGTTCTCTCTCGTCGCTTTGACGGGATCGGGCAACCACGACGTCGGCTTTGTGGGGCTTTATCTTGCTGACTAAGAACACCGGCGAAGAGAAAACTCTGATTATCGACCCCATCGGCAATATGGGGCACGTGATTCGCGGGATATTGGCGTCGCTCAATTTCGCGCCGGGCTTTGTCGCAACCAACATCTACCGCGGCACTCAAATTCTGCGCACCGAAAAAATAAAGATCATTTTCTGCGACGCGGCGACGACGCCCTATAACGGCCTGGCCTATGCCAAAGCCATCCGCCAGGCCTCAGATTCCAAGTTCCGCGATGTTCCGTTTATCCTCACCTCCGTCGAACCGACGCCGGAGATGATCAAGGCGGCAAGGGATGTCGGCATCAACCACGTTCTCGGGAAACCCTGCAGCATCAGCGCCGTTGAGGCCCGGTTGCGACAAATCTTCGAACGAGACATTCCGTTTATCGAAACGGCCTCCTACGTAGGGCCCGACCGGCGGCGTAGGGACAGAAAAATCGATCTCCCCGACAGACGCAATCCAAACACCGCTATCTTGCCGCCGAACTACGGCACGCCTCTCAACGAACTTCTGCGACCACCTGAGAAAAAGGCAAAAGCGGTTTCCGGGGAGCAACCAGGAAAAGACGAACGGCTTATCCGGCTGGCCAATCTGAGAGAGGGAATGTATTTCACCCGCGATTGCCTGACCCGAGGCGGGTTAATGATCATCGCCAAGAAGCAGCCGTTAAGCGCCAAAGCGATTGGGCGGATCAGAGATTTGGTTGCCGCGAAGAAGCTGGAAGATGCTTTCTATATCCCCAAGATTTCAGAAGATTGAGGCCGAACTTTCGTCAACGATTAAACCGCGGCTTCAAACCGCCCGGCGACAGACAGCCCTTTTTCACCCTCTCTTCGACCTTCTTGCGAAATTTGGCCATAGAGGCCGTATCGACGATGCGGCGGCTTAAGAATCCCCAGGTTTCCACATAACCTTCGGAGTCATCAGCCAGCCAGAACAAGGTGGTGGCGCTCAACACGGCAGCCAGGGTGGCGCGCTTGGTGTAGTAGCTGAAATCGCTCGAGCGGTCACCCGCCGTCCGCCAAATCAAATCCACCGTGCGCATTTTGATTTTAGCCGCTTGCGGCAGGTTCATCGGCAGCGTGAGATGCCCAATGGCCGCCCGCCAAGCTTCCTTATGGGCCACACAGGTTTCGATGCGCAGACGCACCAGCCGCTCAACCCGCGGCCCCAGGCCTTTAACTTCTTCGCTGGCGTAAAAGGCATCAAGCATCTGCTCGTCGCCCCAGCGGTAAAAAGCATCGATCAGATCGGCCACGCCACCGGGGAAAAGCGCCTGAGCGGTCGCCCGGTCAACGCCGAGATCGTCTGCGGCCGCATCGATCACCGTTTTCGACCAGCCATCGAACGGCACATGGCCCAAGGCGGCTTGCAAAAGGGATTGGCGAAGTTCTTCGGTCATGCTTCAGCCTCCTCCATTTCGATCTGACCTTTCATGCGCAGCTTCATTTCCTCGTTAAAGCCAAATTTCCGCATATCTTCAATTCGTTGGGGATAAAGTACACCGTCCAGATGGTCGCATTCATGCTGCACGACCCTTGCATGAAACCCTTTGGCCTCCCGCGCGAAGGGTTCGCCGTCGAGCCCAATCCCCGAATAGCGGATATGGGTATAGCGCGGCACCGCACCCATCATGCCGGGCAGCGAGAGACAGCCCTCATAGGCCTCTTCCGTCTCGTCGCTCAAAGGCTCGATCACCGGGTTAATCAAAACGGTGAGCGGCACCTCGCCCGTCTCTTCATCCAAGCCCGCATCTTGATAGCGCTCATCGGCCATGCGAGCGGCGGGCACATGAAGAAGGACCAACCGCTCCGACACATGAACCTGCGGCGCAGCAAGGCCGACGCCCCCGGAATCGACCAGGGTTTCCAACATATCGGCGACCAACCGGTGATACTTGGGGTCGGTCGGGTCGCTGATTTCTTCGGCCCGTTGTTTTAAGACCGGATGGCCCATACGGGCGATTTTCAGAATAGCCATCCCCAAATATTGAGCGCCCGCAGACCTCCATTCAAGACTTTTACCGTCACAATCCGTTGAAAAAAGTCGGGATATCGCCGCTTTTCCGCTTCACAAGCAGTTTGCGCCGTGTTAGAAGCGCGCCTTCTGTTTTGGCAGAAAACTATTGAAATCTAACCCTCCGGCTTAGGCTGGACCGAAAGGAGTTGATGAACCGTGCAGGTTATCGTTCGCGAAAATAACGTCGACCAGGCGCTCAAAGCTCTCAAAAAGAAACTGCAGCGGGAAGGTGTCTTCCGTGAAATGAAGCTGCGGAAATTCTATGAGAAGCCGTCCGAGCGCAAGGCCCGCGAACAAGCCGAAGCCGTTCGCCGTCTGCGCAAGCTTGAGCGCAAGCGGATGCAGCGCGAAGGCTTCTAAGCTTTCAAACCTCGGTTTGTTTTAAGATTGACGCCGTCCCCCTGGGGCGGCGTTTTTCGTTGGGGGATGATACTCATTGCCTCCTAGAAATTCTCACTGAAACCGCAGTATAACTCCAACGCAGCCCTTTGTGCATTGGCGCGAAAAGGATGGCTTGGCCGAGGCCGAAAACACGGCCAAGCCTAAGAAAGTGTGTAAGGAAGAAAAAGAGGCTTCCCTTCCCTTCAGATTTAAGAGTTTTTTGAGTGCGTTGCTGAACGGCGAACAGCTTGTGTGCCAGAACCATTGGTCATCTCTTGCGTCAAGCGTACTGCTGAGCTGTTCGCCATTTGCTGTACCGCGTGCATTTCTGGACTATTGATCACACGCTGGGCCGCACTCAGTGCTGGAATCTTAGTGAATTGGCGAAACGCACGCATTTCTGGACTATTGACCACACACTGAACCGCGCTCATTGCTGGACTATTAGCGAATTGGCGAAACGCACGCATTTCTGGACTATCAACCACACGCTGAACCGCGCTCATTGCTGGACTATTAGCGAATTGGCGAAACGCACGCATTTTTGGACTATCAACCACACGCTGAACCGCGCTCATTACTGAACTATTAGCGAATTGGCGAAACGCACGCATTTCTGGACTATTGACCACACGCTGAACCGCACTCATTGCTGGACTATTGGCGAATTGGCGAAGCGCACGCATTGCCGAATTATTGGCAACTTGCTGAGTGTTTCTCCCTATTCTCGGAGATAGCTTGAGTGCTGACCCAAGTACCAATGAACTCTTATTAGGAGTATTATGAAATAGGAGGTGGAATACGCCATCGCCAAACTCCATAATATCGCCAACTGTCCAACGATTATTTTTATCCCTATACAAAGCACTTGATGATTTGACCAATGCGGCTATTGCCATATCAAGGGATATGCTAGGCCTTTCACGAACTATTCTGGCTGCGATAAGTCGGGCTCTGTCAGGTGAAAAAAGTACAAGGGCACTTGTGTTCGACTTTTGTTTTGCATGAACACACATGCTGCTGTGATTCGGGTAGCCACATATCCTTGCAAGAAAATTTACTCTTCTACGTCCCGTAAGCTTCAATTCTGGACTGAAGAATGAAAGAGTACCGGACAGAACGAAAGCATGTTCTTTAAAACTTCCGAGCTGCTGCTTTGATATACTAATTTTGCGAGATTTCATGAATCTTACTCCATAGGACCAAATGGTAAGCGCCGCTCTTACCTGTCCTTAGTAAGGATTCAGGATTTTTGATTTGTCGCACTCGTTTTGTAGGCCACGCGGCGGGCAATGGACGACGAGAAACGCCACTACAATCTATATATATCACCGCTTCAGCCCAATCAACTCAAAATATAGGGTTTAAAAGTTCAGTCGCGTTTCTGGCAAGCTTAACGAGCAGTCCCGCATGAAGATGAATGGCTCAACAAAAAAGGCGGAGCCCTGAGGCCCCGCCTTTCTCTATCTTTCCCGGTGAAACCGTTTAGCCGAGGGCTTGGACGATTTCTTCGGTCATTTTCTTGGCGTCGCCGAACAGCATCATGGTCTTGTCGCGGAAGAACAACTCGTTGTCGACCCCCGCATAACCGGACGCCATGGAGCGCTTGATGAACAAGGTCGTCCCCGCCTTCTCGACATCCAAAATCGGCATGCCATAGATGGCGCTCGACGGGTCGGTTTTGGCCGCCGGGTTGGTGACGTCGTTGGCGCCAATCACGAAGGCCACGTCGGCGGTGGCGAATTCGTGGTTGATCTCTTCCAACTCGAACACCTCGTCGTAAGGCACATTCGCCTCAGCCAGCAGCACGTTCATGTGCCCCGGCATACGGCCCGCCACCGGGTGGATGGCGTATTTGACTTCGACCCCTTCGGCCTTCAACAGATCGGCCATTTCACGCAGAGCATGCTGCGCCTGGGCAACCGCCATGCCGTAACCCGGCACGATGATAACCTTGGAAGCATTGCTCATGATGAAGCCCGCATCGGCTGCGGAGCCCTGTTTGACGGACCCTTGAGGCCCCGCACCACCGGCAGCAGCCGCGCCGCTGTCGGTGCCGAAGCCGCCCAACAGCACGTTGAAAATCGAACGGTTCATACCCTTACACATAATGTAAGAGAGAATCGCACCCGAAGAGCCGACTAGCGCCCCGGTGATGATCAGCTCCGGGTTGCCCAGCGTGAAGCCGATGCCGCAGGCCGCCCAGCCCGAGTAAGAGTTGAGCATGGAGACCACGACGGGCATGTCAGCCCCGCCAATCGGGATGATGATCAGGAAGCCGAGCACAAAAGCCAGAAGCGCCAGGATCCAGAAGACCGTGTGCGACTCGCCCTCGGCGAAGCCCAACAGCAGCAGGAGCATGGCAAGGCCCAACACGGCGTTCAGCATATGCTGACCTTTGAACGTGATCGGCGCGCCGCTCATGATGCCCTGAAGCTTGGCGAATGCGATGATCGAGCCGGAGAAGGTAATCGCACCGATGGCGGTTCCCAGACCCATTTCGATCAGGCTTGCAGAGCTCAGATTGCCCGCCGTGCCGATGCCGTAAGCTTCCGGCGAATAGAGCGCGGCAGCCGCAACGAAGACGGCGGCCAGACCGACCAACGAGTGGAAGGCGGCGACCAACTGCGGCAAAGCGGTCATTTGAATTTTGCGGGCGACAACCGTACCGATGGTGCCACCGATCAGCAGACCGACGATGATCATGCCGTAGCTGACCACACCCGGCGCAATCAGCGTCGTGACCACGGCGATGACCATACCGGCCATGCCGAAGAGGTTCCCGCGGCGCGCCGTCTCAGGGTTGCTGAGGCCGTTCAACGCCAGGATGAAACAAACCGAGGCGACCAGATAGGCGAACCCGGATAATCCAGCGAAACTTTCCATGGGTTAGGCCTCCTGCTTCTTCGGTTCTTTTTTCTTAAACATGCCGAGCATCCTCTGAGTGACAAGGAAGCCCCCGAAGATGTTCACCGAGGCCAGCGTCACGGCGATAAAGCCCATGATCTGGGAAAAGCCCATGCCATCGGGTCCCGCCGCCAGGATCGCCCCGACGATGATCACCGACGAAATGGCGTTGGTCACGCCCATCAGCGGAGAATGCAACGCAGGCGTCACGCTCCAGATCACGTAGAAGCCGACGAAACAGGCCAGCACGAAGACCGTAAACAAAAACAGGAACTGATCGCCGTGACCGGCGGCGGCCGCTGCTTCGGTTGCCTCGGGCGCGACGAGCTGTGTTGCCTGATTGGCAAGATCGGCGGCATCCTTGGCGAGCTTGGCGGCGCTATTGGCCAGTTCCGAAGCGGTATCGGCAAATTTTGTCGTATCCATAATATCGCTCCCCTATCCCGTCAGTCTCGGATGCACCACCTTGCCGTCGCGGGTTACCAGCGTTCCGGTGATGATTTCGTCTTCCCAGTCGATTTTGAGAGACTTGCTCTCGGCATCGACAAGCGGGGTGATGAAGTTCAGCAGGTTCTTGGCGAACAGCGGGCTCGCATCGGCGGCCAAACGGCTCGGCATGTTGGTATAGCCGACCAGTTTCACGCCATGCTTTTCGACCACTTTGTCGGCCTCGGAAATCGGGCAGTTGCCGCCCTGGGAAACCGCCAGATCGACAATCACCGAGCCCAAGCGCATGGTCTTGACCATGTCTTCGGTGACCAGCACCGGAGCCGGACGGCCCGGGATCAGCGCCGTGGTGATCACGATATCCTGCTTCTTGATGTGTTCGGCCACCACCTGCTTTTGCTTCTCGTAATACTCAGGCGGCATTTCCTTGGCGTATCCGCCTTCGGTCTCGGCTTCCTTCTCCATCTCTTCATCGACGGTGAGGAATTTGCCGCCCAGGCTGGCGACCTGCTCTTTGGTGGCGGGACGCACGTCGGTCGCCGTCACCACAGCGCCTAAGCGCTTGGCTGTCGCAATGGCCTGAAGACCGGCAACGCCGACGCCCATGATGAAGACCTTGGCGGGCGGAATGGTTCCGGCCGCCGTCATCATCATCGGGAAAGCCTTACCGAACTCGGCGGCTCCATCGACCACGGCCTTGTAGCCCGCCAGGTTGGCCTGGGATGAGAGGATATCCATGCTCTGGGCACGGGTGATGCGCGGCAGAAGTTCCATAGCGAAGGAGGTAATTCCCGCCTTGGCATAGGCTTCGACGCGCTTTTCATTGGTCAACGCCGAAAGACCGCCGATCAAAATCGCGCCTTTTTTCATGCCCAGGCTGCCTTTGCTGTCCGGGTCGAGTCCATTGATGGTCAAGACCATATCGGCGTCTTTCAAAGCCGTTTTACCCGTCGCAATTTTCGCACCAGCGTCCTTGAAGTCGGCATCGGAAATAGCCGAAGCCGTGCCCGCGCCTTTTTCCACCGTCACGTCGAACCCGAGGCCGATCAGCTTCTTGATCGATTCCGGCGATGCCGCAACCCTCTGTTCGCCGCTTTGGCGTTCTTTAGGAATTGTAATTTTCATTGTGGGTCTGCCCCCGTATTGAAGTCGGAATTGGTAATGCCAATTTCATTGCGCCCATCTAAACAATTTTGTGCAGTGCAGTAAAGCAACTTTGTCTACAAGCCGTAATATGACCTGCAAAAGCCATCGCAAAACGCAGCACAACACTCACAAGAACCTGAAAACAAATAGTTTTCAAAATCGCCACATCATCCACGCTTGACGCTTGGACGGTGTGTTCCCCGGCCCTATACTTCGTGACATGAGAAAAAAACTCTTCCTTGCCACTTTAGCGTTTCTTTTTATTACACTCAGTGTGACAGCACCGCGCGCCGAGGACAACCGCTATCACCTCCGATTCGAATTCATGGTCAGCGGTCTGCATGCGGGCGACTTCGTTTTGTCCTACGGATTCGCACCGGGAGAAAAGACCAACCTCTTCCAGCTTGAAACCCGCGGGCTGATCCGCTGGGTCACCAAACTAAGGGTCAAGGCCAAGGCCGAAGGAAGCATAGGCGACGACAGTAAATACAGTCCTGCTCTCTATGAGGTGGGCTATACCAACCGACGGCGCGAACGCACGGTCACCGTCACTTTCGACGAAGTCGGAACGGGCCACCCGCTCATCCAGACCAAAGGCGAAAAACCCGAAGACGACAAACGCCAGGCGGATAAGGTCGAGCCTCAATGGCGGGTCGGCACCATCGATCCGATCACCGCCGTCGTCGAATCCATCCGCATAACGAAAGATCATCTGGAGAACGGTGGGCCAAAGACCTTCACCCTGCCGGTCTATGACGGGCGGCGGCGATTCGATGTCGAAGGAGAAGTGGGCGAAAGGCTAACCCGCCATGTCAGGCGGGCCGATTACGACGTTTATCGCCTAATCCTCAAGCCGGTACCCCGCGCCGGGTTCAAGGACAGCCACACGGAGCTGTGGAGCAAATTCACCTTTCACATTTATCTCTCGGCTGACGGCCAGTACATCCCCATCCAAATCGACGCGGTGGGACCCGGCCCAGTGATCAATCTCACCGAACAGTGCAAATCGCAAGCCGATTGCCTCGCCATGCTGGAGGAATAATAACCATGAAATACGTAACCACCGAGCGTCAGGGGCGTATCGCCATCGTCCGCTTCGACCGGGGCGACAAGAGCAACGGCTTTTCCATCGATCTAATGGAAGAACTCACTGAAACAGCGCAGAGTTTCGAGGGCGATAGAGAAACCTCGGCCATCATTCTCACCGGAAAATCGGACCGCTTTTCCCTTGGTATGGACTTGAAAGATGGAGGCGTTCAGCGCTCCCGCTCAGCCGGGCTAGCAGAACGGCGGCAAATATTAAAAGCCGGGCCACGGATGTGCCGGGCCTGGGAAGAATTGGAACCCATGACCCTTTGCGCCATCGAAGGCTGGTGCGTCGGCGGCGGGGTGGCGCTCGCCGTTTCCTGCGACCTGCGCATCGTCGGCCGAAGCTCGACCCTTTACGTGCCCGAAGTGGAACGCGGCTTCAACATGGGTTGGGGCGCGGTGCCGCGAATTACCAACCTCACAGGCCCGGCGAAGGCCAAACGGATCATCGCTCTGGCCGAACAACTGAACGCCCAACGCGCCGTCGACTGGGGTTTGGCCGACGAGATCGCCGAAGATGGCAAGGTCATGGAAAAAGCCCTTGAGATAGCCAGCCATATCGCCAGCCTGCCGCCAACCGGTGTGCGGATGATCAAGAAACAAATCAACATCCATGCCAATGCTTTGAACGCCACCAGCGCAGCGCTCGACATGGAACAGTTCGCCCTCATTCAAGGCTCGGAAGACTGCGCGGAAGGTATTGCCAGTTTCATTGAGAAGCGCGAGCCGAAATATACGGGTGATTAAGCCTTACCTGTCTTTCGCCTCGGCAGGGCCAGGGTTCCCAGGATCGCGATGACACCGGAAACGGCGATGGCGGCGAAACTGAAATCGAAGGTTCCCATGGTGTCGGCCATCGCCCCCGCCGTTGCTGGTCCGACGGTTTGGCCGATGGCGAAGAAGAAGGTGATGGTCGAGAAGGCCGTCGCCGCCTTTTCAGGTCCCACGTAGTCGCCAACGGCAGCCGCCATGATCGACGGGATCGACCAAACGGCGATCCCATACAAGCCAATCGACAGGTAAAGCGACGGCGTGTCGAGGTGCAGGGCCATCAAGGTATATGCGCAAGTCTGCACCGTGAAGACGGCCAATAGTCCGGCGCGACGGCCCAACTTGTCCGAAAGGGTGCCAAACAAAGGCCCCGAAGCGAGACTGAACAAACCGATCCAGGACCAGACCTGACCGGCGGCGGCCTCCGTGAAACCCCGCTCTTCAACCATGGAGGTGACGATAAAGGTGCCGTAGGTGATGTAGGTAGCGCCAAACATCATATAGAGAAGACCGAGGTGCACGATGGCTCGCTTTGGCGACATGGCGGGATCGCTTTTATCCTTCCCGCGCGCCATGGCCTTGGCTTCCCGCGCTTCACCAAGCAAAGCGAGGTCTAGCATTTGCGGCCGATCACGGAGAAGCCCCCAGTTAATCAGGGCCACCACCGCCGAGATGCCGCCCAGCGTCGCCCAACCGGTCCGCCAGCCTTCGGGACCGATGGCTTCATTAACCGCCGGAATAAACAGACCGGAGAAAATAATCGCGAACCCACTGCCGATCACCATGAAGCCCGCTGCACGCCCGCGATAGGTCTTGGCGTACCAATGAGGCACCAGCACCATCATCGGCACGTTAGCCGCTCCACTGCCAAATCCGGTTAGCGTATAAAACACCATAATCCAGAGATAGCCATCGCCCTGGCTGACCACGCCCATGGAGCCAGCAACCAAAAACAACCCAAAGACAATGGTTTTACTTTCACCCAGGCGCTTGATCAGAAAAGGCGAAAGTCCAACAGCAGCGAGATAGCCGATGAAATTGGCCGTGCTGATAGCCCCCATCTGGGTATAGCTGAGGCCGAGGTCGCCGCCCATCGACGGAAGTAACATACCAAGGCCGAACCGCCCCAACCCCAGGCACGAAAAGATCGTCAGCGTTCCCGCAAAAACGACGATCCAACCGTAATGAAACGGCAATTTCCTGGCAATAAACGATGCGACCACGGTCTCCCCCTCAACAGTTAGTTTCTATCGTAACTATTGGAGAGCCAAATTTCTATAGGCATGTTCCCTTAAGACCTGCGATCAATAAAACATCGACTTGACCTGAGTAATCGACGCCCTTCCCGTGCAACGGTAAAACACCGAAAACTGCAATCGAGGAACTCCCCCATGAAATACCCTGCCTTTTTCGACCAAGCCCCAACCATCGCGCTGAAAGATCCGTTAAGTAATTTCCTCGGGTCATGCGAAGACGGCTTGCTGGAATACGGCTATATCGATGCGGTTAAACTGGCCGGACATTCCTGCCCCACCGTAGCCGGAGCCTATCTGATGACGGTGAAGGCGGTTAAAAGTCTTTATGGCGAAGAAACGCCAGTTCGCGGCGAGATCGCAGTCGCTTTTCCCGATGAGTTTGACGAAGGGGTGACCGGCGTCATGGCTTCGGTCGCCCAGTTGATCACCGGAGCGGCTGGCGAAGGTGGCTTCAAAGGCATCGGCCCCAACTTCACCCGCCAAAACCTCATGCGCTTCGGCATATCGGGAAACGCCGAGATGATTTTCGAGCGCATGGATACGGGCCAAAAGATCAACGCAACCTTTAACGCTCCCATCGTGCCCATGGAGCCGGGGGTTCGGGAAAGGCTCGGCATGATCCTCCAGGGTCAGGCCAACGCCGAAGATGAACGGCTTTTCAAGGAAGGCTGGCAGGAACGGGTCCGCAAAATCTTAGTCGACCACGCCGACGACCCGGCTCTCATTGTCCTAACACCGTAACCAACCTTAGGAACACAGGCCTAATCAAGGCAATTACAATAAAACCAACCGGTTGGTTTATTTTGTATTATACAAATATAATCAAAATGTTATCTGGTTAAACATTTGGATAATGAGGTAATTAGAAGCCGGTCTTCTGAAGCCACTCTTCCATGTATAGGGCGACTTCTTCCCATTTGACGTCAAGCATCATACCGTGGCCGATCCCGCCGAAAATTTCAGCCTGGACGCCGAAAAAGATACCCGTCGCAGCCACATGAACCGGATCGATAAGCTTATCGGCCCCACCACCGACGACCAAAGTCGGCACGGTCGAGATCAAGGCCGGAATGGGCAACCCGGCCAAATACATTTCGGTCGTCGCGCGCATGGACTCCCGCTGCACCTTGGGCAGGTATTTCATCGTATCCTTGGGGTCCATCGCCGAAGAAAAAAGCGCATCGTGCAAGAGGTTGATTGAGGTGCGGTGCATACCGAAAGCCTCAAACATGGTGATTTGCCACGTCAACCAGGGATAGTTGAGCGACATGGACATGGCGGGTCCAGTCAACCCCGTAGGCGGAACGGAAGCCATCAGGACAACCCCGGCGGGCTTACGGCGCTCAAGGTATTTCTGAGTGACGAAGCCACCCATGGAATGGCCGATTAGGACCGGTGACTGGTCGAACCCATCGACAATCTCGGCAACATCGTCCACATAGTCGGAAATTCCAAGGGCGTGGAGGTCCTCATCCCGTTTCCGGCTTCCATTGTGGCCGCTCAATGAGACCGCATGGGCCTCATAGCCACGCTCGGCAAACCAGGGAAGGAAATATTCATCCCAGCACCAAGCACCGGCAAAGGCGCCATGAACGAACAACAAGGGCGGTTTACCGTTGCTTTTTTTCGGCATGCGACTAAGCACTTCCAGCCGCTGCTTCTTTTTGCCGGTCAAGGCAATCCCTCCAGAACCTCAATTGAATCTACGTTGCCGGGCATTTAGCGCCCTAGGCATCGCTATTTACCATAAGGTATAATAAATGACGAAAGGGTTATTTGGGCTTTTGCATTCATAGGCAAGGGCGGCCGAACTGCCCGGATAGGACGCAGCACCGATACTTGGTGATCGCAATCAGTGAATTGCCAGCAAGGGCGGCATAGATAACCTTTTTCGAGCCATGTGGAGCAATAGACTAGAGTTCTTCCTCCAACTCATCAATAAAGCCGGAAACCACCTTTAAGCCCCGTTTCCAGAAAGCGGGATCGGAAGCATCGAGACCGAAGGGCGCAAGCAGTTCCTTATGGCGGAGCGTTCCCCCGGCTTTCAACATATCGAGATACTTGGCCTGAAAACCTTCGTGCCCCTTGGCGAACACGTCATAGAGCGAATTGACCAGACAGTCGCCAAACGCATAGGCGTAAACGTAGAAAGGCGTATGAATGAAGTGTGGGATATAGGACCAATAGGTCCGATATTCGTCGGTGAAATTAAACGCTGGGCCTAAGCTTTCATCCTGAACCGCCATCCAGATATCGCCCAGAGATTCAGGCGATAGTTCACCCTCGCGGCGCTGATCGTGAACCCGTCGTTCGAACTCGAAGAAAGCCACCTGCCGGACCACCGTATTGAGCATGTCCTCGACCTTGCCCGCCAATAATACCCGGCGTCGCTTGGCATCGGTTTCACCGTCAATTACCGCTCGGAAGGTCAGCATCTCGCCAAACACCGAAGCGGTTTCGGCCAGGGTCAAAGGCGTATCGGACTGTAAACCTCCCTGCCCGGCCGCCAGCACCTGATGGACGCCATGCCCCAACTCATGGGCCAGGGTCATCACGTCACGGGTTTTGCCGTGATAGTTCATCAAAATGTAGGGATGCGCCGAAGGCACCGTGGGATGAGAAAAAGCGCCCGAGTCCTTTCCGGCGCGCGGTTCGGCATCGATCCATTTTTTATCGAAAAACCCCTTGGCGATCTCCGCCATTTCAGGCGCGAAAGCCCCATAGGCATTCAAGACCCGATCCTTGGCCTCACCCCAGGGAATACGCTTGTCATCATCATCAGGCAGAGGCGCATTGCGGTCCCAAAATTCCAGCTTCTCGAACCCCATCCACTTGGCCTTTAGGCCGTAATAGCGGTGCGATAGGTCGCCATAGCTGTCCTTAACGCTTGTCGTCAGCGCCTCGACCACCTCGTCTTCCACCAGGTTCGATTTATTGCGATAACTGACCGGACCGGCATAGCCACGCCAACGGTCTTCAATTTCCTTATCTTTGGCCAACGTATTAGTAATCAGCGAAAAGATGCGGATGTTATCCTGTAAGACCTGGCCGATAGACAATGCAGCAGCCTTGCGCAGGTCCCGATCCTTGCTCGACAGTTTGTCGAAAATTTCAGAGGCCGTCAGAGGATCGGCCTCGCCTTCCAGCGGGAAGCGCAATTCAGCCATGGTTTCTTCAAACAACCGCACCCAAGAGCCCTTGCCGGTAACCTGTTTTTCCAGCAGCAATTTTTCCAAATCGTCGGACAACTGATGCTCGCGGAACACGCCGACATCACGTAGCCAAGCGGCATATTTAGCCGTTCCAGGTGCTTTCAGCAGCTCATCCAGTTGAGCCTGACTTAGGCGATTGATTTCAAGCTCGAAAAACAAGGTATGGGTCGAAATATCGGTAATTTTTTCCTGAACGGTCTGATAAAACCGCCCGGTTTCGGAGTCCCCCATGTTCCCGGCGAACAAAAGCTGGGCGTAGCTCATTACCTTCCCGGCGATTTCACCGAAGTCTTCGTATTCGGCAATGGCTTGACCGAAAGTCTGCCCGTCCAGCGATGCAATTTTTCCCCTATAGGTTTCACCAAAGACTTTGGCTCTTTCCTCTAGCGTTTTCAGGTCGGTGTTCAGCGCATCGGAATCGGGCCCGGCATAAAGATCTTCCAGGTTCCATTGGGGTAGGCTTTCGGCAGTCATGGGGGCTCCTTTAAAGAATCATCGGCTATAGAGTTGGCTGCCTTCCCCGCCCTGTCAACGCACCAGATGACGCCTGACATGTTTTTTCTTATCCCACATATCTATTTATCGGTATTCTAAGCACCGCAAATTGAGGGGGCGAAGCCCTCCGATAACAGGGACGACAAAAGAGCAAGGCATGGCCTTAACGGAACGATTGAAAGAAATCGTCGGCCCCAAGGGGTACCTTGAGGGCGACGATATCAGTGAACGCCACACGTCTGACGTATCCGGGCGAAAGTACGGCGACCCTATTTTGGTGCTCCGCCCCGCATCAACGGACGAAGTTTCCCAAACCCTCGCGCTTTGCAATGAGGCAGGCCAGCCGGTCCTCACCCAAGGCGGCATGACCGGCCTGACCCAGGGCGGTATTCCGCTCGATGGTGAAATCGTTTTGTCGCTGGAGCGAATGAACGCCATTGAGGAAATCGACGCCGCCAGTGGTACGGCGACGGTTCAGGCGGGCGTCGTCCTGCAAACACTGGAAGAACGATTGGAAACTAAACGGCTGATGTTCCCGCTCGACCTCGGGGCGCGCGGCAGCTGCACAATCGGCGGTAATTTGTCGACCAACGCCGGCGGCAACAGAGTGCTTCGCTATGGCATGGCGCGCGACCTGGTTCTTGGCGTCGAGGCGGTATTGGCCGACGGCACGGTGGTCGGCGGCATGAACCGTCTGGTCAAAAACAATACTGGCTACGATCTCAAACAGCTATTTATTGGCAGTGAAGGAACGCTGGGTGTAATTACCCGCGCCGTCTTGAAGCTTTTCCCCCAGCCGCGCAGCCAATCACTGGCCCTCTGCACCCTTGATAGCTTCTCTAAAGTCACCGAGTTCCTGGCGCTCATGCGCCGCCGCCTCCCAGGCACGCTTTCAGCCTTCGAGGTCATGTGGCAAAGCTTTTTCGACAAAGCCATTAGCCTCTCACAAACCCCTGAAAATCCTTTCAGCAGCTCCCATCCCTTCTATGTATTGACCGAAACCCAAGGCGGCGACCAAGAGCGAGACGCCAAGGCGCTGGAAGAAACGCTGGCCGACGCCCTGGAAAGCGGCGTCATTCAGGATGCCGTAATCGCCAAATCGGGGGAGGAGGCGAAAAACCTCTGGTCGATCAGGGACGCGAGCATGGAAGTTTATCTCACCCTTGCCCCGGGAAAGAGCTACGACGTGAGTTTTCCGCTCGACGCCATTCAGCCTTTTTCCGAAAAACTCACCGAAACCCTTGCCGAGCGATGGCCGGAAAGCGAGCTGGTGATGTTCGGACATTTAGGTGACGGCAACGTTCATCCACTGACCAACGCAGACAACGGCGGACCGGAAATCGACGAAGTGCTCTTTGGCCTGACCAGTGAATTCAGCGGCTCCATTTCAGCCGAACACGGCATCGGCCTTTCCCGCCGCGGCTATCTGGGGCTTTGCAAATCGGACGCCGATATTGAGTTGATGCAAACCATGAAGCGTGCGCTCGACCCCAAAAACATCTTGAATCCCGGCAGGATCATTGAAATGGATGCATAGCCCAGCCCATAACTTACGCAACATTTTTGTTAGCCAGACGAACAAAGCGAAACGGATGATCAATTTCATACGATTTTCGTTTTTCCCATTGAAGAAAGGGGCAGCATAGCTAACCTTTTAAGCAAGAAACGCCTGAGGGAAAAAACAAAGATTTCAGGTTGGGAGAAGCCTCACATGACCGAGCTTTCGGCGATTTCGCTGGACGACAAGTACATTCTTGAAAAAGGCCGAATTCAGGTAAGCGGCACCCAAGCGCTGGTGCGCCTCCTGATGCTGCAACAGCAGATCGATACTAAAAACGGCCTTAACACCTCAGGCTTCATTTCAGGCTACCGGGGCTCACCGCTCGGCAACGTCGATAAAGAGCTTTGGCGCGCCGAGAAGCACCTCAAAAAACATAACGTCCACTTCGAACCGGGCGTCAACGAAGACTTGGCGGCAACCGCCGTTTGGGGCACCCAGCAAACCAACATGTTCCCCAAGGCCAAGTACGACGGCACTTTCGCCATGTGGTACGGCAAGGGCCCCGGGGTTGATCGTTCTGGAGACGTTTTTAAACACGGCAACCTTGCAGGCACCTCACCCAATGGCGGCGTTCTGGTTGTCGCGGGCGACGACCCGGCCTGTAAATCATCCACCGCACCGAGCCAAAGCGAATATCCCTTCATGGCCGCTCAAATGCCTACGCTAGCCCCAGCCAACGTGCAGGAATTCATCGACTTTGGTGTTCTGGGATATGCCCTCTCGCGCTTTTCGGGCACCTGGGTCGGCATGAAAACCGTGACCGAGAACGTCGAAACCACGTCATCCATCGAAATTAACCCAGACCGCATAAAGCCGGTTATTCCCAACGATTTCGAGATGCCCGAAGGTGGCCCGCACATTCGCTGGCCCGATCCGGCCGTGGTTCAGGAAGTACGGATGCGTGACGTTCGCATCCCCGCCGCCTTAGCCTTTGCCCGAGCCAATAAAATCGACCGTGTAGCGCTCGATGCACCCAAGGCCACTTTCGGCATTGTCACGGCAGGTAAATCATATCTCGACGTGATGCAGGCCCTGCACGATCTCGGAATTAGCGAGAAAATCGCTAAAAAACTGGGGCTCAAGGTCTACAAAGTCGGCATGATCTGGCCGCTTGAAGAAACCGGGATCACCAATTTCGCCAAGGGCTGCTCGGAAATCCTCGTGATCGAAGAAAAGCGTCCGGTCATCGAAGTGCAGATGAAAGAAACGCTCTATTGCGCCCCAGAAGCCGACCGTCCGCTGATCGTCGGCAAAAAGGACGAGAAGGGCCAGCCCCTGCTCTCCCCTTCGGGCGAGTTGTCGCCAGAGGTCATCGCACGGGTGATCGCCCATCGTCTCGGCCGACATTTCGGCGAAGACAAGCTGGGCAGCGAAATCGCCGACCGTATTGCGCTGATCGACGCCAAGGAGAAAACCCCCAACGCTCCAGCTCCGCGCATCCAGCGCATGCCCTATTTCTGCTCTGGCTGTCCGCACAACACCTCAACCAAGGTTCCCGAAGGCTCGCGCGCTGTCGCGGGCATTGGCTGCCACTTTATGGCCGTCTGGATGGATCGCTCAACCACCACCTTCACCCATATGGGCGGCGAAGGAGCCAACTGGATCGGCCAAGCTCCCTTTACCGACGAAGAACATATCTTCGTCAACCTTGGCGACGGCACATATTTCCATTCAGGCCTCCTGGCCATTCGCGCCGCCGTATCGGCCAAGGTCACCATGACCTACAAAATCCTGTTTAACGATGCCGTCGCCATGACCGGCGGCCAGCCCCACGACGGACCGCTGACCCCGCAAATCATCAGCAAACAAGTCGCCGCCGAAGGTGTCAAACGAATTGCCGTGGTAACCGACGATCCAGCCCAATACGGCGACTCTTTAGGTGGGTTCGCTCCTTTCTGCACCTTCCACGACCGGGACGAAATGGATGCTCTGCAAAAGGAACTACGGCGCACCGAAGGAGTTTCGGCGATTATCTATGTCCAGACCTGTGCAGCCGAAAAACGCCGCCGCAGGAAACGCAATCTCTATCCCGATCCGCCCAAGCGTGTCTTCATCAACGATGCGGTTTGCGAGGGCTGTGGGGATTGCGGCGTACAGTCAAACTGCGTTTCCATTGAGCCGGTGGAAACCCCCTTTGGCCGCAAGCGGATGATCAACCAGTCATCCTGCAACAAGGACTTCACCTGCATCGACGGCTTCTGCCCCAGCTTCGTCACCGTCCATGGCGGTACACCACGCAAAAAGGCCGGTACGGGCAACACCGCCAAAGACGCCGGACTGGCGGAACCGCCACAGCCCACTCTTCCAGTCCTTGACGAGCCTTATGGCGTGATCCTGACAGGCATCGGCGGCACCGGGGTGGTGACCATCGGCGCCCTGCTCGCCATGGCGGCCCATATGGAAGGCAAAGGCGTTTCATCGTTTGATCTGACGGGTCTGGCCCAGAAAAACGGGCCGGTGGTCAGTCAACTGAAGATCGCCGCCAAGCCTGAAGACATTTATGCGGTGCGTATCGGTCCCGGCGGCGCGAAAGCGGTCATCGGCTGCGACATGGTCACGGCGGGCGGTGCGGAGGCGCTTTCCAAGATGGACAGCGCCAAGACCCGTGCAGTCATCAACGCCCATCAGACCGTGACGGCGGAATTCACCAAGAACAAAGACTTCGTCTACCCGGATCAGGAACTACGCGACGCCATCGGCAACAGTTGCAACGACGCCCAGTTCGTCGAAGCAACAGCGTTGGCTACGGCTCTTCTCGGCGATGCTATCGCAACCAATCTCTTCATGGTCGGCTACGCTTGGCAAAAAGGTCTCATCCCCTTAAGCGCAGAAGCTATCGAGCGGGCTGTTGAGTTGAACGGCGTATCCGTAGAATTCAACAAAAAAGCCTTCATGTGGGGCCGCCGCGCCGCTCACGAACCGGAAAAAGTCCGGCAGGTGGCCCGGCCCAAGGTGCAATCCATCAACCCGCAAAAGCCCGGCGATCTGCCAGAAATCATCGCCGACAAGTCCCACTATCTGGCGGCCTATCAGAACGAAGCCCTGGCAGACAAATACCGCGGCCTGATTAAACGGGCGGCTGAGGCCGAACAACGCTCGGTTAAAGGGACTCAAGAACTGGCCGAAGCCGTGGCTCAAAACTACTTCAAGCTGCTCGCCATCAAGGATGAGTACGAGGTGGCCCGCCTTCACTCCAGCCAGGAGTTTAAAGACAAGCTCAACGCCCAGTTCGAAGGCGATTTCACCCTGACCTTCCATTTGGCCCCACCGCTGCTTGCCGACCGTGATCCTGAAACCGGTCATCTCAAGAAAAAAGAGTTTGGCCCCTGGATGATGACGGCTTTCAAGTGGATCGCCGGACTCAAGGGGTTGCGCGGCGGAACGTTTGATATTTTCGGCTATTCGGCCGAGCGCAAGGCCGAGCGGGCCCTGATCGGTGAATATGAGAAAACCATCGGAGAACTTCTCGCAAACCTCACACCGGCCAATCACGCGCTGGCGGTGGAGATCGCCAAAATTCCATCAGACATCCTCGGCTTCGGCCATGTGAAAGAAAAGAACATGCGCGCCGCACAAGCCAAGGAGGCAGAACTTCTCACCCGCTTCCGCAACCCGGACGCCCCCTTAAAGGCCGCTGAATAACATGACTCAACCAAGCTCACCCTTCCGCCTGGACGGCAAAACAGCGCTCGTCACCGGCGGAGGGAGAGGCCTGGGCCTGGAAATCGCCAAGGCTTTGACGGCAGCAGGCGCAAAAGTGTTGATCAACGGACGTAACGCCCAAGCCCTGGGAGCAGCGGCGCAAACCATCGGAGCAACCCCTCTCCCTTTTGACATTACCGACGAAGCAGCCCTGACCACCGCACTGGAAGTCATCGAGACTGATCACGGCGGACTGCATATCCTGATCAACAATGTGGGAAACCGGGATCGGCGCGGGCTCCTCGAATTCGACACGTCATCCGTCGCCAAGCTGCTTGAAACCAATCTCGTCGCTCCCTTCGCATTGGCGCGAGAGGCTGCTCGGCGGATGATACCGCGCCGGAAGGGACGGATCATCAACATCACCTCCATCGCCGGTCCCATTTCACGCTCGGGCGATCCGGCCTACACGGCATCCAAAGGCGGGCTTGAAGCCCTAACCCGGTCACTCGCCGCCGAGTTAGGCTCCTATGGCATCACGGCAAATGCCATTGCCCCAGGTTACTTCGCTACCGAAGCCAATGCCGAAATGGCCGCAGATGAAACCATCGCGGACTGGCTCGGCAAGCGCACCTCACTGGGACGCTGGGGAGAGCCCGACGAAATTGCAGGGGCGGCGGTCTTTCTCGCTTCTGACGCAGCAAGTTATATTACCGGCCAAACCCTCGCCGTTGACGGCCGGTATTTGGCCCATTTTTAGGAGAGAAACCCATGGCCGACTATTTCATTGTTGTCGATGTCAGAATCGACGATGCGGAGACCTATGGGGAGTACATGAAGCTTGCCAAGCCCTTGGTTGAGAAGCATGGCGGCGAATATCTGGTGCGCGGCGGCGATTTTAAGGTGTATGAAGGCGACTATTTCGAGCCTCGGCGGTTGGTTTTACTGCGGTTTCCATCCAAACAGAAGTATGAGGAGTTTTTCTATTCGGACGACTATCAGAAGGTCCGCGAAATAAGGCTGCCCGCAGGCGACATGATTATGATTGGGGTGGAAGGATTTGAGGGCTAAGCGTCGCCCTCTTCCAACATGGTGAAGTAACCTTTCAGATTCTTCTGCTTCACCGCCGCCGAGATATTCAGGTCTTCCGTGATGGTGTGATTGAGCAGCCACTCGAAAAGAAAGTGGACGATTTTGGAAGCCTCCATGGCCTCCCCTTCAAAGCTCGTAATATCTTCCCGAAGCTTGATCATCAGCCGTCTATGCTCACCCCGATGTTCTTCAAGGTAGGGATAGTCGCACTCGACCATGACGTTTTCTTCGCTGGTAAAGTGAAAATCCGCATATTTGAGAAGCTCATCGAAAACCCGACGGATTTCTTCACTCTCCCGACCTTCTTTGACAAAATCGTTGGCTTTATTGATCAAGCTGAAGAAGGTTTTGTGTTCAAAATCAATGGTGTCGTGACCGACCTCGAACCATTTTTTCCAGGCTAAATGCTCCATGCCCCCCCCGGCGGTTATGGTTTTAAAATAACCTAGCGGATAACTTCAACGCAGTGAATTCAATTATTTAACAAACCCGGCGACTGTTAAAGCACGTACCACATGAGGAACGGCAAAGTCGCAAAGGACAACAGGGTTGAGATGACGACCATTCCTGCCACGGCTTCAGGCTCGTTTTTATACTTCATGGCAAAGAGATAATTGAAGACAGCCACCGGCATGGCGGATTCGACAATCAACACGCCTTTGGTTACGCCGGTAAAGCCCAGAAGGTCGGCGATAATCGCTGCGACAACAAATCCCATAATAATGCGCACGGCCGAAAGGGCGATGCCCTTGGCAATACCCGAAATGCGCAAACTGGCAAGTGAAATACCCAGGGTGAAAAGCATGATTGGAATCACCATCCCGCCGATCAGGTCGGTGGTGCTGGCAACCACTTGCGGAACGGGAATACCGCCGATCATGAAAACAAGAGCAATCGCCACCGCATGAAGGGTTGGGATGCGGACCAATTCCTTAAACGAAAGAGTACCTGCATTAATGCCAATTCCAACGGTGAACTGGACCACTGCCGTAACGGTAAAATAGGCCACTGCCAGAGCCAAACCGGGATCACCGAAAGCGAGCATATTGAGCGGCAGCCCCATGTTGCCAATATTGGGAAACATCAAGGTCGGAAGATACGTCTTAATGTTCTGTTTTGTGACTTTCAGCAGGCCATATCCGAGAACCATAAAGGCCCCCAAACAGAGAGCCGTTCCGAGAGCCATTTCACCGAACGCCTCAACGGACAGGCCGGTCGATGTCAGCACCGAGAAGATCAGACACGGCATCCCAATGGCGGTGATCAGATTGGTGATCAGCTCGGCATCGTATTTCCGCCCGGTTTTCGTCCACCAGAACCCAAGTCCAGCGCAGATGAAAACCGGCGTTACAATATTGAAAAGCTCTAAAAACATTGCGCCAACCTACTGGAGCACAACAAACAATGGAACTAGAAAGACCTAAATCTTAAGGTTTTCAGTGTTGGCGTCATAGCTCATAGCACCGTTCTTTCCGACCCGGACGATACGCAAGGCATTGGTGGTTCCCGGTGTTCCGAAGGGAACTCCTGCCGTAACCACAATCCGATCCTTTTCCTTGGCGAACCCTTCCCGCTTGGCCACCCTTGACGCCTTGTTCACCATATCGACAAAACTTTCGACATCCTTGGTCTTCACCGGGTGCACACCCCAGGCAAGAGAAAGATGACGCGCCGTATGCATCACCGGCGTCAATCCAAGAATCGGCACCATCGGCCGTTCACGGGAAGCGCGGATAGTCGTGGAGCCACTATGGGTAAACGTGACAATAGCCGCCGCTCCAATGGTTTGGGCCGCATGACGGGCCGCCGAAGTGATAGCGTCAGCGCTGGTCGGCTCCGGGATGAACCGCTCGGCATCCATCAGGCGCATGTAATGATCGTCGCGCTCCACCTTGTCGATAATCCGGTTCATCATGGAAACCGATTCCACCGGATAATCTCCCGCCGCCGTTTCGGCCGACAGCATCACCGCATCGACCCCGTCATAAACCGCCGTCGCCACGTCGGAGGCTTCGGCACGGGTCGGAATGGGTGACCGCACCATGGAATCCAGCATCTGCGTAGCGACCACAACAGGCTTACCTAAATGGCGACATTCACGAATGATCCATTTTTGCAATCCAGGCACGTCTTCGGCGGGCACCTCAACGCCAAGATCGCCACGCGCGATCATGATCGCATCGGAGACTTCGATAATCTGCCGCAAGTTATTGATCGCCGCAGGTTTTTCGAGTTTCGCCATAACCTTGGCGCGGCCATCGACCAGACGCTGCAATTCGACCACGTCCTCGGGGCGTTGAACGAATGAAAGGGCGACCCAGTCCACGCCCAACTGGAGACCAAATTCCAGATCGGCGCGATCTTTCTCGGTCAACACGGAGAGCGGGATAATCACATCGGGGATATTCACGCCCTTACGGTCGGAAAGCTCCCCCCCCACCGACACAATGGTTTCCACATAATCGGTCCCGGTCTTTTCGACACGCAGACGCAATTTTCCATCGTCCATCAGCACCATCGTGCCTGGCGTTAAGGCCTCAATAATCTCGGGGTGCGGCAGCATCACCCGGCGGCTGTTGCCCGGCTCATCGAGCAAATCGAGCCGAAAGGGAGAACCGGGCACCAGCTTGATCTTGCCTTCGGCAAACTTCCCAATGCGGAACTTAGGACCTTGCAGGTCCATCAAGATGCCAATGGGCCTGCCCGCCTCTTCTTCCAGTTTTCGAATAAGCTGGTAGCGCGCCTGATGTTCTTCGTGGGCGCCGTGGGAAAAATTGAGACGGAACAAATCGGCGCCCGCATCGAACAACTTCGCAACCCGCGTAAGGGTCGAAGTGGCCGGGCCTAGGGTGGCGATAATTTTTGCACAACGTGAACGTCGCATGGGCTCCATGTACCTCCGCCAAACGCGGAAAGATAGTGATACTTACATGACAGGACAAAAGCTTGTCCGGCGGGGTGAACCATCATCGGCAACTGTATGCCGACCGCTCCTTAAGCCTTGTTTCACAACCCGATATAAAACCTGCCAAAGGTTTCCTTTTGGTTTTTATCCACAAGTTTTTCCACAATAGGACAGAGTGGGCCGAAAGGAAGCCGCACAATCGGGTGGCGAGGGAGCCACTCCGCTAGCGGGGTTGAAACTCCAGACTTTCCAAGATTCTCAAGCATTTTACCGAAAATAAGGCCTGCACCTCCTGCAGCAAACCGCTGAAGAGTTGCGAGAGGTTTACTCCTGTTCATTGAAAAAAATCAACAGGCAAGAAGTGGATTTTCAAATAAACCTTCCTCTCAGCGCGTTTTTTGCGAAACGTTAAGTCTTTCATGAAAAGCTTGAAACCAACTAAGGTTCATCATCAAGTTAGGAAAAGCGGCATGAATAAACTGATCGCCAAGGCATTGATGCCGCTGCTTGTTGATAAAAAAGCGCGGGAACGTATGGCTCGCAAAGAAGCCGTTCGAGACAAGCTGGAAACGATGGGCGTCAACCCGGACGACCCTGAACAGGTGAGAAAAGTGTTCAAAAAAACCAGCAAAGAGAACCGCAAGCAGAATACGGAACAAGAGCCCCCTTCCAACCCGGAACTCGGGTTCGACATTAAAGACCGGGAGGCTCTTTTAGCCGCCCTTCGCGCCAACAAAGCCCGAATGGAGGCCACCGAGCGCCGCAAACTCATCCGTAACGCCCAAGAACTGCGACGCGCTAAGACCCATGTCCTGAACGAGCTCAGCGACGAACAGCGCGACAAGCTGCAAAGGCTCGCCATGCGCGCCATGCTCGGCAAAAAGCACTAACACGGTGCTTGAGCAACAATCATTGGGTCGAATATTTTCAGTTAAGGCTTTGATTAGATTGACCGGTTTGCTTAGTATGGCGTGAGTTCCAGGAGTTGTTGGAACCGTTCAACCAAGCGTCCGGAAAGGACAAGATAAAACAATGAGTGATGACATCGATGTTCTAAGGGGAGAATTATCCGGACTTTTCAAGTATATGCAGCGCGTCCGGAAAGAAATCGCCACGATCCACCACCCCGTGGACGAAGAGCATCAAATCACCAAGATGAGCGACCAGCTCGACGCCATTGTCGCAGCAACTGAAGATGCGACCGACACCATCATGGAAATGTCCGAGGCCATCCAAGACGCCGTACAGAAAATCCGTGATGGCGAAGACCTGGATAGCGCCCTCAATCAGATTGACGATAACTGCATGGCTGTTTTCCAAGCCTGCTCCTTTCAAGACATCACCGGGCAACGGGTTTCAAAAGTATTGAAATCCATCCGGTTCGTTGAAGAACGCATCAACAATCTCGTTGAGGTCTGGGGGGTTCAGGAAATCGAGCAGGAAGAAGTCGAAGGTCTCGATAAAACCGAAGACGAAGCGCTGCTTAACGGCCCTCAACTGGAGACCTCGAAAGAGCGGTTCAGCCAAGACGACATTGACGCTTTGTTCGATTAACCGCGAACTCTTTTTCATTAGGCCACACTCACCTTGCGTATCGGGGGGGCTTTTGGTTACCCTCCGGGCACCTTATTCACTCCAGTTTCAAGAGAATGGATTTCGTGACCATGAACCGTCTGTTTGGCTTCTTCTTCGCCGTCATGCTCGGCGCAACCCTGCTGACCGCCCCAACCAAAGCCGGAACCCTCGATCCGGAAAACACCATCTATCTGGAACTTAAAGATGGCACTGTCGTCATTCAGTTACGTCCCGACCTTGCTCCTAAGCATGTGGAGCGGATCAAAAAACTGACCCGTGAAGGTTTTTACGACGGCCTCAAGTTCCATCGCGTCATCCGCGGCTTCATGGCCCAGACCGGCGACCCTCTGGGTAACGGCACCGGTGGCTCCCAGTATCCCGATCTCCCTGCCGAATTCACCAATACCCCGCATGTCCGCGGAACGATGTCCATGGCCCGATCCGGTCACCCGGACAGCGCCAACAGCCAGTTTTTCATTATGTTTGGTCGCGCTCCGCACCTGGACAATCAATACACGGTTTGGGGCCAAGTGGTTTCCGGCATGGAATTCGTCGACAAAATCAAGAAAGGCCTGAGTTCGCGCAACGGCTCAGTGCGCAAGCCGGATAGCATCATCTCCATGAAGGTCGCTGCCGACACCATCAAGAAGTAGCGGCATGATTATCGCCCAGCTTTCCGACCCTCACTTAGTCGCCGAAGGGACGATCCAACAACGGATTGATCCCCGGACCAAATTGAGCGCCGCCATCGACAGCCTGCTTAAAGTCGACCCACTGCCCGACATCGTCTTGCTGACCGGCGATCTTGCTCAGCTGGGCAAGCCTGAAGGGTATGCCAAAGCAAGAGAACTGCTGGCCCGTCTCCCCATGCCCGTCTATGTAATTCCCGGCAACCAGGACAACCGACAGAACATGCGCGAGGCCTTCGCTCAAGACGGCTACCTTCCCAAAGATGGCGAGTTTCTTCACTATGTCATAGAAGACCACGAGCTTCGGCTGATCGGCGTGGATTCCACTCGTCCCGGCGGCCCTGGGGGGGGCGGCCTCCTCTGCGAAGAGCGTTTATCGTGGCTCGAAGAACGGCTTTGCGAAGCCCCAGACAGACAGACCCTGATTTTCATGCATCACCCGCCTTTCCGTACGGGACTCGGCAAGCTCGATAAGGAGCCAATGCCTGGCGGCGACGCCATGGCCGAGATTGTCGCCCAGCATCCTCAGGTGAAGAAAGTTCTGGCCGGACATATCCATCGATATACCGAGCGGGTCTGGGCGGGGACGGCGGCGGCGACAGCCCCTGCCATCGCTTTCCAGGTAACGCTAACCTTCGATAGGGGCGCTTCGGCGACCTGGCATGAGGAACCGGCTCCAATTCTTTTCCACCTCTGGCATGATGAAGAAGAAATCATCACACATAGTCTCGCAGTGGGCGACTACGAAGGCCCCTTCGAGATCGTTCGCCAGCGGGGCGCCAAATAAGACTCCCAGACCGCCCGGAATATGTTAGGTTCCGCGGCACCAAGCAGATTAGACAAAAGGCCGAGACATGGATCTTGAAAACACCCTCTATTTGGACCTTAAAGACGGTCGCGTGACCATTGAGTTAAAACCCGACCTAGCGCCCAATCATGTGGCGCGGATCAAGGAACTGGTGCGCCAAGGCTATTACGACGGCCTCAAATTCCACCGGGTTATCAACGGCTTCATGGCCCAAACCGGCTGCCCCGACGGCACCGGCATGGGCGGTTCGGGCACCAAATTAGAAGCTGAGTTCTCCGATGCGGACCATGCTCGAGGCGTCTGCTCCATGGCCCGCGCCATGGACCCCAATAGCGCCGACAGCCAGTTCTTCATTTGCCTTGACGATGCGCCGCACCTCAACGGTCAGTATACGGTTTGGGGTGAGGTGACCGAGGGCATGGAACACGTCGACAGCATCAAAAAGGGCGGGGGCGGCAATGGCGCTGTTTCCGATCCGGACGAAATCGTCAAGTTGACGGTTGCCGCCGACGCCTAGGCACCCTACATCAGAGCCACCATGACCGATCCTAAACGCACAGCCGAGCACATAGCGGCCAATTACGATCTTCGGGTTCCACGCTACACCAGCTACCCGACCGCACCCCACTTTCAGCCGGAATTCCCGGAAGACACCTACCGGGAATGGTTGGGCGCGCTTGATCCCGAAACACCGTTATCGCTCTATTTCCATATTCCATTTTGCGATTCCATGTGCTGGTTCTGCGGCTGCTACACCAAGATTGTTAAGCGGCGTGAGCCGGTACTCGACTACCTCGAGACCATGATCAAGGAAGTCGACCTCATCGCCGCCGCTCTGCCCAGCCGGTTTAAGGCCAAGCACGTTCACTTTGGCGGCGGCAGCCCAACCATGTTGGAAGCGGCGGAATTCAAACAGGTTTTCGATAAGGTTCGGGAACATTTCGACGTCGAAGCTGATGCCGAATTCGCCGTTGAACTAGACCCCCGTACAGCTACCGAGAATTACGTTAAGGGATTGGCTGAAGCGGGCGTCAACCGGGCCAGCATTGGAGTTCAGGATTTTGACGCCGAGGTCCAGGAAGCGATCAACCGCATCCAGCCCTTTGACGTGACCAAACGAGTCGTCGATTGGCTCCGTAAATACGGCATCGAAAAAATCAATATGGACCTTCTTTACGGTCTACCGCACCAGAACATGGAGCGGGTCATGGATATGGTCGAGAAGACCAACCAGTTGCGCCCTCACCGGATCGCCCTTTTCGGCTATGCCCATGTGCCCTGGATGAAGAGCCACATGAAAATGATCCACGAAGAGGATCTTCCCGGAACGGCGGAACGCTGGGTCCAGGTGGAAACGGCCATGGCCAAGCTAGAAGAATATGGCTACGTCAAAATCGGCCTCGACCACTTCGCCTTGCCTGAAGATGAAATGGCCGTCGCCCTGAAAGACGCCAAGCTACACCGAAACTTCCAAGGCTACACTGTCGACCAAGCCTCCGTGATGATTGGCATGGGCGCATCCTCCATCGGCGCTATGCCCCAAGGCTATACGCAGAACATCCTGCCGCTCAAAGACTATAAGAAAGCCATCGAAAGTGGACACCTCCCCGTTGCCAAAGGACTGGCTTACAAGGGCGATGACCTACTACGCGGCGAGATTATCGAGCGCTTGATGTGCGATCTGGAAGTGGACGTCGATGAAGTTTGCCAAAAGCACGGCATTGATCCAGCCCCCTATCGAGCGGAATTCAGCAAGCTCGACCAGCTTCTTGATGACGGATACGCCATTATTGACGGAGGCAAGCTATCCATGAGCGAGGATGGACGCTCTCTCGTCCGTATCGCCGCAGCCGCATTCGACACCTATCTCGACCTCGGGCAAAAACGCCACTCGAAGGCCGTCTAGGCCATCGCATTCCCGCTGAGGCAAAAAACGAAAGATTTTGGCACACTCCTTGCGGAGTGACTCCCGGAAGACCATTTTAAAACCATTCAAAGGTGCGAAATGGTCAAAAACAAGCTTATCCGGAGGTCATATGACTAGAAATTGGGCAGAACTCTCCGGCCCGGATGCGATTTCGCCGGTTATTGGCTATCGCATGGAGCGCGATGGAAAACTTTTTATTCGTTTTGTCGGCGGAGACGAAAGAACCGCCACGGACGAAGAAATCCGCAAACTCATCGAAACCCGCCCGGATATGCTGCTGCAATTAGCCTGGCGCGCCTAAACACACATCAGCCTGCAACAATTATTTCACACAAAAAAAGGCCGGTTGATCCGGCCTTTTTCACATTTATTATATGTATGACTAAGCCGCCCGACGAACTTGGCCTTTTTCTTCTGCACCGCAATAAAGCCCATAAAGGGAATCGAGCACAGCCTGAACCTCTGGCGACTTAATAGAATAATAGATGGTTTGACGATCACGGCGGGTTTGCACCAACTCATCGCGGCGCAAACGCCCCAAGTGCTGAGACAGACCTGACTGCGTCAGACCGGAGCCTTCGGTTAATGCGCCAACCGACATTTCCCCATGGGAAAGCTTGCAAAGAATTTCAAGACGAGTCTGGTTGCACATGGATTTCAGCAAGGCGGAAGCCTTACCGGTATTGCCTTCCATATCTTGAACACTCACAGGATCAACTCCATTCAATCGATTTCATTGCGACGGAATTTTCTATCGCTCATTCTTCTTATATAATGAAACCCTGAAGGATTTGTAGAGTTATTTCGCAATTGCACAAATACTCATATATGCGTTGTAATTAAGTCGCATATTATACAGTATATTTAAGTATTTATTTTTTGCCTAGATGCCAGCTTTTTGGCGAATAGCCCTGGCGATATCCACTGCCGGATTGAGCGGTGCGTGAGACCAATCCTCAAAGACCCCACTCAAGGGGCGTGCATAATCGCCTTGATAAAGATCCTGATGAAACAAAGCATGCTTGCGCGCAACGAACCGCTTTGGCGCGTAGATATAGACCGGCTTACCCGTGGCGCAGGCTTCACAGGCCATGGAAACAGAATCACCGGTTACAACAATGGCGTCGGCAAGGGCCAGAAATCCGAAATAAGGATTTTCTCCTTCATCTCCCCATCTGAACAAGTAAGACGGAGCGGAAATGGCCTCACAGAGCGCAGTCGCAGCCTCTTCTGTCCGGCGGCTCGTGGTCACCAATAGCGAACCACCGGCCTTGACCGCCATTTCACTGGCCGTCCGCCCTAGCTCCACCCCCATCTCGGGAGTAAACTTCCGGCGCTTGGTCGAACCGCCAACGATTAAGGCGATCCAGGGTTTAGGCAGATGACAAAATTTCTCCTGAAATGACACGGCCGCCTTGGTCAGTTTTTCAGGTGTAACTCCATGGGGCGCTCCAATTATCTGGAGGCGATTATCAGCTTCAGGCATCCTGTCATGGTGGGGAATGGCGATCAGGTCGAATTCATCGGCCCCCGCATCGCCCGGGTACATGATTTGGCAAAGAAAGGTGCTGCCGTTATTTAAGCGCTTGATATGGCGAGCCACGGGAGCGGTCCGACGACCGGCGGCGATCACCAGATCCGGCCAGGGCGCCGTCAAGTTGGCCCGCGCATCGGCTGTCAGTCCGGCGAACGATTTCATGAGAACGAAATTCGGCAGGGAAGCCGCCGCCGTATAGGTGATCTCCTTGACCTCGTAAGAAAGACCAAGCGCATCGGCAACGCCACGACATTGCGTAACGTTTCCGGGACGGTCGTCGGCAAGGACCCAAACAATCGGTTTCGCGTTCATCATACTTCCCCTTATTCAAGTTTCAGTTAGAGGGTCTAGCAGTCAGCGTCAACCACCCTTGAGATAAACCGTCGCCGGAAACGACTTCGCCCTTTATAATCCCCCCTATGAACAACCCCATACTTCACTCGAACACGGATCGGCCGGAGCCCCCGGGAATTGGGGAGGAAGAAACCGTCTGGCCCTCGCCACCCGGCCTCATCGCCTCCCTCATGGAGACGCGACGCAGCCGTTTAACCGTGGGAGCGCTTTGCCTACTCCTCATACCGATTATCCTGTGGCAATCCGGGGTATGGGCACATACCACGGCAGTTAGATCGCTAAAAAAGGAAGGCGACCAGCGGCTCGTGATTTATCGCTCAGCCCTGCAAAGCGAGTTTGAAAAGTATGAGTTCCACCCGGTTTTATTGGCCAGGGTCGACGATTTTGTCCGTCTTCTGATCACGCCGGAAGACAAACGCCAACGTGAATGGATCAACAGCCGCCTTGACGAGTTCAACTCCATCGCCAAAACATCGGCAACCTACCTGATGGACAGAAACGGTCTCACGCTGGCATCGAGCAATTGGAAGTCGGAAACCTCATTCGTCGGCAAAAACTTCAGCTTCCGCCCCTACTTCATCGAAGCCATGAAAGGACGCAGCGGACGATATTTTGCACTCGGCACCACCTCGAACGAGCCCGGATACTATCTCTCTCATCCGGTACAGGCCGCAGGCGAAACGCTTGGTGTCATCGTCGTTAAAGTGGGTGTGCAGCGGCTTGAGGAAGACTGGGCGGCCTCGAAAGACAAGGTCATGGTCAGCGACCAGGACGGAATCATTTTCATGTCCAGCAATCCCGCCTGGAAGTACAAAACACTTGCTCCCTTAAGCCAGGAAAGGCGTGAAGCGGTCCGCAAGACACGCAAATACAGCAACCAACCTCTATCCTCCCTACCGCAAATTTTTCGGGAACCTTATGAAGAAGGGGCCGAGGTCTTAACCCTTGGCGAAAGCACCTTAAACAAAAGCGAAACGGTGGCGGCGGCAAAAAATTATTTCTTCCAGACCATGGCGGTGCCCAACTCCGATTGGAAACTTCACCTACTTTCCGACATGAGCAGTGTACGACGCACCGTAGCCTATGCAGTTCTGATCACTTCCTTTGCGATCGTGATCGCTATCATGGTGGCACTCAACTGGGTCCAGCGACGCCTCGCCCTACGCGAGCGCCTTCTCCTCCAGCGTCAGGCTCAAAGGGCCCTCAGACGAGCCAACGACCAACTCGAAACCCGAGTTCACGACCGCACGGCGGACTTAAAAGCCAGCAACAAACGCTTAAAAGAGGAAATTTCCGAACGCCGCAAGGCCGAAGCAGACCTACGCCAAGCCCAGGACGAACTAATCCAGGCCAGCAAACTGGCCGCACTCGGGCAACTGGCGGCAGGCATCAACCATGAAATGAACCAACCCCTAACCGCCATTCGCAGTTATTCAGACAATGCCCGCGTCTTGCTTGAGCGGGAAAGAACTGACGATGTGCGCAGTAATCTTGAACAAATTTCGGAACTGACAGCGCGCATCTCGGAGATTGCCAAACAACTGAAGGTCTTTTCGCGTAAAGCCGACGATGGCATGGAAGCCGTTGAGCTTTCGCAGGTCGTTAGCGACGCCCTGACGCTTCTTGGAACCGGCGGCAAGCTGACCGACATTGAAATCGTCAACCGCATCAACAAGGCGGATTTTCTCGCCAAGGCTAATCTTGTGCGTTTGGAACAGGTCTTCCTCAACTTGTTTGGCAATGCCCGCGACGCCATGCAGGACAGCACATCAAAGCGCCTGGAGATCGATGCCGAAGCGGACGATTTATGGATCCGCATCCTGGTGCGCGATACGGGAAGCGGTTTCGCCAAGGGGCAGGTGGAAAAGATTTTCGATCCCTTCTACACCACCAAAGAAGTCGGTCGTGGTCTCGGCCTCGGGCTCTCCATATCCTATCGAATCATTGAGGACTTCGGCGGCAAGCTCCGGGCCGCCAACCACCCCGATGGCGGTGCGGTCTTCCAGGTCGAACTGAAACGCGCTAAACAGCCCCCCATGGCGCAAGCAGGCGAATGACGGGAAGCTCAATGAACGACCAGGAGCAAATCTTTCTTATCGACGATGAAGAACATATCCGCAATTCGGGCAGCCAAACGCTCGAATTGGCCGGACTTTCCGTTCAATGTTTCGAGGATGCTTCGGCGGCCCTGCCCAAGCTCTCCCGCGCCTGGAACGGCGTAGTCGTCACCGATATCAAAATGCCCCGAATGGACGGGCTCACCTTTTTAAAAGCCGCCCTTGAAATCGACCATCAATTACCAGTCATTCTAATCACCGGTCATGGCGATATTCCCATGGCTGTCGAAGCCATGCGTGACGGAGCTTACGATTTTCTTGAGAAGCCCTTTCCGGCTGACCGGTTGGTCGAACTGGTTAAGAGAGCCCTTGAGCGGCGCGAGTTGATCCTTGAAAATCGTCGGCTCAAAGACGAGTTGGAGGCCCAGAAGGCAACGCGCGGCCCGGCGATTATCGGCAAGGCTCCGGCCATGGCCAAACTACGCGATACCATCGCCAACCTGGCCGATGCCGATTCGTCCGTTTTGATTATGGGCGGTACGGGAACCGGTAAAGAGCTGGTTGCCCGCTGTCTCCACGAAACGAGCCTGCGCCATCGCTGCCCGTTCGTCCCAATCAACTGCGCAGCCCTGCCCGAACACCTCTTTGAAAGTGAACTCTTCGGTCTGGAGGCCGGGGTCGAAGGGGCCGCTAAGCCGCGTCTCGGCAAAATCGAGCATGGTAACGGCGGCACCTTGTTTCTCGATGAAATCGAGTCCATGCCATCGAACCTTCAAGCCAAGCTGTTGAGGTTCATTCAAGAGCGTGAAATCTTTCGGGTTGGAGGCAACAAAGCCATCCCGATTAACATTCGCATCGTCACAGCAACCAAGACTGACCTAAAGCAAGCGGTCGTTGAGGGGGCTTTCCGCGAAGACCTTTATTACCGGTTGGATGTTTCCCCTATCGCTCTACCGCCACTGAAAGAGCGCCGAGAAGACATCCCCTTGCTCTTTGCCCATTTTGTTCAGTTAGCCGCCCAGTCTTATGATCGCAGCGTTCCGCCGCTTGAGCAGGAACGCATGCAAACCCTATTGGCTTATGGATGGCCTGGCAACGTGCGTGAACTACGGAATACCGCAGAGCGATACGTCCTCGACCCGGAAGCCGATATTTTGGAAGAGGCTAAGGAAAACGGTGCGGAAGGCGTAAAAGAGGCCAACCTGTCCGAGCAAGTCCGCAACTTCGAAAAAAGCCTGATCGCCGAGCAACTGCGCCTCAACAAAGGGAACGTCAAAGCCACGATTGAAGCGCTTGGCCTACCGCGTAAAACCTTCTACGACAAAATGACCAAATACGGCCTCGACCGTAAGGACTTCGGCTAGCCTTTCTCTGTCTGAGCTTCAAGTAGCGCCTTAATCTCTCTCAACTCAGCCCGCAGAACCTCTATGTCGCCTTCGATGCGGTCGCCCTCATGGTGGATGGCCTCTTCTTCGGCAGCGCTCTGTATGTGCATGGCATCGACGATGATACCGATAAACAGGTTAAGAATGGCGAAGCTGGTTACCAGAATAAACGGCACAAAAAACGCCCAGGCGTAGGGAAAGGTTTCCATAACCGGACGAACGATGCCCATGGACCAGCTTTCCAGCGTCATAATCTGGAAAAGCGTATACATGCTCTCCCCGATCGAGCCAAACCACTTGGGGAAGGCCTCGCCGAAATAGTTAGTCGTCAAAACAGCGCTGACATAGAACAGCAGCATAATGATCGCACCGACCGACATGATGCCGGGTATGGCGGTGAACAGCGCCCCAATCACCCGACGCATCTGCGGCACGACGCTCATCAAACGGAGCGTTCGCAAAATCCGTAAGGCCCGCAAAACGCTCAGTTGACCCGATGTGGGGATCAACGCGATGCCGACAATAATAAAATCGAAAACATTCCAGCCGTTCTTAAAAAACTCGAGCCGACGCCAAAGCAATTTAGCCGAGACTTCGGCAACGAAAACCCAAAGCACGAAATGATCGAAAAGGTCGAGCGCCGTTCCGTACTCGACCACCCAGTCGGGCTCTGTCTGGATACCCAGGGTGATGGCGTTCAAGACGATCAGGAGGGTGATAAAACGTTGGATGGGCTTTCCCTCAGCGGCCCTCCCCATGCGCTCGATAATGCTCATGCCTTGCTTTGCCTGTAGTAGCAAAAATGAATCCAACTCCGGCGATCAAATAGTCGGACGGCTGACAAAAAGCAAGTCTTGGAAAAAAACATCGAGCCATGCATGTGCGGAAAGTCACACATGCAAAAATCGGATATGTGCGGAAATCCGCACAAAACAGTTAAAACCCGCAGAAAACCTTGTGAAATCAGGCAGGTTTTCATCAAAAGTTCTTATCTCTCTTCCAACTCTCATGGAATCCTTTTTGCGCATTCCAAAGCAAGCGCCGTCAGGGAGGCGGTGCCTTTGAGTTTTTCTAGGGAGTAGAAAATATGCGCATTTTAAAAGCCGGTGTTGCTCTGGCTGCTCTGATGATTGCCGCGGCCCCGGCCGCTCAGGCGAAAGAAATCGTCATTAAGTTCTCGCATGTGGTTGCCGAGAACACCCCGAAAGGCCAGATGGCCAACAAATTCCGCGACTTGATCGCCGAACGTCTGGCGGGCAAAGTGAAAGTCGAAGTTTATCCGAACTCACAGCTGTTCACCGATGGCAAGGTTCTCGAAGCCATGCTGCTGGGCGATGTCCAACTGGCTGCTCCGTCGCTGTCGAAGTTCAAAAAGTACACCAAGAAGCACCAGTTGTACGATCTTCCGTTCCTGTTCAAAGACATGACCGCGGTTGAAAAATTCCAAAAGGGCCCGGCCGGTCAAGAGCTTCTGCAGGCCGCCCGCAAAAAGGGCCTCATCGGCCTTGGCTACCTGCATAACGGCTTGAAGCAACTTTCTTCCTCAAAACCGTTGAAAGTTCCAGCCGACGCCAATGGTCTGAAATTCCGCATTATGACCTCAGACGTACTGCAGGCTCAGTTTGAAGCGGTGAACGCCAACCCGCTGAAGAAGCCTTTCTCGGAAGTCTTCACCCTGCTGCAAACCAAGGCCATCGACGGTCAGGAAAACACTTGGTCGAACATCTACTCCAAGAAGTTCTTCGAAGTGCAGGACTACATCACCGAATCCAACCACGGTGTCCTGGACTATATGGTCGTAACCTCCGCCGAATTCTGGGATAGCCTACCTGACGGTATCCGTGAAACCGTCAAAGTATCTCTCGATGAAGCCATTGCTCTGGGCAACAAAGTTGCCGCAGGCAAAGCGGTCACTGATCGTCAGAAAATTATCGATAGCGGCCGTTCCAAGGTCCTCCAGTTGACCGACGCCGAGCGTCAACAGTGGGTGGAAGCCATGAAGCCGGTCTGGGCCAAGTTTGAAGACCAGATTGGCAAAGACCTGATCGACGCAGCGATTAAGTCCAATATGTAATGTCATAAATCTACGGCCGATCCGACTTAACGGATCGGCCGTTTTCTTTTATTCGTTAAATTGGGGCGCAGCCCCATCTCAATTGAACGATTCATTCCAGCCATCCTTTGGGGGAATTGCGTTATGGTTGCAAAGGTCGCAGACCGGATCGAGGAAGGGATCATCTCCCTGCTTCTCGTTGGGATGACGCTTTTGGTTTTTATGGAAGTCGTGCTGCGGTTCGGCTTCAATCAGAGTATTCACTGGGCGGAAGAAATGACTCTGCTTCTCGCAGGGTGGTTTGTCCTCTACGGGGCATCTTACGGTGTAAAAGTCGGGGCGCATATCGGTGTTGATGCCGTCGTGCGGCTACTCACCCCCGGAACTCGCCGTCTTGTCAGTGTTTTTGCCGTCGTCCTTTGCCTTGCCTACTGCCTCTTACTGATCCTCGGCAGTTGGGAATATCTCGCCAAAATCTACAAAATCGGCATCACCATCGAAGACACGCGCATTCCGGGCTTCCTGCTCGCTCCGTTTGGCGAAGATTTCCTTTGGGAAACTCTTCGCATCGATACAGAAGATCCCATCGTTCCCCAGTGGATGGCACATAGCATTTTGCTCATTGGTTACGCCCTTTTGGCGTATCGATTCATTCAACTTGGCTGGAAATTCATCAAAGGAGAAGCCGAAGGCTTCCACTTTGCCGACGAGGCTGAAGAGGCACTTGAAGAGTTGCATATTCATGAAGACGCCGAAAAACGTAAAGCTCAGCACCTAAGCCAGGAAGGAGAAAACAAATGACTATTGCCTTCCTGTTTGTCGCCCTCTTTGGCTGCATGTTCTTGGGTGTGCCCATTGCGGTCGCCTTAGGTCTATCGAGCGTAGCAACCATTCTCCTGTTTTCCGAAGACGGCCTGGCCTCAGTGGCGCTCAAAATGTTCGCCAACGCATCCGAGCACTACACCCTGCTGGCCATTCCCTTCTTCATTCTCTCTTCGGCCTTTCTTTCTACCGGCGGCGTTGCGAAACGCCTCATTCGCTTCGCCATCTCCGTGGTCGGCCACATCAAGGGCGGCCTGGCTATGGCGTCGGTTCTCGCCTGCATGTTGTTTGCCGCCGTTTCCGGCTCCTCACCGGCCACCGTGGCGGCCATTGGCTCCATTGTCATCGTCGGCATGGTCAAGGCAGGCTATCCGAAAGCCTTCGGCGCAGGCGTCATCGCCAATGCCGGCACACTGGGCATCCTGATCCCGCCAAGTATCGTCATGTTGGTTTATTCGGCGGCTACCGAAGAATCGGCGGCCCGTATGTTCATGGCCGGTTTCATACCGGGCATTTCCATGGGTCTCCTGCTGATGGTCGCTATTTACATCATGGCGCGCATCAAGGGTCTCCCCTCACAGCCGTTTGCCGGTCTCGGCGAAATCGCCCGGTCCTGCATATCCGCCATGGGCGGCATCATGCTCATCGTTATCGTACTGGGCTCCATTTACGGCGGTGTCGCCAGCCCGACGGAAGCTGCTGCCGTATCGGCGGTTTACGCCTTCATGATCGCCACCATGGGCTATCGGGACATGGGACCACTGGCCACAGTACCCTGGCTCAAGCAAGGTGAAAATATCGGCTCGGCAACGGTTCGCAACCTGATACAGACCGCTTGGGCCCTGCCCAAAATGATTAACGACCCAGAAGTCCGCAAAGTAGTCATGGATGCGGCAAAGGTTTCGATCATGCTGCTGTTCATCATCGCCAACGCGATGCTGTTCGCCCATGTATTGACCACCGAGCGCATCCCCCACCACATTGCAGAAGCTATCGTCGGCTGGGGTCTGCCTGCATGGGGCTTCCTAATTGTGATGAACCTGCTGCTGCTGGCCGCAGGGAACTTCATGGAGCCTTCCGCAATCATTCTGATCATGGCGCCGATCCTCTTCCCCATCGCGGTCAAGCTCGGCATCGATCCCATCCACCTGGGCATCATCATGGTGGTCAATATGGAAATCGGCATGATCACGCCGCCTGTGGGCTTGAACCTCTTCGTTACGGCGGGCATCACCGGCGAGTCTATCGGCTGGGCCATCAAGGCGGCCTTACCTTGGCTGTCGCTGCTGCTGATCTTCCTGGTGCTCATCACCTATATTCCACAGATCAGCCTGTTCCTGCCGGAATTCATCGATGAGATGCAAGGCTACAAGTAGTCCCAAAACCGTCAAACTTTGACGCCTGACACTAGGCCGCTTCGGAAAACCCGAAGCGGCCTCTTTTTTGCCCGAATACATGGCTCTGTGGTAATGGGGTAAGAGAGAGATACCCCCGGCTTATGCCGTTAGCAATTCTGGGGTTTCGCAGCCTTGGGCGCGGAAATTTTGTATTTTATGCCGCTGGACCCCAAGCGCCGCCATCTCTTCTTTTAAGGTTTGCAAAGCAGCCTCGGTAAGCAAGGCCGGATGAACCGTCGTTCGTATTTCATAGGAAACACCCGCTTCAAGCAGCATGAGAAGACTTTTCCTCGCCTTACGCTCACTTCCTGGCGTTTTCGTCAACTCATCATAACCACCAAACGGCGCTTTAACATCAAAACCGACCCAATCGACCAATGGCAGAACCCGCTTTAAGGTGTCCGGATAGGGCCCCGCAGTATGCAGCCCTACCGAAAACCCAAGGTCACGGACAACCTTCATGGCGGCAGGCAAATCTCGCTGCAAGGTCGGCTCACCGCCTGAAAAAACCACCGCATCAAGCAGTCCACGGCGACGCTTCAGAAAAACCTCAATCTCCGGCCAGGACAAAACCGTCGGAGTTGCGGCTTCAAGCAGATGCGGATTGTGGCAGTAAGGGCAGCGCCAAGGACAACCCTGAAGAAACACCGTGGCAGCAAGCTTACCCGGCCAATCACAAGACGACCACCGGGCAAACCCTCCAATCCTTAGTTCAATTTCACTCACCGTCGGATTCGTTAAAATAAACCCGTTCGTGAAACTCACCCTGTTTTCCCCGGTTAAAGGAACTCATGGGGCGGTGATAGCCCATGACACGGGTCCAGACCTCACAAGGCTGCCGCTCATCGTTGCTGAGTTCGATCTGAGTTTCAGGTAAAATATGGTTCATGCGGAATTACTCCTTTTCCTGATTGGTCAATTCACGGCGTTTTTTTGCCAGGATTTCTTCATCGCAAAGGGGACAGAATTCATGCTCACCCGCGATATATCCGTGGGTTGGGCAAATAGAGAAGGTCGGCGTTACCGTGATATAGGGCAGCCTGAAACGTTCCAGCGAACGGCGCACCAACTGTTTGCAGGCCTCCGTATCGGAAATACGTTCACCCATGTAGAGATGAAGGACGGTGCCGCCGGTATATTTGGTTTGCAGTTCTTCCTGGCGTTCCAGAGCCTCGAAAGGATCATCGGTAAAGCCGACCGGAAGCTGCGAAGAATTGGTGTAGTAAGGATACTGCTCACTGCCCGCCTGCAAAATTTCAGGAAAACGCTTACGGTCTTCGCGAGCGAAACGATAGGTGGTGCCTTCTGCCGGGGTAGCCTCAAGATTGTACATATGGCCGGTTTCCTCCTGAAACTCGGTCATTCTCTTACGCACATGATCAAGCAGACGCACTGCGAAATCATGCCCCCAGTTGCTGGTGATATCCACGGAATCGGCGGTAAAATTGCGGATCATCTCATTGATGCCGTTAACGCCGAGCGTCGAGAAGTGATTGCGCAAGGTCCCTAGGTAGCGTTTGGTATAGGGAAACAGGCCGGCATCGATATGCCGCTCAATCACCTTGCGTTTGATCTCCAGGCTATTTCGCCCAAGCTCCAACAGATAGTCAAGCCGCTCGAACAGCCCTTCCTCGTCGCCCCGATAAAGGTAGCCCAACCGAGCGCAGTTGATTGTCACGACACCCAACGATCCTGTCTGTTCGGCGCTACCGAACAGGCCATTGCCACGCTTGAGCAACTCAGTCAGGTCCAGTTGCAGGCGACAACACATGGAGCGCACCATATTGGGTTTCAGCTCCGAATTGACAAAATTCTGAAAATACGGCAACCCGTATTTAGCCGTCATCTCAAACAGCATTTCACTGTTCGGCCCATCCCAAGGAAAATCGGGCGTAATGTTGTATGTAGGGATGGGAAAGGTAAACACCCGCCCCTTGGCGTCTCCCTTGGTCATGACCTCGATATAGGCCCGATTGATCATGTCCATTTCTTGCTGAAGATCACCATAGGTGAACGACATTTCCTCGCTGCCGATCACCGGAACGTCTTCCATCAGATCTTCAGGGCAAGTCCAATCGAAGGTTAGGTTGGTAAACGGAGTCTGGGTTCCCCAGCGTGATGGAACATTTAGATTGTAGACCAATTCCTGAATGTACTGCAGCACCTGCTCGTAGCTGAGATTATCTTTACGAACAAAGGGCGCCATATAGGTATCGAACGAACTGAAGGCCTGAGCTCCGGCCCATTCATTCTGTAAGGTTCCAAGAAAATTGACGATCTGCCCGACGGCGCTCGACATATGCTTCGGCGGCCCGGCCTCAACCTTGCCCGGCACTCCGTTCAGTCCCTCATTAAGCAAGGTGCGTAGAGACCACCCAGCGCAATAGCCCGCCAGCATGTCCAGATCGTGAATGTGAAGATCGCCCGCACGGTGCGCCAACCCGATTTCGGGCGGGTAAACATGCGACAGCCAGTAATTGGCGACCACCTTGCCCGAGACATTGAGAATCAGACCGCCGAGCGAATAACCTTGATTGGCGTTGGCGTTAATCCGCCAGTCCACCCTGTCGAGGTATTCGTTGATCGAGCTTTCCACATCGACCAACGTCTTACTGTCTTCCCGGAGGCGGGAATGCTGCTCTCGATAGACGATATAGGCCCGCGCCGTCGCCAGATGGTTAGCCGAAATGAGCACCTGCTCGACCACGTCCTGAATTTGTTCGATCTGGGCGGCGCGGCCAGGAAACCGGTGAGACAGAACCTTGACCGTCTGGATGGTCAGCAATTCCGCTTCATGCACATCAAACTCGACGCTCGCCTTGCCCGCCCGCTCAATAGCAAAACGAATTTTCTCATGATCGAACGGCACCGCAGTTCCATCGCGTCGAACAACACCGCTAGGAAAAGCCGATACAGATAAATCGGATTGAATTGGGCGACTGTTTTGCTCAGCCGCATCAGCGAGTAACGTCATGGGTCCCCCCGTTGGTTGTGCCGAACGGAGGACGAAGACATTGATTTCGGGAAACAGGCTCAAAAGGCCACAACGCGAAACAATGACCTTCCGGAGCACCCCGCCCGAAGACATCAAAAACTTGTCCTCGGCAGGTCTCCTGGCTCACGGGTCAAAGCGTCTGCCTGGCCTTCCCGGCGTCCCTAAAGACACCAGTGGCCCACTTTGGCAGCCGCTCACCGCTTACAGTTGCGGGGGCAGCTCCGGACTTGCCGCGCATGGCAGCGCACCGGATTCCCTCTTAGCCCTACATTTTGTGGAATGCAAGGGCCGTGGACACAACAAATTGATAACAAGCTCCCCCTTTTGTCAAGCGTCTTTTTCCAGTCGCCCCCTACTCCGCCAATTCATCACGCATGACACGCTTGAGAGTTTTGCCCGCCGCACTACGGGGGAAGTCATCCATGATCAGCACTTGGCTGACTCGTTGGAACTTGGCTTCAACATTGGCGTTGATCCACTCCTGCAGTTCTTCAGGATTAGTGGTGTGACCGTCCTTAAGGATCACGGCGGCTACCGGGGTTTCGCCCCATTTAGCCGAGGGCAGACCGAACACGGCTACTTCCAGAATGGCCGGATGTTGAGCGGCGGTTTCCTCAATATCCTTGGGGTATACGTTGACGCCGCCCGAAATGATCATATCTTTCTTGCGATCAACCAGGAACAGAAAACCCTCTTCATCCATGTATCCCACATCACCAGTGAACAGCCAGCCGTCCTTGACCGCGCCTTCGGTGAGGTCGGAACGTTTGTAGTAGCCCGGCATCATGGTCGGGCCGCGCCCAACAATTTCACCCACCTCGCCCGGTGCCAGATCGTTACCGTCATCGTCGCAGATACGCATCTCAAAAAACGGCGTACAAGCTCCTACCGAGCCTTGTTTGCGTTTGGCGTCCAGTTTGTCGAGGATGGTGAGGAATCCTTCGGTCAGGCCGTAGAGCTCGTAGAACACGCCGGGCAACAACTTCTCCAGGCGCTGCTTATGCTCAAGCAGCAAAGGCGCACCTAAAGACAGAACCATTTCCAGGCTTTGAAGTTTCTCCCGCGTCGCTTCTGGGTGGTTCAGCAGGGCGATGATCTGAGCTGGGACCATCATGATGTGGCTCACCTTCTCACGTTCGATGGTCTTGATCACCTCATCGATATCGAAGGCTTTGTGGAGAATATAGGTCGCCCCGTTGAAAAACGTCGGCATGAGGGTGACGAAAGCGCCGTTGAAAATCACCGCGCCGGTATGCAGCGTCACGCTTTCAGGCGTGAAGCGAAAGGCCTGACTGAACAGCGAACAATACATGGCCCGCACATAGTGGGTATGGACGATACCCTTGGGTTCACCGGTGGTGCCGCTGGAATAGATGATGTTGTAAACGTCCTGGTCGGAAAGCCCGATATCGGGCGGTTCACTCTCTGATGCGCTCTCAACCAGATCGGCGTAGCGCCTGAAATTGGGTCGGCCGGAACCATCGACAATGATGTAATTTTCTTTAGCGATCTCCAGATCGTCCTGCACCGCTTCGACCAATGGCGCATAAGATTCAACGGTCAGCACCATCACCGTATCGGCATTGCGTAACAGATTGGCTAACCCCTTGGGCTGCAAAAGCGGACTCATGGGCACCACTACAGCGCCCATTTTTCCGAGCGCCCAATAGAGCGTCAAAAGCTCCAGGCAATTGGGCAGTACGGTAGCGATTTTCTGATCCTTTTTGACACCGGCGGCGATCAAGGCGTTGGCCAATTGGTTGACCCGGCCATTAAAGGTTTTGTAGTCAAGCCGCTCATCGCCGAAGATCACCCCGGTATGATCGGAGCGATACTGAGCTTGGCGGGTCATGATGCTGCCGATGTTCATGGGGGTGTCTCCCGATTATTCACCTTTGAATTCAGGTTTCCGCTTATTGAGGAAGGCGTCTACCCCCTCTTTAAAATCCGCCGTATCAAAATAGAAATAGCTCTTTTCAGCCTGTTCGACCGGCAATTCGGCGGGTGTCGTCTGCTGGCGAATAAAGGCCTTGTGCCATCTTGCCGTCAAAGGCGCGCCTTCGGCAATTCGCCGGGCCGTACCATAGGCCTCAGCCTCGACATCATCGACGGCGACCACACGGCCGACCAGCCCTTTTGCGTAGGCCTCCTCGGCTTTATAGACCCGACCTTCAAGCAGAATTTCGTTCATCGTCGCCGGTCCGCAAATTCGCATGATGCTTTCAATTTCCGGGCTCGGCATAGCGAGACCTAGAAACTTGATCGGCGCACCGAATCGGGCGTTGTCGCCTGCCACTCGAATATCGCACTGGGTCGCGATTTGCAGCCCGCCTCCCATGCAGGCTCCTTTAATCAGCGCAACAGTGGGAACGGGACAGAAATAGATCGCCTCCAGAGCCTCTCGGAGCAACTGGTCGTAGGCCCGGGCTTGGTCCGGGTTGGCCCGTTCGGCCTCAAATTCGGAAATGTCGGCTCCAGCGGCAAAAGCTTCATCGCCCGCCCCGCGCAACACAATACAACGCAGGTGCTCATCGTCGGACAGATCGCGGAAGACATCCCGCAATCCCACCCACATGGCCTTATTGAGCGCATTGCGCTTGGCCGGATTATTCAGGGTCACGGTGGCGATATCGCCGTCGCGGTCAACCAGGATGGGATCGGACATAAAAGGTTCCTTCTGGACGCAAAAGGGGATTAAGGACAATATTGGAATAGGCAAAGATCATAATCATTGAAAATAACGGCTCAAGAGGTTCCATGACGCTGAAAGCTGAATTCCACGTCGGACAGGTGGTCCACCACACAATCTTCGGCTACCGGGGCGTCGTTATCGACGTCGACCCCTATTTCAACGGATCCGACGACTGGTACTCAACCATGGCCAAGTCGAAACCGCCCAAGGATCGTCCCTGGTATCACGTTCTGGTGGATGAGGCGGACTACCGCACTTATGTGGCCGAACGCAATCTTGAGCCCGATCAGATCGGCGGACCGGTACAACACCCAGACCTGGGCGACTATTTCGACAAGTTGGAAGAAGGCGGCTACAAGCCTCTAAGCCGATCCAACTGAGCTCAAATCGATATTATCCCCATCCCTGACATGACAAGGGCTAAAACGCCTGTTAAATAGAGTGCGTTTTTCAATTCCAGGAAGCCTTTGGAGACCGACCCCATGCCCAACGTTTCGCGTTCGCCCGAGCAAAAGGAAGCCGGACTGCTGACCGCCAAGATCCTCTGGGAAATCGAAGCCGTAAATTTCCGCCCTGAGGAGCCCTACATGCTCACCGCCGGTTGGGCGAGCCCGGTTTACATCGATTGCCGGAAAATCATCTCATTTGTTCAGGCACGCCGTAAAATCATCGAAATGGCCGTCGCCAACACTCAGCGCGAAGAAGGTTTCGAGGCCGTCGACTCGGTGGCTGGCGGAGAAACGGCGGGCATTCCCTACGCTGCCTGGATGGCTGAAGCCATGGACCTTCCCATGCAATACATCCGCAAGAAACCCAAGGGGTTCGGCCGCAACGCCCAGATTGAAGGCGATCTCAAACCCGGCAGCCGGGTGCTTCTGGTCGAAGACTTAGCCACAGACGGCGGGTCCAAGATCAACTTTATCAATGCATTGCGCACCGCAGGCGCGACGGTTTCCGATTGCTTCGTGGTCTTTTTTTACGGCGTCTTTCCCGGCGCGCTGAAAGCCTTGGAAGATGAAGGCGTGACGCTCCATTACCTCGCCAACTGGTGGGATGTTCTGGAAATCGCCGAAAAGGAAAAGCTTTTCCCGCAAGAATCGTTGGATGCCGTACGCGATTTTCTCAACGACCCCATCGGCTGGTCCGCCGCACACGGCGGCAAAGGAGCCGATTAAAATCTAAAACCCCGGTTAGGAGGCCATCCCCCCATGGACCCCAAACTGAAAAAGCTTATCGGTTTAATTGCGCTCAAGATCGTACTGGTTGCCCTGATCGTTGTCGGCGTGACCTACTCGGTCATGGGCGCCGAGCGCAAGACCGGACCATTGGTCTCCGTCGATTGGGTCAAAGAAAACCTTAACAAGGAAGGTCTCATTTTCCTCGATGTGCGTAGTAAGCAAGACTACGCAACTTTCCATGTACCCGGCGCTATCCATACCGACTACGGACGCGACGGCTGGCGGGTGAAGAAGGGCGCCGTCAGGGGGATGATGCCCGAGCCGGAAAAGGCGGCCAAACTGATAGGCCTGCTCGGCATCGGAAACGATGATCACGTCGTCATTGTCGCCAATGGCTACGGCGCAGGAGATATGGGCGTCTCCACCCGGATTTACTGGACCTTCAAAGTCTTGGGACACGACGCCGTATCGATACTCGACGGTGGCATGTCGGCCTATATGCGCAACCGAAAAAATCCACTCACCGATTCCCGCAAGAAGCTGCCGGAAAAAGAGTTCAAATTCACCCTGCGCGAGGAGTTATTGGCGACCCGCGAAGAGGTGATCGAGGCCATTGAAAACGGCACTCCGCTGATCGACGCACGGGCCGACAGCTTTTATCTCGGCATTAACAAGTCTGGATCGGTCCAAACCGCCGGCACATTACCCGGCGCAACGAACCTCCCCATCGACTGGATGGTTGAGCGTGGCGGCTTTTTCCGTACACCCGAGCATCAAAAAGTTCTGTTCGCCACGGCCAATACGCCAACCAGCGGCAAGGCCATCGCCTTTTGCAATACAGGGCATCAGGCCAGCGTTACCTGGTTCGTCGGGCACGAGCTTCTGGGCAACAAGGATTTGAGCCTCTACGACGGCTCCATGGCAGACTGGACCCAAAACAAGGCCGCTCCGGTCGACAAGAAAATCAAATTCTAGTCGACCTTTCCCTCGGCGATCACCGAAGTCAGAGTCGCATTGGTGAAGTTTGTCCGGCTGGTCTTGGCGTGCATGAGGTTGGCATTGGTTAGATCAGCAGAAGAAAAGTCGGCCTTGATCAGATTGGCCCGGCTGAAGTTGGCGTCGGCGAAATTACTCGGCCAGTTCTTATTTGCCGATTCTCCGCTACGGGTCAGTATCTCCTGAGGGCCCGCTTGCCCATTCCTCAAGTTGGTCCCCTCAAAATCACAGCCTTTGAAAGTACCACCGCACATGACGCAGCCCATCAGGTTCGCTTTGGTGAATTTCGCTCCGGTGCAATCGGCCATGGTCATTTCCATACCCGCCAGATTGGCTCCCGTGAAATCGACATCTTTGAGCGTCGCCCCACTCAAGTTAAACCCACGAAAATCCACGTAGCTGAAGTCGTTGCCATCCAGCACCGCCCGCTCTCCCGATACGCCAAAGGACGAAACCCAAAGAGCGTGTTCACGCAGAACATGCCGAATATCCACATCCAGTTCGGCCAGCTCGCGCACAACACGAGCCCCCTTTAGCTTGGCTAAAGAAAGGTCAACACCTTCAAGGCCGCAGGCCGCCAGATTGGTGTTCTCAAAATTGGCCCCCCTGACGTCCGCACCGGCCAGATTAGTACCGCAAAGATCAACATTGGCGAGATTGGCTTCGGAAAGATTGGCGCCGCTTAAATCCACATCGGTCAGGTTCGACTCGCTTAAATCTGCTCCGCGCAGAACCGCCCCTTGCAAAGAAGCCCCCGTCAGATCGGTCTGAATAATGGTCGCCTGAGAAAGTCGCGCCCCAACCAGTTGCACCCCCGTCAGATCGGCCAGTTCGCGGCCTTGCGGGTCATGGCTATGGGTTAGGATGCGTAGTTCCGTATCTTCACTGACGGCCAGGGTGCCGTCACGCAGATCCGTGTTTTCAAGGTTCGCATGATCAAGAATGGCCCCCCGCAAATAGGTGCCGCGCAAGTCACACCCCGAGAGGTTAGATTCGGAAAGATTGGCATCGCAAAAATCAGCGGCGAAAAGATCCGCCTCGCGAAAATCAGCCCGAATGAGAATACTGTCGCAGAGATTGGCGCCAACCAGCTTGGCCTTGCGCAGATCAGCGCGTGTCAGGTTGTAGCCTGCAAGGTTGGCCATGGTCAGATCGGCCAGACAACCGCCCCGTTCGGCCAACCATTCCCGGTGCTCAGCTAAAACCTTGGCAAACTCAGCAGGTGAAATATTTTTCCGTCTCGGCAGCATTCACGCTCTTTATTGTTTTAAAGCGCGTCCGAGGCCCACCCCCTACCGCGCAAACGAGATCGTCCACAGACATTACGCGGACACACTCCTACCGCCGGGCAGGATAGACGAAAGAGTTTGGCTTGTAGACCGTAAAATCAATCAGCCAGGCAAGGTCTTGTAGAAAGCCTTGAACTTATCTCTATCTTTCGTTCTTTCAAAAAATATTTCGACGTCTTTCTGTCGTAAGCCGTCACTCAAACCAACATTGAGAACCGCCTTCCCCAAGCAACTATTACGCAACCAAGGGATCATTAATTTTCAGAAAAAAACACGAATGAACACCCTGGGATGAAAAACTCCATTACCGCGCAATCGGCATGCGAACAATCACCCGAAGGCCACCTTCAGCACGGTTCTTGAGAACGATCTCACCGCCATGAGCGGTCACCACGGAACGAACTACCGAAAGCCCCAGTCCGGTCCCTCCCGTTTCCCGGTTGCGTGAGGTTTCGACACGGTAGAAAGGGTCGAAAACCTTGACCAAATGATTCTCCGGAATACCCGGACCATCATCATCCACCGTGATCGTCACCCACCCCTCAGCTTCATTAAGCGAAACCCTCGCACGCTTACCGTATTTGACAGCATTGATCATCAGATTTGAAAGCGCGCGTTTCAGGGCGACCGGGCGGCCCTGAAACGGCATGCTATCCGGGCCTGTATAGGCGATATCGTCACCGGCTTCGGCCATATCTTCAGTTAGCGCGGTAACCAAAGCAGCCAGATCGACACGACGGCTCTCCTCGCTGGCCACGTCTTCCTTGGCGAACGCCAGAGTAGCGGCAATCATCGCCTCCATTTCATCGAGATCTTTCAGCATTTTTTCACGCTGTTCATCGTCTTCAACAAATTCAGCACGCAGTTTCATGCGAGTAATTGGCGTACGCAGATCGTGAGAGACGGCCGCCAACATTCGCGTCCTATCTTCAATGAAGGTTCGCAAACGACGCTGCATTTCATTGAAAGCGCGAGCCCCGCGCCGCACTTCACGCGGCCCTTTGGTTTCATCGAGCGGTGGGGCATTAACGTCCCGTCCCAATCGCTCAGCGGCTTCGGTAAAAATGCGGATCGGCTTACCAACACGCCCAACAATCAAAACCGTGACGACCAGCACTAACAGCATGGAAAATAAAAAGCCAACAGGCAGGCGGGGGTTCCACCCCATAGATCGCGGATCGAACGGCGTCGCCACATTGACCCATTGGCCGGGCGCTAGCTCCGCCGAAACGACGAGAAAATGGGTTGGCGCCTCCCACCCGGAATACCGAGGGCCTAAGCCATCTCTAGGGCGGTCGTCGGGATGCATATGATGCATCCCGCCACGCCGCCAGCCGGGCCGACGGGCGAAACGAGGAACTTCATCCACATCGAACAGTCCAAAATAAACCTCGGCAATCCCAAGGTTGCTCATCTCCGCTTCCAATACTTTGCGAAAATTGGAAACCACGCCAAAAGGCGGTGTAAATCCGTCTTTCATCGGAATTTCAGCCAACCAGACACGACGGAAACGTCCTTGCAAGGTTGGAGCGATTTCCGCTCTTGCCGCTGGATCCGCCCCAGCCAAAACACCGACAGGAAAAGCCATCCGTTCAATCACCCGGGCGATAATCGCCTGCGTCTCCGCGTCATGGCGATCTTTCATATGCCAAGCGAAAACAATAAGGTTGGACAGCACGACTGCGACAATTAGAACAAGGATCGTTCTGGCGATCATGCTTTGCGGCATCCAGCGTCCACAACGCTCTTTCCAGCTTCTAGCCATGGTGGACGCCTGCTTTTTCGACCTTGACCGTCAGCATATAACCGCCACCTCGGACGGTTTTGATCAGTTGCGGTTCTTTAGGATCGACTTCAATTTTCTTACGTAACCGACTAACCTGAACATCGATGCTGCGGTCGAACGGCACAGCATCACGACCACGCGCAAGATCAAGCAATTGATCACGGCTCAAGACCCGCTGGGGATGTTCGAGAAAAGCCAATAGAAGGTCGAATTCACCGGTGCTCATGGGCATCATCATGCCGCTCTCTCCGGTCAACTCACGCCTGCTCGCATCCAGGCTCCATCCGGCGAATTGGTAAAGCTCCGTCGCCGACTTGACTTCCCGTAGCGCCGGAACGGCCCCACTCCGCCGAAGCACTGCCTTGATACGAGCCAGTAGTTCACGCGGATTGAACGGTTTGGCCAAATAATCATCCGCACCCATCTCCAAACCGACAATCCGGTCCGTTTCTTCACCCATTGCGGTGAGCATGATAACCGGCAGTTGGGAGTCGGCGCGCAAATTGCGACAAAGGGTCAAGCCGTCCTCCCCCGGCATCATCAGATCGAGCACCACAAGATCGATCCGCGAGTCTTCGAGCACCTTCTTCATTTCCCGCCCTTCGGCCGCCGTTGTCACACGGTAGCCGTGCTTAACCAGGAACTTATCGAGAAGGTCCCGAATTTCACGATCATCATCAACAATGAGTATATGCGCATTCTTTTCCATACCCGCCACTATACCCCTGAACGTTTTGATTTTGGGGAGATTTTGGTAACGCCTCGTAACGCTCCCGGCAATTGAAACAAACAGTTACAAAAAACCCCATAAACCGACACATCCAGGTTACCGGCAAGCGCGACAATACCCTCACGACAAGCAGACAACTCAAACCCAGGAGGGAGTCATGAGAACCACCAAAACCCTTTATACATCGCTTGCAGCCGCTGCTATTGCGGCGGTCATCGCGATCCCGGCGTTTGCACAGAACGCCACCTCTACCGACACGGACAACACTTGGACCTGCCCGCGTTATGAAGAAATGCAGAAACGTGGCTACGGTCCCGGTTACGGCATGGGCTACGGTATGCGCGGCAACGGCCCTCGGTTCGGCCATCATCGCGGCTATGGACAAGGCTTCGGTATGGGCCTCATGGGCGGCGGCCAATGGAATACCGACAAAGATCTTTCCGTTGAACAGGTGAAAGACATCCTGGAAGGCAAGATCGCCATGCACGGCAACGACAACCTCAAGGTCGGCAAGGTCGAAGCCAAAGACGACAACACGGCAATCGCCGAAATCGTCACCAAAGACGGCTCCTTGGTTCAGACCTTAGAAGTCGATAGAAACACGGGTAGGATGCGTCCCACTAAGTAGCGTCGCAGCTCAAGGCCAGTAGGGCCTAGCGCTTCCTCCCAATACGAGCGGCCGGTCGCCCTCCCGAGGCGACCGGCTTCTCGCCCCCCCAAAAAAATAGGAGAAAACGAATGTGGTACGACTACGGCTACGGTTGGGGCGGTCACCCCCACTTGTTTCATGGTCCCCTTTCCATTTTTCTCATCCTACTATTCATTGCCCTGATCATTTTCGCGTTTCGTTTTTTTATGCGCGGTCGCAATCGCGACCACTGCCATAGCGAGCAAAGAAAATCAGACTCTCTGACGTTGCTAGAAACTCGCTATGTCCAGGGTGAAATTGATCGGGATGAATTTTTGAAAAAGAAATCCGACCTCTTGGATACCCCGCCCCCTTCGACTTAACTGGACTGGTCGCTATGGGGCGCCAATCTTTCAACCTTTATGGCATCCCCAAAATCCCCCTTGATTTAAATTGTTAGATTTCTAATATTAGATCAAACTAATTATCAAGGTGGGGTTCCATGCGCTTTACTAAAATCATCCTGGCCGCGGCAATGACGGCGGCCATTTCCATTCCGGCTCAAGCAAAAAGTCTCAGCGACTTGGTCGTTCCGTCTATGGATGCCGAGAACGGCAAAGCGCTTTTCGTCGAAAAGGGCTGCGTCGCATGCCATTCGGTCAACGGGATCGGCGGTGAAATCGGCCCACGGCTCGACAGTCGTTTTACCCTGCGCAACGCCACCAACCTTTTCGATTTCGGCGCACGCATGTGGACCCATGCGGAATCGATGATCGAAGTGCAAAAAGCGACCATCGGCGGGCAGATTGACCTAACCGGTCAGGAATTAGCCAATATCACCGCCTTCGCTTATGACGAAAAGGCTCAAAAGACCTTCTCGAAAAGCGACATTTCCGATGAAGTCCAACGGCTAATCAACATAGCCAACGGCTACTGACTCCAATCTACTACACAATTATTCCGACGGAGCGCAACTTACCGTAGTGGGCTGCGCTCCGTTTGTTTTCTTGCCTCTTGTTTCTTTTGAAACAATCGTCGATCTGGAATTGCCTTACTCAATCAAAGATTTATAATCCGTCCTGAAAAAGAACATATAAAAACTTTAATAGACGACAACAGGACGCTCCCCTCACCATGCCGAAGGATAATACGGCCAGACAAACAACGGCTATTGCCCACTTAGTTGCAACCCTGCTTGCCATATGTGCCGTTGAATTTCTCACCATGATGACCCTGCCTTCCCTGGGGTTTGAAAATAGATGGGCCGAGGCTTTCTTCAACGTCGCAATCCTGATGATTGTCGTCTTAGGGGTAAATTTTTTCCTTCTCTACCGTCCTCTACAAAAGTCGCTGGCGCGAAGCAACGCACTGGAAGAACAGTACCGCGACCTCGCCGAAGTGGGCTCCGACTGGTTTTGGGAGATGGACCAGAATTTCACTTTTACCTTCATCTCTTCCAATTACGAGCTGGCGACTGGCGGCAAAGCCGAAGATCTTGTCGGACAAAAAAGAACCGATGTCGGTATAATGCAGGGGAACGAAATAGGCTGGAGAAAACATCTCGCCGATCTTGAAAATCACCGGCCGTTCAAAAATTTCGAATATCAGATTACCGACAGCGCCGGACAACTTATCTGGTTCAGAACCAGCGGTCGTCCCTTTTTCGATAAAGACGGTTCTTTCTTCGGCTATCGGGGCACCGGCACGGAATGCACCGCTGAACACAATGCACGAGATGCGGAAAAACGCACCAGGGCGATGTTGTCGGGCATTATGGACCGCTCACTCATCGCCTATCTGGTATTGGAAGCCGTGCGCAACCAAAATGGCGCTATCGCAGACTTCAGAGCCCAATACCTGAACCGAAAGGCAGAAAGGTATTTTCGCGCCCCCAAGGATCGCTTCCTCGGAAAACTGGTTAAAATGCAGCTCCCTGACGTCATCGATGAAGAGTTGTTTCAAATGGCTGTCAGAGCGGTCAAACGGAATGAACCTTTCGATATAGAGAAAGAGTTCACCTTCCACCGCAAACGCCACTGGTTCAGAGTGCTCGGCGTGAAGCTGAACGATGGGGTGGTGGTCAGCTTCACCGATATCACCCGACGTAAAAAAGCCGAACATGAGCAGAATCTAGCCTCTGCCGTATTCGAAACCTCTACCGAAGCGATGATGATCACCGATACGGAAAATAAAATCGTTTCGGTCAATCCAGCCTTCTGCCGCCTTACCGGATACAACAGAACCGAGGTTATCGGCCGAGACCCCAAGTTTCTCGGATCGGGTCGTCATAACCGGGCATTCTTCGAGCGCATGTGGGAAAGCCTCCATACCAATGACCAATGGACGGGAGAGTTATGGAACCGGCGCAAGGACGGCGGCATCATGGTTTCACGCGCCGCTATTTCGGTCATCCGCGACAAACAGACGGGGAAAATTTCCAACTACGTGGAAGTCTTTGGAGATATCACCTCGCAAAAAAGAGAATCCGAAGCAATCCGACACTTGGCGAACCACGATGCGCTAACCGGCTTGCCCAACCGCATCCTTCTGGAAGACCGTGTAAAAACAGCGATCGAAAAATCGACCCGCAACAAAAGCCGTCTGGCCATCTTCTATCTCGACCTTGATCGTTTCAAACCGATCAACGACACGCACGGGCATTTAGTCGGTGACCAAGTTTTACAAAATGTTGCCGAGCGGATGCAGGTTTGTGTCCGCTCCAGCGACACGGTGGCACGCATCGGGGGCGACGAGTTCATTCTTCTCTGTCTCGATGGCGGTAGCAACGGAGCCTTGAAGGCGCTGGGCGAAAAAATCCGCGAGGCTCTCCTCAAGCCTTTCCATGTGGGCAATCTTGAGCTGCAACTCGACGCCAGCATCGGCATCGCCATCTACCCCGAGAACGGACAAACCTTTATCGATCTCGTTTCCCTGGCCGACGACGCCATGTATCAAGCCAAACGAGGCGCTACAAAGGTCATCATCGCCGAATAAGCGCAAACCCCGGCTAATGAGCCATTAAAACCGGAGCCGTCATATGTTTGAGGATATGATGGGTCACTCCTCCCAAGACCAACTCCCGTAGACGCCGGTGACCATAAGCCCCCATCACCAACATAGAAGCGCCATCGTCGGCAGCCCTTGAGAGCAGCATATCGCCTGCATCCATATCGTCTGCGACGACATGGTGGGCCTCTGCGTTGATGCCATGGCGAGCCAGATGAAGGCAGATATCCGCTCCTGGGAATGCATGGTGCCCCTTCGCTGCATCCTGAGGATTAATCGACAGGACATCGACCGCCTTAGCCCGCTCCATGAGCGGCAAAGCATCGTTCAGAGCTCGGCAGGCTAAGCGGCTACCGTCCCAGGCGACCATGACCCGGCGCGTAATATCCGTGAACCGTCCGGCGTAAGGCACCATCAGAACCGGGCGTCCGCAGGACAACACCAGGCGGTCCGGGAGGTCGTCAAGCCCTTCATTGGCGTCATCATGCGGATCGTATTGCCCAAGCACCAACAAATCCGAATAGCGGGCATTGAGTCTGAGAACCTCGAAAGCCTCTCCCTCAACGGCGCGCCATTCCCCCCGGACCCCGGCCTTGCGCACTATTTCATTGAAATCCGCCTTGGCTTTTTCGCGAAGCCCCGTCAACTGGCGTGCCTGTTCCTCCAGAACCCCCTGGCCGATCTGGGCCTGAATAAAGGCCGGAATAACCGGTCTTTGATAGGCGTAGACACCGGTCACATGGGCATCGCATTCATTGGCCAGCGCCATGACCGTTTCCAGGCGCGTCGCGCAATTCTTGGTATTATCCACATGAACGAGAATGTCTTTAAGCGCCATTGCCGCCTCCTGTCGCTGGTTGATGCCGCCTGACCGGCAATGCCTTCATGGTGGGGTTTCGCCGTCCAATTGGCAAGTCATTGTGCCACACATTAGTTTCAAGGCTGATCTGCAAAATAATTATGGCGCTCCATCGGCTCCGTTGCGTTGGACTTGCTCTAAAAAGCGACCTATGATCCCGGCAACCAACAGAGCATGACAGCGACAGGGAGAACCGGCATCGTGTCAGACCGTGCAAATTCAACGGCCAGCCGAGACGTAGCTTACGTCCTTCACCCCTATACCAACCTCAAAGCCCACAAGGAGAACGGCCCCTCTCTCGTGGTCAACCGGGGCGAAGGGATTTACGTCTACGACGAGAATGGCAAGCAGTACCTGGAAGGCATGGCCGGACTCTGGTGTACGGCGCTGGGTTTCGGCGAAGACCGGTTGATCAAGGCCGCCAGCGACGCCATGAAACGGCTCTCGTTCTACCATGGCTTCAATGGCCGGGTACCCGACGTTTCTGTCGATCTGGCCGAAAAGCTGATCGAAAAATCTCCCGTTCCTATGTCCAAGGTATTTTTCGCCAATTCAGGCAGCGAGGCCAACGATACGGCCATCAAGCTGATCAAATACTACAACAACGCCAAGGGCCGCCGGGTGAAGAAGAAGATCATCGCACGGGATAAAGCCTACCATGGCGTTACGGTGGCCTCGGGCAGCCTAACCGGACTGCCTATGGTGCATAACGACTTCGACCTTCCCTTGTCTGGCATTCTGCATACCGATTGCCCCTACTATTACCGAGGCGCACAGGCAGGCGAGTCTGAAGAGGACTACGCAACCCGCCTCGCCGCCAACCTCGAAGAAATGATCCTTGAAGAAGGTCCGGGCACGGTTGCCGCCTTTTTCGCCGAACCGGTGATGGGTGCAGGCGGCGTTATCACTCCACCAGCCACCTATTTCGAGAAAATCCAGGCAGTGTTGAAGAAGTACGACATCCTGTTGGTTGCCGATGAAGTGATTTGCGGGTTTGGACGAACCGGCAACTGGTGGGGCAGTCAGACCTATGGCTTAACGCCCGACATCATCACCTCGGCCAAGGCCTTGTCGTCGGCCTACGTTCCCATATCCGCCGTACTGGTCAGCGAAGAAATCTTTTCGGCTTGCATCGATGAGAGCGAAAAACTCGGTGTTTTCGGTCATGGCTATACCTATTCGGGCCATCCGGTCGCCGCAGCAACGGCCCTTGAAGCCATCCGCATCTATGAAGAGGACGATATTATCGGCCACGTTCAAACGGTAAGCCCTGCATTCCAAGACGGTTTGCGCGCCTTTGCCGATCATCCGCTGGTCGGCGAGGTCAGGGGCGTCGGTTTGGTAGCGGGCGTCGAAGTGGTTTCGGATAAAGAAACCAAAGCCCCCTTCTCTTCCGACTTGGCCGTAGGGGCTAAAATTGTCGCCTTTGCCCAGGAAAATGGGCTGATCGTCCGGGCTTTGGGTGACACCATCGCATTTTCGCCACCTTTGGTCATTACGGATAGCCAAATTGCGGAAATGCTGGAGAAATTCGGCGCTGCGCTTGATCAGACTCAACGATGGCTTGAGGGGCTTTAAGCTAAAAAAAAGCAGAAAAAGTCTGTCGCTTGCCGGTGGGGGCAATAGCATACTACAATGCGGGTTTGTTCTTGCGGCCCCGCACGCCGTTTAAGAATCAGTGACCCTGGGACAAAGAGACGTACGATGGATTACGAAAAGTTTTTCGCCGATAAGATTGCGGAACTCAAAGAGGAGGGGAACTACCGTGTCTTCATCGATCAGGTGAGACACCGGGGAGAGTTTCCTCGAGCAACCCGCCACCACGACGATGGCTCGACCAGCGAGATCGTCTACTGGTGCTCCAACGACTACCTGGGCATGGGCCAGCATGACGAGGTGGTCGATGCCATGAAAACCGCCATTGACGAATGCGGCGCCGGATCAGGTGGGACGCGAAACATTTCCGGCACCAACCACTACCACGTTCTCCTCGAGCAAGAGCTGGCAGACTGGCATGGCAAAGAATCTGCGCTACTGTTTTCGGCCGGTTACACGGCTAACCTCTCTGCCCTATCGACACTGGGCATGATGCTGCCCGGATGCGTCATGTTTTCCGACGAATTGAACCACAACTCGATGATCGCCGGGGTCAAGTACGGCAAATCCGACAAACAAATCTGGCGGCACAACGACCCCAACCATCTGGAAGACCTGCTCAAGAAAGCCCCCATCGATTCACCCAAGATCGTCGCATTTGAATCGGTCTATTCCATGGACGGCGATATTGCCCCGATCAAAGACATTGTTGATGTCTCCCAGAAGTATGGGGCATTTACCTACATCGACGAAGTCCATGCCGTTGGCATGTATGGCGAAACCGGCGCAGGCGTCGCAGAGCGCGATAGCCAGATGGAGCGCATCGATTGCATCCAGGGAACGCTCGCCAAAGCCGTTGGCGTAGTCGGTGGCTATATTGCCGGCTCCGAAGCACTTTGCGATTTCGCCCGCTCCTACGGCCAGGCCTTCATTTTCTCCACGTCCATGCCTCCCGGCGTAGCGGCCGCAGCGCTAACCAGCATCCGGTGGCTCAAAAAACACAACGAACTCCGGGTTAAGCATCAAGAGCGTGCAGCGACGCTTAAATGGAAATTGACTGAAGCGGGCATTCCCAACATGGAAACGCCCAGCCACATCGTCCCGGTCATGGTTGGCGATCCCAAGCTCTGCAAACAGGCAAGCGACGACCTGCTCGAAAAATATGGCCACTATGTCCAACCGATCAATTATCCCACCGTCCCACGCGGCACCGAGCGCCTACGCTTTACGCCGACGCCGCTCCACGACGATGCGATGATGGATGATCTGGTCGCTTCGCTAAAAGAAATATGGAACAGCCTGGGAATCAAGCAAGCAGCCTAAGGTTGAACATTTTCTGCAGAAAAGGGCGCTTTTACAGCGTCCCAGACCATTGACAAACCCCGTCATTTTTTTGGCGGGGTTTTTCTTTTTGTGTTTTGAGACGGTTTCGATTGCGGGTGA